>NZ_FSRT01000003.1:0-300000 GCF_900143015.1 Fibrobacter sp. UWB11 | reverse complement strand
TCCGCAAAAAGAATTATCCGAGCGTAGGGCTTTATTTGATGGGTGCTGAACGTGAATCCAAGCGCTATCTTGAAAAGTACCGCGATACGGTCACGCATGTGCTAGATTCGCTCCCGATGCTTACAAAAGAAGAACCGCTTTACATCACGGCGGCTGATAGCATTGGAAACTTTACGTTTACGGGGCTTAAAGCTGGGCATTATCGCGTAGTCGCATTTGTCGATGGGAATGGCAACCACAAGATTGAACCTTCGTCAGAACTTGCCGGTGTTTGGGTCTCGGACTTGCAGTTGAATGAAACGGTGCATGATACTTTGTGGATTGCGCTTGCGAACCAAGATACGTCTTTAATGGAACTGGACAACGTAACGCAGCCTTTTAAGGATGTGCTCGAAGCGAATTTCACGCGCCGTGTTTATTTTGATTCTGCTTTTGCGGATACCTCCAATTGCTATTTGTCTTCGAAGGATGGCGATACGCTTTATCCTCGACTTGTTTATCTCAGCACATCTAGCGCTCCGCGCTTTTACTTTGACCCGAAGCCGAAAGACGAGGTTTTGTACAAGTTTGTTTGCTCCAATGGCAAGGATTCTTTGAATCATGTGCTGGATACCGCTCGAAATTATGCTGAAATTGAATGGAAAGAAATGGAGGGTGATACGCTTGCTCCGAAAATCCAGACTGTTCAGCTTACAGGAAAGGCTAAAAATGCATTCCCGAAAGATTCCTTGATTGTTATTTACAACAAGCCTGTTGTCGATTCCTTGAAGGATATGTTCTTTATTGTCGAAAATAAGGATACCGTTCAAGTTGCTGCGAAAAAGCTCGATCCGGTCCGCTACCTTGTAAAGCGCGATGCCCCGTGGCCGACAGATTCCAAGTTCAACTTGTTGCGTGGCTATGCCGATACGACTTTGGCCAAGGCCGATAGCAATGGCGTCCGTGATACAGTAATCAAGACAAAGTACGAAAACAAACTTACGTTTGAATCCGTTTCCAAATTGAAGCTTGCTTCGATGGCTGGCAGAATTCCTGGTGCAAAGGCGGGTGCTGTTGTCCGCCTCAAGTCTGTAGAAACTGGCAAGTTTGAATATGCAAAGTGCTCTTCTTATGGAGTATTTTCCTTTAACGACCTTGTTGAAGGTGGTTACATTATTGATTATTATTATGCAGATAAAGGGACTGGACTTCCCAATGGCGGTTCTTTGAATCCCTTTAGCTTTGGCTCTGCATGGCGATCCCCGATTGATACGTTGAAAATCAAGAGTGGTGCAAACGATTTAGAACAACTGATGCCGAACTTGCCGGCATTGCCTTAAAGGATGGATGAAGATGGAAAAAATTCCCGCATTTGTGGCGCTAGACTTGGAAACGACCGGACTTGATTTCGAGAAAGACGAAATCATCGAGGTGGCTTTAGTTCGCTTTGAAAATGGCGAACCGAAGGAAAATCTCGATTTTCTGGTGAAGCCGACTTCTGCAGAACTTCGTCCCTTTATTGAGACGCTTACCGGCATTAACAAGGCAAATTTGGAAAGTGCTCCGGATTTTGCAACGGTTGCAGGGCAGATTTGCTCGTTTGTCGGGGATCTTCCGATTGTAGCCCATAATGCCGTTTTTGATTCCAAGTTCCTCAAGCAGACTTTTGCAAAGGTCGGCATTTCTTACGATTCCCATGTGTTCTGGGATTCGCTTACGCTTTCGCGCATTGCGTTCCAGGATGTTCCGAACCATCGCCTTGATACTCTTGTGCAGGAACTCGATATTGAACGTAGCCGTGCTCACCGCGCTTTGCCCGATGCCGATGCATGCGGTCGCTTGTTTGTAAAGGCTCTTGAAAAGATTTCTACGATGGACCCGTGGATCTACGATGCTCTTTCTCAAGTTGCCAAGGGCTCTGGCTACGAGACGCTTTTCACTTCAAAAGTCGAAAAACTTGCTGCTCCGAAGTACAAGCTGCCATCCGCTCCTGCTCCGGAAGCTTTGCCCAAGTCCAGGGCTCCGCGCGTGAGTGAGTTCTTCAAGGAAGGCGGATTCATTTCGTTTGTTGTCGATGATTACAAGCCGCGCCACAACCAGCAAGATTTTGCCTCGGTCATGGAACGCAACATGTACAAGGGCGGCCTCTGCGTGCTCGAAGCTCCGACCGGTTCTGGCAAGACACTCTCGTACTTGATTACCGCAGCGAACAAGGCTATTACTGGCGAACGTGTTTTAATCAGTACGGCAACTCGCACTTTGCAGGAACAGCTCTGGACGCAATCTATCCCGCAGATTGCAAAGATTTACAATGGCGAGCTCCGCCCCGCAATTTTGAAGGGCCGCGACAATTACCTTTGCCTTCGCAAGTTCGAAGAATTGTTGATGCATCCGCAAACGCTCCTCTCCGCTGAAGAACGTGATTCCTTCATGGCTCTGATACCATGGGTGCTCACAACCGAAACGGGCGACATCAACGAATGTAATTCCTTTAGCCAGAGCCGCAATCGTGTGCTTTGGTCCAAGCTTTCGTGCAGTGCCTCTTGCTGCAATGGCGAAAATCACTCGTGTCACGAAAACTGCCCGGCGCTCATTGCAAAGCGCAAGGCCATGAATGCGAACATGGTGCTCGTGAACCATTCGCTCTTCCTTTCGGACTTGCAACTTGATTTTGCGTTGCTCCCGTCTTACGAGCACATCGTCTTTGACGAAGCGCACCGCTTGCCCGAAATCAGCAACCAGATATTTGGTCGTTCTATCTCGTTCTTCGGATTCAGAAATATTGCGAAAACGCTTGAACCCTCCAAAGCTGGTGGCGATGGCCTCATTGCAGAAATTGCAAGCCGTATCCCGGCAGAACAGCCGGAACTTCACGAACTTTGCGACAAACTTTCTGAATCCTTGGCCGAAGCTGAAAAGGCTCTGCACCGCTTCTTCATGAAGATTGGCAAAAAGCTTGCCAAACAGAAGAATGGCCGTAGCGGCTTTACGTACACGAATAGCATTCTCGCTGAATACGAAGCAGACCCGGCTACGTTCCTCGAACAGTACAACAATGCCCGTGGCTTTGCTGAAAAGCTCGTTGCCGCGGCTGCGAACATGGAGGCCCTCAAGGGTGTCGTGAGCGACCTCGATGGCCGTATGGCCGAAATTGGACATTTCATTTCGGACTTTGAATTTGTCACAAAGGCTGGCCGCAATGATTGGGTCTTCTACATGGAAGAGCCGTTTAATCCGCATACCATCAAGCTGCATGCAGTTCCGCTCCACTCCGGTAAAGTCTGGAAAGAAAAATTCTACCCGTGGATCAAGTCTGCGACGTTCACGTCTGCAACGCTTTCTGTGCAGGCAGACCTTTCGTACTTCTTGCAGAAAATGGGTATGGATACGCTCAGGGTAAAACAGCCGTTTGTTCGCGTTTATACGGAACAGTCCGATGTGAATGAACGCCGCTCTGTGATGGTCGCAAAGTTCCTCCCGAAGCCTTCGGCTCCGGAATTTGGCGATGCCTTGAACGATACGCTTTTGAAGGTGCTTCCGAATGTCGAAGAAAATACGATGGTGCTCTTCACAAGTGTCGCAACGATGATGAAGGCGCAGGCTGCACTTGCTCCGGCATTTGCCGAACGCAACAAGCTTTTGCTTTGCCAGCATGTCGATGGCTCGCTTGACGGTCTCGTGGCGATGTTCCGCAAGGAACGTGGCGCTTGCCTCTTGGGCTGCCAAAGCCTTTGGGAAGGCGTGGATTTCCCGGGTGATGCGCTCAAGTTGCTCGTCATTACGAAGCTCCCGTTCCCGAACCCGACAGATCCGCTTGTCGCTGGTATCACGAACGAGATGAAGGCTGCCAACAAGAACTTCTTCAAGGATTACTTTGTACCTGAAGCTTACATCGAACTCCGTCAGGGTATGGGGCGCCTCTTGCGCAACGATTCCGATTCCGGCAAGGTCCTTATTTTGGATAACCGTGTTATCCTCGAACGCTACGGCAAGACCTTCTCCCGCATTTGGAACTTCAAGCAGCGCATCGCAGGCTCCGTCTCCGATATCGAAAGATTCGTGAAGTAATCTCGAACATTATCCTAAGCAGCTATCCTCGCGACCTGTGTTGAGCTTGTCGAAGTAAATCGAGGATGCTTTGCAAGGTGTCATCCTGAGCGAACCCTGGAGCGTAGCGATAGGGGAAGTCGAAGGATCCAGTGACTTGACATGCCGGCCACCGCGCTGACTTTGTCATACATATTCCTGCTGCTTTGTCATGCCGCACTTGTTGCGGCATCGCCTTTTTTGTAGGAAAAACGAATTTTTGTATATTGATTTGTTAAAATGAATGTGTAAAAAGTAGTTGAATATTTAAAGTGGATAGAAAATGAAGAATGCAGTTAGACTTTTTGCCTTTATTGTTATGTTGTTTAATTCTCTATTTGTTGCTGGATGTGGCGAAAAAGATGTAGAGGTTCTAAACGAAGAATGCAAGGAACATGGCTTTTTTACAAAAGGGGATTTGCCTGAATATTGCAAATATGAAAAAGAACGTTTCAAATTTTATATGGGTGTGGCAATAGAAGATTTCTTAAATACTTATGCAGCTAATGATAGTGTTTTTTCTTTAAAGGATGATTTGTTGATTTATTTATATGGTAGTAAATCGTTTATTTATTCGAAAAATAAAATTGGTGGTGATATACTATGGTCTGATTATTGTGAATCGTATATAAAATTAAATGAAGAGCAAATAAAAATTATTGATAGCCTAGAGAAAAAACTAATAGCAGAATCTGCTGAAAAACCTGTAACAGGAGAATATATGGGTAGATTGTTGCTATGGCGTGGAAAATACGGGGCCTCGAAAAATAAACATTTTGATTTCATTATTGTCAGCAATATATACTATAGTCCTAGGTCTGAACAAGATTATTATGCGTATCTAAAAGATTTGTACGCTGGTAGATGCAGAGGTGATGAAATTCGGGTAAAAAAGAAAATTGAGTTGCTAAAATGCTGGGAAAAAAAGGAAAAGAATCCTGAATTGCATTGTGGACCTTTGAACAATGATTAACATACCCCTAAGGGCGGAACCCTCCCCCATTGTTCAATACCTGTTCACGTGTGTAGCCCCTTAACTAACGGCCCATTTTTTATTATATTTGGCACCCTGCTTTAAGGTGCATAATGTTTGATTTAAACGCTTTTTTTGATGGTATGTCCAAGCCCTTGCTTCGCAACGCCCATGCTAAGGCGTTCGGCAAAAAGGGACTTTTAAACAATGCTCTCATCCAGTCCGAAACACTGTCTTTTTATTCCGACAAGGAACGCGTTGCGGGACTCTTTTCCAAGATGGAAATGTGGCAGCGCCGCTGCCTGAATTTGATTTATAATAGCGGGTCTAGAGGACTTGCATTTAACGAACTTCGACTGACGGTCCCTGTAAGCAAAAATCGCGAACTCCAGACGTTCCTCCTTACGATGTGCCGTGAATACGTGATTTACCGCTCTTTCGTAGGTGGCACCCCGATTTACATGGGCTTTGGCGATTTTGTCGGTTGCTTTGACATCAAGCCCGAAGGCGAAATCGACACGGTATCCCCGTTGATTTCTTTCCAGAACCTTTTGGATTGGCATATTTGCATTGTGCTTGCGAACGCCAAGAAAAAGCAACTCCGCATCAACGCGAACGGGACGCTCCATCGCCGTGGCCGCCAGATTTGCGCCGAAGCGTTTACTTCGTCTCGTCATGTTTCCGAAAAGGCTTGCGAACACGAAATTTCGCTTATCTTTAGTTTTCTCGTGCAGAACGGTTGGCTTGAACGCGAAAACTCCTTCTTGCTTCCGTCGGCAACCGCAATTGATTTTATTCATAAGAACGGGTTCCGCTTGCATCAAGATGTAATTTCTTGGTGGATCAAGGAACGCTTCCATGGCGACCGTAATCTTTGCGCTCGCTTGCTGAGCGGCTTGGGCGAAGGCCTTTCCGCAGCTGATGCAGCTCTCCTCTTCTGGGTGATGGATCCGTCTTACCGCATTCAAGAAAAGAACAAGGTGTTGCCTTGGGAATTCATGCCGCGTCCGCTTTGCGAACTTTGGATTTTGGGCCTTGTCGATTTCCGCATGGCTCAAGGTAAAATTACTTCTGTTGTTCTGAGCAAGTCGGGTAGGGATTGGCTTGATACGTCTATTGCGTCTATACCCGAAGCAAACCTTACGGCGCTCCCGAACTTTGACTTGGTCGTTTCTACCGGCATGGCTCCGCGTGTGCTTTACTCTCTCGCATGCCTTGCTAAAGTCAAGAACGACGAAACGTTCCTTTGCTTCACGCTCGAAAAAGAAACGTACGTTGCTGGCCTCAAGTGCGGTTTCCCCGAATCCGAAGTTGAAAATCTTCGCAACTGGCTCAAGCCGCCTGAGAACGTTTCTTCGACACTTGCCGAATGGAATGCTTCTTTCTACGGTGCCAAGGTGCGCACGGCTCGACTCCTCAAGGTCGAAAGTGCCGAAGTGCTTAGCGAACTTTCTCGCTTCCCGCAGTTCATGGAATGCACCGAAGAATACATCCCGGGTTACGGCTTCATTTTGAATCCTGAACTGGAATCTCGCGCATTCGAAATCCTCGAGAACTACGGCTTCTTCCCGTATGCTGGCGAATCGACCGAAAATCGCACGCCCGCTGCCCAAGACGAATGGAAGGCAGAATTCTCGATTGCATGGCCGGAATCCAAGAAAATCGACTACGATTTGAGAGACGAGGCTGACGAAGCTTCTGCCCAGGCAACGATGGATTCTACCAAGTACGGTAGCGTTTATCAGAAACTGAGCACGTTCGATCTTGTGAAGGTCTTGCGCTATGCAAAGACGGTGGGCACTCCGCTTGCTGCAAAAATTATGGACAAGTCCAAGCGAAACGCAAAGCTTGAAGAAAAGATGTTCTATGTGCATGCGCTCCATTTGGCAAAGTCCCCGTCGATGGTCGAAATCCAGGAAAGCGGCAAGGAAGAAAAGTTCTCGCTCGACCTTTCGTTTATTCAAGAAATCAAGGTTTTAAGCAAGAAGGCTACTGCCCCGCAAGCGTAAGTAACCTAATTAAATGCAAAAACAGTCATCCTATTCTGATAGGGTGACCTTTTTATTTTGAAAAAAAGCGTCGGCCAAGGCTATTCCTTCGCAGTTGCGTGCAAAACGAGTGTTGCGACGGGCTGCTTGCAGACCGGCATAACCGAGTGAAGCCGCTGACGCCGTAGGCGTCAACTCCGAGCTGGGGCCCCGCCCGCATGACGTGCTTTTAATAATGAATTTTAAAATAGGTTTTGGGCGGTAGCCCAATTTTTTCTATCATTCCTTCAATGAATCTTGTCCGCATATTCCTTTTGCTGAGTGCGCTTGCTGCGTTCTCGTTCGGAGCTTCCTCGACTATGGAAAATCTGTTGTTCAATGGCCGTTGGTCCCATGCAGGCGGTGTAAGCCGTGCCAGTGCGCCTGCCGCATCCATCACATTTAACGCCAGGGCCTCCAAAATTACGTTTACGGTCGAAGGCCATTCTCGCTGGCGCCTTGACCGTGACGGCAAGCAGATTGAACAGTTCGAAGTCGATTCTAAGGAAAACCGAACCATCAAAGTGCAGGACGACGGTTCGTTCCGCAAGTACCGCTTTATCAAGATTAGCGAAAGCGGTGTTCCTGAAATCAAGTTCTACGGCATTTCTGTCGATGGCGAGTTTGGTGAAGCCCCCAAGCCGTCCAGTCGCCGCATCGAGTTCATCGGCGATTCCTTTACCGCTGGTTACGGTTGCGAGGGTTCCTCTGCAGAGGACGCTCCCGAGTTCGACAAGACAAATGCCTCCAAGAGCTATGCCTACCTCCTTGCGAGCGGTTTCAATGCCGACTACCAGGTGAATGCCTACAGCGGACGCGGTCTTGTGCGCAACTACGACAATATGGTACCCGAATGGACGTATGAACGCCTCTATGATTACACGGTCATGGGTTCGGTGACCTCGTATTCAAAGCCGGAACGCTGGGATTTGGAAAAGTTCCACCCGCAAGTGATTGTGATTTTCGAGGGAATTAACGATTTTCAGGGGAATCCGCCGTATGCAGATAAAGGAAAATTCAAGAAAGCGTATGCAAAATTGCTTGAAAAGCTCCGTAAAGCTCACCCAGGTGTGAAATTTTTGCTTGTTTCTACGAAAGTTTGGCCTAATGATGACCTTGGTCCGACAATAAAGTCTATTTACGATGAACAAATTGCCGCTGGATACAAGGACTTGGACTACAAACACGTCTTTACATCGAATGTCGGTTTGCATGGTCACCCCGACACTCATTCCCAGGAAGAACTCGCGAATACCTTGAGGCCCATAATCGCTCGACTTGGAGGGTGGCTTTCAAGATAATTTCAAGTTAAAAACGTCCTTTTTTGTATATTTAGAATGTCATGGTCTAAAACGGATATGTGATTATGTCTTCAAAGGTTATGAGAAAAGTGTATGCCCTTTTCAGGATGAATTTCCTGATTGTTGTGCTATTGGTGGTGACCGCCGTAGCCATGTTCGCATATAGGCATTTCTTGGACGATATTTTAGACATCAATCTCGGTGAACATCCTTATGTAGTTGCTAGTGCCGACTCCGTAGATGGTGGTACTTCGGCAATCTCCATGATGCGTACCGACAGTTCTGTCGTTATCGAGTATGAACTCCGTGAAGGCTATGCTTACCCGTATGTGGGCATCAAGATTTATTTGGGCGATGGTAAGTCCAAGGGGCTTGACCTTTCCAAGTACGACAGCCTTTTCGTATGGCTCAAGCCGCGTAACGAAGGCTCCGTGCGCCTTTACATGCGTGGTTACGACAGCGGTCTCTACCGTAAGAACGACGAGACTTCCCTCAAGTTCAACGAAATCGAATTTACTCCGACCAAGGAACCGTACCCGGCCGTGTTTGTCCCGCAGGAATTCCGCGTGGCTGGTTGGTGGGTTTCCCAGAACGAAATCAACGTGCACAAGGCGCGTGTAGACCTTTCGAATATTCCGCTGATTGAAATCCAGACGGGTACGAACGCTCCGCTCGGTTATGGCGGCATGGAAATCAACAGGCTCCGCTTTAAGGGCAAGAAGATTTCGCAGGTGGACCTCGTGACGACGCTTGTCGCTCTTTGGTTCGTCACCTTCCTTATCATCTTGATTATCAGGTTCTTTGACTACAGCCGCGAACGCGCAATTAACAGAAAGAAGCAGGAAGAACTCAAGAAGAACCTCCGTGCTTTGGAAATCGAGAAGAGCGAGTATGAAAAGTCCAGTAGGGAAGACCCGCTTACCGGTTGCCTCAACCGTGCTGGCTTTAGCGGCGTTCTCCTCCGCGAACAGGAAAAGCTGAACAGGACGGGCGGCCCTGTGTCGTTCATGATTTTCGATATCGACCACTTCAAGGAAGTGAACGATACTTATGGTCATCTTGTTGGTGACGAAGTCCTCGTGAACCTTGCAAAGCTTGTGCAGGGCATGATCCGCAATACGGATTCCCTCGTGCGTTGGGGTGGGCGAAGAGTTTGTGATTCTGAGTGACGACACGAGCATCCAGAATGCCGCGTTCCTTGCTGAAAAACTCCGCAAGGCAATTGAATCGTCAACGCTCATTACGCAGCAGCAGGTGACTTGCTCCTTTGGCGTGACCGAGATGGTTCCGGGCGAAGATCCGAAGTCCTTCATTGCCCGTGCCGACAAGGCCTTGTACACATCGAAGGAAAGTGGACGTAACCGCGTTACCGTGGCAACGTTCAGGCGTAACCATTAAGGATTTCGAAAATGCGTGGCTGGCTTCTTCTTGCAGTTTTGGTCACTTTGCTTGTGTCTTGTACCAAGCATCCAGAAGTGGACGACTTCAAGCAAATCCAGCTCCATTGGAATCCGGTTGACCAGGCTGCCGAAGCCTCGGAATCGAAAGACAATTGTGTGATTGAAATCACTTCATTGGTGATGCGCGATCCGGTAGTGACTAAGTCCAAGCTTGTTGAAATTTCTTACGATGTCGCTTACCGCATTGATGAAAACGGC
Source organism: Fibrobacter sp. UWB11 (assembly GCF_900143015.1). Taxonomy (NCBI): domain Bacteria; kingdom Pseudomonadati; phylum Fibrobacterota; class Fibrobacteria; order Fibrobacterales; family Fibrobacteraceae; genus Fibrobacter; species Fibrobacter sp. UWB11. The sequence continues at coordinate 289,976 of NZ_FSRT01000003.1, read as the reverse complement.
GCTCTCGCCTTTAATGGCCGCTGTAGCGACGAACGGTTTAGCGATTTGCAGGAATGTTCTTGGCAGGCGACCTGCTCTGCCGGTTCGGCTTCCGTTGTAAAATTTCACAACGAACGATAAATCTGTGCACTAACCTATTGATGTGTATAAAGATATCTTTATGATGGTTCAAACCGCCCGCATTGTCTCGTGTTGGATGAGAAAAGGAATGTTGTCTTGAGATGGCGCGAGGTGCTGTTTGACTTAAGGATTTTCTGTGAAACCGATTTTTGAATATACTGATTATCGCGAATGGATTAGAGATGCTTTTGAAGATTTCAAAAAGCGTAAGACCGTTATATCCTGGCGATACATGGCTATGAAACTCGGTGCGGATCCAGGAAATCTTCTCCGTATTTCGCAGGGCAAGATTCACCTTGCGGTAAACTTCATCAAGCCGATGGCTGAATTTTTCGAGCTTGACGAAAAGGAAGCGGCCTACTGGTCGGAACTCGTGTACTTCGGACGTGCAAAGAGCGACCAGGAAGCGTTGAACCATTATGAGAAGATGCAGGCCTTGAAAGGTATCCCTTTGAAGCGTCTTGCCAAAAAAGAACTGGAATTTTACCGTCATTGGTACTATAACGCTATCCGTTCCGTAATCGGTATTTGTAATTTTAAAGATGATTATGAAGGGCTCGCGGAGTCTTGCACGCCGGCAATCACGGTGGAGCAGGCCAAGGATGCTATCAAGCTCCTCCACGACCTGAACATGATTTCTGAGGGAAAGGACGGGTACTGGAAAGTGAATGATACGTTTGTGAGTACAGGTGGCAACTGGAGATCCGAAGCTGTTCGGACATTCCAGAAAGAAACGATTCGCCTTGCGGGTGAATCGCTTGAACGCCATGCGCCCCCTCTTCGCGATATCAGTACCGTGACGATGACGTTCAACATGAACGACATTCAGCTCATCCGCGAAAAAATCAAGGAGTTCCGTTCGGACCTGCTCCGTCTGTCGCAGGATGGAACTGGCGATGATACCGTGTTCCAGCTGAATGTTCAGTTGTTCCCGCTTGCGTTTACCAAGAAATTACAGGAGAAGTCAAAATGAAACGGCTAGCCTGTATAATTTCAGCTCTCTTGCTTTGGAGCTGCTCGGGCGGTCCTGGCAGCGAGACGACGAACGGCATTTGCGGATTCGCCTATGTTGGCGATGGCCGTGTTGCTTCGTATGCAAGAGTTGCTATTCGAAATGTTGACCACACGACGTCCGTTGACAATGCGACAAATGAAATCGTTAACGCAGATTTCTATGCCGACGCTAATGGATATTTTGAATTTGAAGCGCCGAAGGGCGATTACCGCCTGACGATTGTGCATGGTGGTTCTGCCTTTACAGGGCTTTATTCTTCGGATGACGATGCGAACTTTGATTCCTTGAAGTTGGAACCTACGGCTTCTCTTGGCGGTTATGCCGATGTGCCTGATAGCTGCAACTTTGTTTGGGTCGGCGTGCGCGGTATGGACGTGCTGGTGCGTTCGGATTCGCTTGGCCGCTTCCAGTTGTCGCAGTTGCCTCCCAATGATTCGTTGCAGGTGTACTTCTTGCGCGGTGACAATAATACCGTGTATGGCGATTTGTCTGTAAAATTGAATCCGAGCGAAAACGAAGAAATTGACTTGCTGCCGAATCCGTACGAAGGCATGATTACGTTTGTTGCCGTTGCCGATGGCAAGCCCGTGCCTTATGCATCCTTGGCAATCCGTAAGGCTAATGCTCGTGTAGATTCCTTGCATGTGAACAATGTTATCGTCAAAGCGGATGCTTATGCGGACAAGAATGGCGTGTTTGCAATTGATTCCTTGAGTGACGGCGATTACCGCTTGACGGTTGTGCAGTCGGGTTCTTCTTATTCCAAGGTGCTCTCGGCAAAGCAAATTGCCCAGCTCGATACGGTCAAGTTGCAAGAGACTTCAAACTACATGAGCCGCGTAACACTCCATGCTGGCGATAAGTATGCTTGGGTGGGCGTCTATGGTTTGGATGTCATGACGAAGACAAACGAAGAAGGCATTTTCTCGCTTCCGATGCTCCCGACAACGGATACGCTTGAATTTTATGTTGTTGATAATAAAGATAGTTTATGTGTAACTAAGAAAATTGAACCTTCTGCAGGCTCCGCTGAATTTGACTACCCGTCTATTGTATTGCAGGATTTTGAAGGCGATACGGCAGGTTGGTACTTTAGCGTGGATTCCATTGGTTCCAAGGTCTTGTCCAAGGCTTTTGAAACTGATAAGGACCGCAAGTCAAAGGTATTCCATGGCAAGTACAATCTGATTGGGACGAACAACATTTATGCTTGGGTTGTAACGGGTACGTTGCTTCGTTCTGAAGGCTGGAACTTCTCTTCGCTTGATTCCATTGCGTTCTATGCGAAGGGTTCCGGACAGATCCGCGTGTCACTCGAAAACTGGGATAAAGAATCGGAAGTGAAAGGGGTTTCGCTCAAAGCCGCCTCGGAATGGATAGATCTGAATTCGCAGAAGTGGACGCGATATGTCATCAAGTCCGGTGATCTATGCTATAATTCCCAGGATGTAAGCAACTGCTATTTCACATGGAATTCGCTTAAGGACGATGTCCGCCAGTTGCATTTCTTCGTCCGCAACGGATCTGAATTCTATTTGGATGATATAGTGCTCTACGGCGCGCTTTTCTAAGATTTAAAAACCATACTTTTAATAGCATGCCCTTTTAAGATAGGTCTGAATTAAGTATCTTTGTATACATGCAGTCTATTGAATCAGAAGCAAAAATTGCCCAGGAATATCTCGCCCGCATCGCTAAAGATGCCGAGGCGAAGTTTGATGAACATCTCCCCCCAGTAAAGGACCGTCCGTGCCGTCTGCACGAGGCTATGCGCTATTCCATGTTCGCAGGCGGCAAACGCTTGCGCCCGGGACTTGCCAAGGCCACGTTCGACATGTTTGGCGGCAAGGGAGACAAGATTTGGCTTGCGACGAGCGCTCTCGAAATGCTCCACACGTTCAGCCTTATTCACGATGACCTTCCGTGCGTCGATAACGATGACTACCGCCGTGGTAAGCTCACGAGCCACAAGAAGTTTGGCGAAGCGACAGCCGTGATGGCGGGCGATGCTCTCTGCATTCACGCATTCGAAATGATGGGCAAGACCGGTAACGCAAAGGCTATCGAACTCCTTGCTCACTTGCTCGGCACTTACGGCATGATCGGTGGCGAAATGACCGACATCGAATGTGAAGGCAAGACTGTCGATCTCGAAATTGTCGATTACATTCACTACCACAAGACCGCAGCATTGATTGAAGCTGCCCTCTTGGTGGGTGCGATGCTTGCAGACGCAAGCGAGAGTGATATGGAAATCATCCGCAACTATGGCCGCTCTATCGGGCTTGCCTTCCAGATTGTGGATGACATCTTGGACATTGTCTCTACGACCGAAGAACTCGGCAAGGATGCCGGGTCTGACATCGAAAAGGGCAAGGCTACTTACCCGTCCATCGTTGGACTGGAAAAGTCAAGGGAACGAGCAAGGGAACTTTACGAGGAATCCATCAAGGCTTTGGACAGCCTCAAGTGCGATACCTCTATCCTCCGTTCCATTGCTGCATACATCATTACCCGAGTGAAATAAATGGAACTGAAAGACGTAAAGTCGCCTCAGGACTTGAAGCACTGCTCTGTTGAAGAGCTTTACCACTTGGCTTCGCAGATTCGCGAAACCATTATTGGGCAGGTGGCCAAACATGGCGGTCACCTGGCATCGAGCCTTGGCGTTGTTGAACTGACTCTTGCGCTTCACTACGTGTTCAATGCACCCGACGATAAAATCGTGTGGGACGTGGGGCACCAGGCGTACGTGCACAAGTTATTGACCGGCCGTTACGACCGCTTCGATACCTTGCGCCAGCAGGGCGGTATTTCCGGATTTCTGAAGAGGAACGAAAGCGTTTACGACTGTTTTGGGGCTGGGCATGCGACGACCTCGATTTCGGCAGCTCTTGGCTTTGCAGTTGCACGCGACCATTTCAACCGTAACAACAATGTTGTTGCTGTCATTGGCGATGGTTCCATGACGGGCGGTATGGCTTACGAGGCTATCAATAACGTTGGCGCCTCCAAGCAGAACATGACCATCATCTTGAACGATAACAAGATGAGTATCGCTCCGAACATTGGCGGTTTTAGCAAGTACCTGAACCGCGTTATTTCGGATCCGGTTTACAACAAGATGCGTACCGACCTGGATCGCGTGATGAATCGTTTGCCGGGCATTCTGGGTTCCCGTTTCCGTGACCTCTTCTTGCAGGTCGAGAATGCGGCGAAGAATGCCGTGAAGCCGGGACGCTTCTTTGAAGACTTGGGCATCCGTTATTTTGGTCCGATTGATGGTCACGATATCGATGAACTTGTGATGATTCTCGAACGCGTGAAGAACCAGCAAGGCCCGTGCCTTGTCCATGTGCTCACGGAAAAGGGCCGCGGCTTTGACGCTGCCGAAAAGAATCCGACAAAGTATCACGGTTGCAGTGCGTTCGACCCCGAAAGTGGTCTCCCGCTTGCTCCGGGAAATCCGAATCCGTCTTTGACGAGCGTGTTCGGCAATACGCTTTTGGACCTTGCTAAGAAGGACAAGCGCATTATGGGTATCACGGCTGCAATGCCTACGGGCTGCGGCATGGATATCGTCGCAAAGGAACTCCCGGACCGCGTGATTGACGTGGGCATTGCCGAAGAGCATGCTGTTACGTTTGCGGCGGGCATGGCTTGTGATGGCGTTGTACCTGTGGTCGCGATTTACTCGTCGTTCATGCAGCGCGCCTACGACCAGATTATCCACGACATTGCACTCCAGAATTTGCATGTGGTGCTCGTGCTTGACCGTGCCGGTCTTGTCGGTGCGGATGGTCCGACGCATCATGGCGCTTTCGACTTGTCGTTCTTGCGTACGGTTCCAGGAATTACAGTCATGGCTCCTTCCAACGAAAATGAATTGCGCGATATGATTACAGCTGCAATTGACATGGAAGGCGTTGTGGCTATCCGCTATCCGAGAGGCACTGCGCTTGAAGCAGAACTCAAGCCTTCGGAAGGTCCGTTTGATTATAAAAGCCCCAAGATTCTTGAGAAGGGCTCTGGCATCTTGCTTTTAGGTGCTGGCTTCATGACAAATGAACTCAAGAAAACAGCCTCCGTGCTTCGTGAAAACGGATACAACCCGACGCTTGTGGATGCCCGTTTTATTAAGCCGCTCGACCAGGAATGCTACCGTTCGTTGTTCGACAGCCACAATGTCATTGTGACCTTGGAAGACAACACGCTCGTAGGTGGCTATGGTTCAGCTATTGCGGAACTATTGTCCGACCTCGGCTATACGGACAAGAAACTGTACCGGTTTGGTCTTCCGGACAGATTCGTTGAACAGGGAGAAATCAAAGCTCTCTACAAGATCTTGAAAATTGACGGGGAATCCGTCGCCAAACAGTTGATGGAAAAACTATGAGTGAAGAAGAAAACAAACCGAAGCGTACTGTAAGAATGACGCTTGACCGCAAATTTGGAGTCAGCGAAGCTCCTGAACGCCGCCCTCGTCGTAACGACGACGACCGCGGTTCCTTTGGCGACAAGCCCTTTGGCCGTGGCGATCGTGGCGACCGTCGTTTTGACCGCGACCGCGGCGACCGTCGCTTTGATCGTGGTGAACGCCGTTTCGATCGCGACGACAATCGCGAAGACCGCCCGTTCAACCGTGAAGAACGCCGTGGTGGACGCTTTGATCGCGACCGCCGCCCGCGCCGCTTTGGTGACAAGCCGTTTAACCGTGGCCCGCGCCGTGATGGTGCCGTGAACGCTCCTGTTTATCGCCAGCGTCCGGAACAAAAGGAAGCGGTTGACGAGAACTTGGATGAAGCCGCACTCGAAGCTCGTGCAGCTCAGATCGAAGCTGTTGAAGATGCCGGTTCTACGCCTCCTTGGTTCAAGCGCCTTATCGCCTGCACGACTGAAAAGGGTCGCGAACGCGAAGGCAAGTTCCTTGGCGAAGGCGTTCACGTTGTCGAAGAACTCGTGAAGCATCATCGCGAACTCGTGATTTCTGTTTACGTTGTCGAAGGTTTCGAAAACGAAGAACTCATCGAAGCCATTAACGATGCCGAAATTACGCTCCACACTCTCACTGAAGAACAGATGAAGCGCCTTTCTTCGACGATGACAACGCAGGGCATTATCGCTTACTGCAACATCGCAAGCAAGAAGCCTGTTTACGAAACGAGCCGCAGCGTGCTTACGCTCGTCGATGCTGTTCAGGATCCGGGTAACCTCGGCACGCTCTTCCGCACGAGCCTCGGTTTCAATTCTTCGGGCATGATTCTTGGTCGTGGTACCGTGAGCCCGTTCAACCCGAAGGTTGTGCGTGGTTCCTCGGGCACGTTCCTCCGCGTTCCGTTTGAATTCGACGTAGATCTCGTGGACCAGATCAACTTCTTGCGCAGCAAGGGGTACACCATCATCGCAACGGATTTGCACGCCAAGCAGTCCCTCCGCCAGATTCCGCAGCATAAGCTCCGCAAGATGGCGTTCCTCGTGGGTAACGAAGGCGCTGGCACGAATCCGTACTTCATCGAACTTGCCGACGAAACGGTGAAGATCCCGATGAGCAGTGAACTTGAATCTCTGAATGTGGCTGTCGCACATGGCATTCTCTCTTACGAAGCCGCTCAGATTCAGGAGGAATTGAAGTAATGACGTGCTTTTACGATCGCCTTGAACAGCGTATTGCAAAGTGCGGCAACCCGGTTTGCATGGGCATGGACCCTGTGCTCAAGCTTATTCCGCTCGAAGGCACTCCCGAAGACCGCATCAAGCGCTTCTATTCCGACATTTTGGAATGCTGCCTCAAGCGTAATGTGCAGCCTGCCGTCGTGAAGCCGAACAGCGCTTATTACGAATGCGTGAGTGTGCAGTCGATGCTCGTTTTGCAGCAACTCATTGCCGATTACAGAAGCGCTGGCATTCCGGTTATTTTGGATGCAAAGCGCGGTGACATTGGTAAGTCTAGTGCCGCCTACGCTAACGCCGCCTACGATGTTTACCGTGCCGATGCCGTGACCGTTTCTCCGTGGATGGGTGCCGATTCTGTCGGTCCGTTCATCCGCGAAAATAGCGAAAACGGTGCTTACGTGCTCCTTCGCACGAGCAACAAGGGCGCTCATGACTTCCAGGACCTTCCGATCCGCGACGCTGCAGAAGCATTCTACTCCGTTGCAGACAAAATTGTGGAATGGGACGCTGGCAAGGGCTACCTCGGTGCTGTTGTCGGTGCTACCAATCCGGGCGAACTTGAAAACATCACGCGCTACATGTCGCAAGAAAAGAAGTACGAAATTCCGTTCCTCATTCCGGGCGTGTCCATTCCGGGCGTGCCGGGCGGTCAGGGCGGCGATGCAAAGACCGTGCTTACGGCTATTCAAAACGGTGGCGGCAAACGTAAGTTCCATGTGCTCAATTCGAGCAGTGGCCTTAACTTTGCATGGCAGCGTAACGATACGCCGGCAAACTATGCGAACGATTGTGTCGATGCACTCGAAAAACTCGCAGAGGCCTGCCAACTATAATTATATTGATTCTTCTAAGACGTCATCCTGACCCTGGAGCGTAGCGATAGGGGAAGGATCCAGGGCTTTACTTGATGGATTCTTCGACTACGTGCTACGCACTTCGCTCAGAATGATGTGGTGAGATGAATATGCGATATGTCCTTAGCTTCATAGTTGCCGTTGCAGTGATTGCGCTTGCGTTCCATTACGCAAAGCCGTTACCGGGCACGAACTTTGACGAATCCTTCTTGCCGAAGGCTTCGTCTGTTCGCTATGTGGCTGCAGGGCATGATGCATCGGTAGCGGGGCTCTTTTGGATCAAGGGCCTCACCGAACTTGGTGAAAGCTACCTCTCTGGCAGGGAATATGCGTATCTCGGCCATGTTGCCGAACTTTCGACGAGCCTTGATACGCTGTTCTATACGCCGTATTATTTTGTCGGTGGCGTAACTCCGATTGACGCTCCCGACACTTCTGATTTTTCTGTATTGCGCAGGGCAACTCGCGTTTATCCTGAAAATTGGCGCCTTGCCCTTTATTATGCGTTGCGCGTTGGTCGTGGACCATACCCCAACAAAACTGAAGCTGCAAATGTGATGCGCAAGTATTTCGATAGCCCGGATACGACGATTCCTGATCATATCCGCACGATTTACCGCAGCTTTGAACTTGATTCCATGCAGACCGAGACGGCTCTCGAAACAGTTTTGAACGATGTGTTCCAACCGCGTTTCAAAAAATTCCGCACAAGCTTCTATGCCAAAATTCTTAGGCTTCTTGGTTACAAGGGCTTAATTGTGGATTACAACAAGGACGAAAATTACCAAAAGGTCAAAGCCCTTGTCGATAACATGGTCGAAGGGAAAATTCCACCTGTTATTGTTTATAACCAGCTCCTCGCAATGAAAAAAGTCGAGGAACCCGCTCCTGCAGACACTACGGCTGCTGCTGATACAGCTAAAGTAAATGCCGCGGATTCTTTAGAAAAGAAATAATCTAATCCCCGCATCTCTTGGAATTTTTCTCAAGTCCCATGAGTTCGAAGGCGGTCTTGCAACGGGCAAAGACTTTTTTTGCTTCGGTGGGGTTAGTTTTCTCTAAAACCTTTCCGCGGTGGTAAAGAATGTTGGCTGTTGCAAAAGGTGTATTTGCTTCGACAGATTTTGCTTCGGCTTTGCGGTAGAGCGAATCGGCATTTCCCGATTTTTGCATGTCTGCTAAACGAGCTTCAGTCCAGTAGTAAATGCCCGTATCATCATCGGTGCTCTTGCCGACCATCTTGAGTGCTTGGGCTGCTTTTTCGCCATTCTGGCTGCCAGCATAGGCAATTGCACATTCCGAATAAAATGCTCCTTGCAATTGGTCATCGAGCTTGTCTAGAACGTCTTCGTCGAAACCTTCGCAAAGTTTCACCGCTTCGCCATATTTTTCAGTGTCGTTTTTCAAGGCCATTTTCGCTTTGACGAGCATTGCCCTTGTTGAACGGTCCAAGCCTTCGTTTTCGACGTAATTCAAGAGCGAATCAGCCATGCTGAAATCAAGGCTTCTGGTTCGGACTTGCCCCATGGCAATCATAATGCGTGCTTCAGAGCGCCTGTCGGCTTCTTTGCGGCTTGCAATGAGCGCGCGATCCAGCTGCGAATAGCCTTTGGCAAAGTTCCCTGCTTTCAAGGATTTTTGTGCGCGGGCCGCGAGCTTTCCGGATTCCGAGGCGAATACTGCGGTTCCGCTAAGCGCAACGCAAAGAGCGAGTTTCAAGGCGTTTTGCATTACCATAGCGTCTCCACGACAAAGGGCACAGAATCATGCGTGGGTACGTTGCCTCTCAGGAGCCACATCTTAGACATGCCGTTCATTAGGTCGTCTGCACTCTGCAATGTGGATTCCGTCGTGTTCATAAAGTCTTGCAGCCCAGTTGTGACCGTACCGAAGTCTGTGACGAGGTGGTCTACACGTCCGACGGTAGAATCCATGGAATTCAGGAGCGTTGTAACTTTGTTCGGGAGAGGCTTGAAATCTTCAAGTAAAAGGCCTACGTTGTTCGTGACTTCGTTTGCTCGGCTCACTAGTTGCGGTACATCCGTTTTCATTGTATCCAGCAAATAGGATGTCTTTTTCAGGACGTTCTTGCCGAGGAACGTGATTTCGTCGAGGCGGTACAACTGACGGTTTAAGTTGTCGTACAGATTGCGGGAACCGAACAAGGCACCCATGGTGGTTCCGGTATCAAGCGCCATATCGACGAGTGTGTTGGCTGCATCGATAAGGGTATTTACACGTCCCAAAAGTTCATTGGTTGTTTCAAGGACTGTTTCGATGTCCTGTGCCTTGCCTGCAATGATAAAGTCCCCGTCTTGCAGTACGCGGCCTTTGCCCTTTTTAATGTCAATGTTGACGACACGAGCCGAAATTAAGTTCTGGTCGCGGATGGCGTAAACGGTCGCACTGTCGGTAATCAGGTTCTGGAATTCTTGACGGATGGAAAATTCCATGAGCACGCCCATGCCATCGTCGTTAATCTGCATGTCGGTGATTTGCCCGACTTCGACACCGCTAATCTGTACGCGAGTTCCCGGTCTAAGGCCGAGTGCTTTTTCGAAAGTACTGTGGAGCCTATATTCCTTGACCTTGATAACTCTGTTAAAAAGGTAATGGTAAAGCACCAATGAAAAAATCATAATGGCAACAGTGCTAATAACGCCGACCAAGAGGCCGGACATTTCCATCCAGTTAATCTGTTTTATCTTTTGAAATGCCATTACTTTCGTGAAATATAAATAGATTATATTGTCAAATTGAATTTAATTGAATTTTTTCGAGGAAATATGGAATTTTTTGAATTTTTGAATACTGCAGTAACTCCGTACCATACGGTGGATGCTTTGAAATCGTATTTCAGAGAGAATTCCTTTGCCAATTTTGATTGTGGTAGCGCTCTTGAACCTGGAAAAGCGTATTTCGTGTGCCGTGGCGCGTCTATCATAGCTTTCCGCACGCCTAAAGCATGGAGCGAGGCTTCAAAGTTCAGGATTGCACTTGCGCATACGGATTTCCCGACGCTCAAGATTTCCCCGAATCCAGATGGCATGAATGCGGGCGTTTGTACGCTCCATACGGAGGTTTACGGTTCTCCGCTTTACACGAGCTGGCTCGATCGCGACTTGGGATATGCGGGCATGCTTGCTTATGTGGATGCAGCTGATGGCCAAACGCTCAAAACGAAGTTGTTCCGCGGTGAAAAACTTTTCAGGATTCCGCAATTGGCAGTTCACTTGAATCGTGGTGTGAATCAGGATGGCCTCAAGGTGAATCCGCAAATAGATTTTAATGCGTTGTGGGCGGGCGCTTCGAATTGTAGCGCTTCTGAAAATCGCAAGAACTTATTTGTGAAGGCGCTTGAAAAGGAACTCCCTGCAGAGGCGCGCTTGATAGATTTCGATGTGCAGTTGTTCGATGCCCAGCCTGCAAATCGTGGCGGGTTTAACGATGAATGGATTTATTCGGGAAGGCTCGATAACTTGAGCAGCTGCCATGCCATTGCCGAAGCGATTGTGGGTGCAAAGTCGGCTGAAAACGATTGCCTTGTGGCTTGCTTCTTCAATAACGAAGAGGTCGGTTCTACCACCCGCGAAGGAGCTGCTGGCAATTTCTTGAAAAGTGTTTTGGATTCTATCGCTTCGCTCCAGAATGACTGTCACCCTGGAGTGCGCGAGCACGATAGGGCCCAAGCGCCTCTCTCGTCAACGCTTGCAGAGTCCATCGCGCTCTCTATCGACATGGCCCATGCGGAACACCCGAACCACACGGAAAAGTACGAACCGAATCACGCCCCGCTGTTGGGCAAGGGCATTGTGCTCAAGACTAACGCACAAAAGCGTTACGCGAGTGACTTGATGAGTTCTGCGCAGCTTCGCCTGCTATGCGAAAAGGCGGGAATCCCGTTGCAGGTATTCATCACGCGAAACGACATGCCGTGTGGCAGTACGGTGGGCCCGACGGTTTCTGCAAATCTCGGAATACCGACGGTCGATATCGGCGAACCCATGCTCAGCATGCACAGCATTCGCGAGATGATGGCCGCAAGCGACCACGCGGACATGATTAAGCTTGTCGAGGCTCTTTTTTGCTAAAGAGCTTTGCTACAGGCTTTTCGACAACGTATTTAAAGATTATTGCGACAACTAACGAAATGCCGAAGACGACGAGCGCGTAGCTGATGTAGTATGCTGCGGCATCGAAGAATGTCTTTGCGTTATCGAACTTTCCAATAAGTTCTCGTTGCCATGGTCTTGTGGCTCCGATGACCAACATGTGGAATAGGTAAATTGCAAACGTGCACGACCCGATGTAATTGATGATGCGGGTTGGAATGTTGTTTGCCTTAATGAAATTGCCCAATCCATAGACGGTGATGAACATTCCTGTTGCCGTGATAAAGCAAGGCGAACATTGGAGCCAGCGGAAGCGATTGTTGACATAGCCGTATTCGGAGAACATGTAATTTTGCAGGCCGAACTTGATGAAAAATCCGAGTAAGTAAATTACGATTCCAATTGCAAAAAGTTTTTTCTGTCGATTGTCGAACTTGCGGATGAACAACGAAAGTTCATAGCCGAGAATGAGGAATATGGTGCAGTAGCCCCAAAGGAATTTGTCGAGATCGAACATGCTCATTTTAAAGAAATACTGAATGTCGCCAACTACGGCGCCTGCAATGGCGATTCCAAGCAAAATGTGTCTTAATTTGTTCTTTTGCGGATTGTCTTGGCAGACAAATGCAAGCATCGGGAAAAAGAAAATAAAGGACATGTAAGTACAAATGTACCACAGATGGTCTCCTGGAGCGAGCCTGAAAATGAATCGTCCAAGGTAATCCCAGTCTGCGTTTGCAATAGACGGCAAATGTTCCGTGAAATAGCGGTAGAAAATGCTAATCAGAATGTAGACAACAGTCGGAATGTAAACGCGCGACAGGAAGGATTTTGCCTTGTAGGGGAATACTTGGATAATGTCGGAATCGCTTTTGATTCTCCCGAAGAAAAAGAAACCCGTGACCAAGAGAAATAGCGGAACATCGTCTGCGATAAATGTCGAAAATGCAAGCCTTCCGCTTACAATGGCACTGTTTTCTACAACGCCTAGCTGGCTATGCGCCATAATAACGAGTAAGCATGCGATAATTCTGACGAGTTCAATGGAATGGTCTTTGCTCTTTATCTGGGGCATCTTTAATCCTTCTCCTTTATTCATGCGCTGAAATTTATAAAATAGGAACAATGTAAATGGCAAGCGTTTAAAAGATTTCTATAATTCGTAGACCAATTCACCAAAAAGACTTAATATGCAACAAATCTCAAAAGAAATAGATAATTTTTTGACGCCCGACGATACCAAAATCATGAAGGGAATCGCAATCATCTGGATGCTTCTCCATCATCTTTGGTTTTTCCCTGTTCGAATTCCAGGTGGCGGGTTCGATAGCCTTTTTACCGTTTTCAATATACCGGCGGTCACTTATTTTGGCATTTTTGGCAAAATTTGCGTTCCGATGTTTTTCTTCTTTGGCGGTTATGGCGTGTATAAAAGCTCCTTTGGGAAACGTTACGATATCGTAGGGCGCCTCAAGAGACTTTATTTCACTTATTGGAGCGTTTTCCTTGTATTTATTCCGATTGGTTTTCTCTTCTTTTCTTCGCAAGACCCTTATTGCGCGGATCCGTTTATTTATACGCGATATAGTAGGTTTGTACATAGGGAGGTGATTTCGAACTTTTTAGGTTTTACATCGACCTATAACAGGGAATGGTGGTTCCTGATAAGTTATGTATTCGCTTTGGTGACTTTCCCGTTTATCAGGGCTATTATCGACCGATTCTCTGCACGAGTCAATATTTTCCTAGCGGTTGTCGTTGCTTTGCTGTTTGCTCATATTTTCCCTGGCTTGAAAACGGTGACTGCTCTTGGCGTTCTCGGAAATAGCCACATGTACCTTCGATTCTTCTGCCAGATTGCTCCTTATGCCGCTTGCTTCTGGATGGGGGCAATTGTTGCGAGAAACGGACTTCTTGATCGTTTGAATAATTCTGCAAAGCAACATGGACTTTTGACTCCTTTGACGGATATTGCTATTTGGTGCCTTGTTATTGCCATGCGTCAAAATGAAGTGGGCGATATCTTTGATATCTTCTTTATTCCAGTCTTGACTGTTGCAAGCATGGACTTGTTGAATCGCACCAAACTCTTGAAAAAGGGAATCTGGTATATTGGCCGTCAAAGCACTTATATGTGGCTTATCCATTCGTTCTTCTGCTACTACTTTGGATTGCCGGCAAAGATTGTCACAGCAACGGGATTGGCTATTCCGTCCCTTGTGACCCTTATTGTGATGACGTATATCGCTTCGATTCTTTTGGGATATTTCTGGAAAGGAGTTGGTATTCTTTACCAAAAAGGCAATTCTATAAAGATCAGTTTTAAACGTTCGGGAGTGTCCAGTGAAAAATAAGGCTATTCAATATTTTTTGATATGGGGTGTTATCTGTCTCCTTGCGAACTTGTTCTGCTCGAATGCGGCCGCTTTTGGTGGCGACCAGAATTATTGGGTAGATTGGGTCAAGCAATTATCAAAAAATGGGCTTGAGCGCTTTAACGGCAACTATCCTCCGCTTTACGTTTTTTGGCTGTGGATCGTGGCGCAAGTTCATAACTTGGCGAACATCCCGATAGAAAAGGGAACGCTCATCAAGTTCTTCTGCCTTTGGCCTGTTTTCTTTGGCCATGTGGGGCTTGTAGATTTGGCGAGCCGTTTGGTGGCGCGTTATAATTTGCCGAAACTTTCTGCGCATTTGGCTCTCGCCTTTGTGGCTTTGAATCCGGCGCTTTTGCTCGATGGCCCGATTTGGGGACAGGTAGATTTGTTCCCTTGCATTTTTGGAATCGCGGCTCTTTATTGCATCAATTTCCGCGGCTTGCTCAAATACGCTTCGATGTTCTTTGCGCTTGCGCTCTTGGCAAAGTTCCAGATGATTTTGCTTTTGCCGATTTTCGGCGGCATTTTCCTCCGTCGCTATAAGCAATCCTGGCGCGGTCTCCCGCTCATGGCGGTTGCAATTGTACTTGTGCTCTTGCCGTTCTTTGTGGCAGGGAATTTGTCGGGGCTTTTGACTCACGCTTACTTGAATACGACGGAACAGTACCCGTTCTCGACTTACAATGCTGCTAACATTTGGATGTTCTTTGTCGGCAATACGAGTCGCGATGCAAATCCGCTTTTTGGACTTTCTCCAGAAGGAATCGGCTTTTTGCTTTCGCCGTCGTGGATTGGAAAGATTTTATTCGTGATTGTCTCGGCATATATTTTGAAGTGTGCTCTTTTTGCAAAGACGCTCCGCCGCACGTTTGAACTTGCAACTTGGGAAGCGTTCGCGTTCTTCCTTGTGCTGCCGGGCATGCATGAACGTTACTTGATTTACGCAGTTCCGTTTGCTTGCGTGTGGATGGTTCTCGAAACAAAGAAGGCTTGGATTTGGACTTTGCTTGTGACTGCCGTTTGTGCCATGAACATTTCCATGGTCAACGGCTTCAAGGGCGCTGATTTGTGGGTCCCAGTTTCGGGGATTGCGATACTTGTTTTTGTGGCCGGCATTGTGCATAATTTTGCACCGAAGGCGTTCCCTGCGTTGATTGAAAAACTTGCCCGTATTCCGTTCCCGCGCTTTACACCATACGTAGTGCTTGCGCTGTTCCTCTTCCCGATGCTCATCGCTGAAATTGTGGGACTCATGCCGGTGAATGTGGAACTCCGTGATAACCAGTTCTACCTTACGGATTTGCCGATTGACCATTACACGCAACAGTACGGTAGCCCGAAAAAGGGACGTTCGGTCGACGGTGCAACGCTTACGGTTCGTGGTCAGCAATACAAGAATGGTATTGGCACGCACGCCAATTCTGAATTGTTCTTTAAGATGCCGGCCGATGCTGATTCGTTGGAATTTGTTGTTGCCGTTGATGATGAAGCAGGTGGCGGTGGTTCTGTTCGCTTTATTGTTGCAACTCCCGAAGAAACGCTTTGGAAAGGTGATGTGGTCTTTGGCAATAAAAAGCCGCAATCGGGTAAGGTCTATATTGGCGGCAAGCAGACGATTATCCTCAAGGCCGATGCTGATGGCGATAACGCTTATGACCATGCGGATTGGCTGAACATCATCGTGACAAAGAGGAAGTGATGAACAAAGTTCTTGGTTGGCTGAAATCGTTCGACGTTGCCAAAGTTACGGTTGTGCAAATTGTTTTGGCGATTGTTTTGCTGCTTGGCATTTTTGCTCGAGTCTATATGTTTGGCTCTGTGCCAGGCGATATCAACCAAGACGAGGCTTTTGCCGCTTATAACGCCTACACGCTCTTGCACCATGCGGCGGATTCTTACGGCTACCGCTTGCCGGTTTATTTGACTGCCTGGGGTTCCGGCATGAATGCGCTTGAATCGTATTTGATGATTCCGTTTGTTGCGCTTTTCGGCATGCATGTCTGGGTGATTCGCATGCCGATGCTCTTGGTGGGGCTGTTATCGCTTGTGGCTGTTTTCTATTTGATGCGCCGCTTTACGAACGTTCGCATTGCTTTGGCGGCTACATTCTTGCTTGCTATTTCTCCATGGCATGTGATGCTTTCGCGTTGGGCGCTTGAATCAAATTTGGCTCCGGGATTTGTGCTGTTCGGACTTTTCTTTTTTGTGAAAGGTCTTGAAAAGCCAAAGTTCCTGATTGCATCGGCTGTGTTTTATGGACTTTCACTTTATGCGTATGCGACTATCTGGATTGCAGTTCCGTTTATTGTTTTGGTAAACGTACTTTATGGGCTTTGGACAAAGTCAATAAACAATAATCGTTACACGTGGATTTCGCTTGGCGTGCTCGCCATGCTTGCGCTACCGCTCATACTTTTCATGCTTGTGAACAAGGGCGTCATTGCCGAAATTCGTTTGCCGTTCATTAGTATTCCCAAGCTGGTCTATTTCAGAGCAAGCGAAATTTCGTTCCAAAAGATTCCCGAAAATTTCATGAATCTCTGGAACATCTTGAAAAATCAATCGGATGGACTTCCTTGGAATTATATAAGAAATTTCGGGCTTTTCTATCCGGTAACGCTTGCGTTTTTCTTTGTCGGACTTGTGGAAAACATTTGGCAGGCGGTCCGTGATGTTTGTGCGCGCAAGTTGGGACTATCTGTTTTTATGCTCGCTTGGTTGCTTGCCGCATTTGCTATTGGCATTTTAATCAGTGTCAATGTGAACCGCGTAAACCTGATTTTCATCCCGATAATTGTAATGGCTGCACAGGGGATTATTTTGGCGTTTAGCTATATCCATCCCAAGATGATTTACGTGCCGCTGGTGGCGTACCTCTTGAGCTTTGCAAATTTCGAAAGGGAGTATTTTACAAAGTACAAAGATCAAATTGCTTCGAATTTCTGCGAAGGCGTTGGCGATGCAATGGACTTTGCTCAATCTTTGGTGAGACCCGGTGGCAAAATTTATGTAGACCCGAACGTGAGCTATCCCCGTGTGCTTTTTTATGGCAAGGTGGATTTAAATTCGTACCTATCGACGGTTCGCTATATCAATTTCCCGAGTGCGTTCCTCTACGTGCACGAATTTGATCGCTATGTCTTTACATTTGATATGAACAGAGTGGATAGTCATGCGATTTATCTCTTGGAAAATAAGGATTCCAGACTTTCAATGTTTGAACAGCAAGGGTTTACTGTACGTAATTTTGGAAAATATATTGTTGCGGCCCCTGCAAAATTACTCTGAGAAGTTGAAATTTGATATATTGGTGTTCGAAAAAAGCCGAAGAAGTTGAATATGCGAATTTCTACTGTTTTTAAGACATGTTCTTTGATGATGCTTATGGTCGTGGTGGGTTTTGCAAGACCTATCAACGATGGCAATAAGCTTTATGCCGCTGGTGATTATGCCGGTGCGCTTGAAAAATATATGAAAGCTAGGCAAGAGGAACCTGCAAATCCATTGCTCTTTTATAACATTGGGACGTGCCAGTACAAGCTCGGGAATTTCGAAGAGGCCAAGAAGGAACTCGAAAGTGCCGTGCGCATGCCCGATAAGGCAATGGCCGCCAAGGCTGCCTACAATTTGGCGAATACGCATTTCCGTGTTGGCGAAAAAGCTCAAGAACCGAGTGCCCGCATTGCCGCTTGGCGTGAATCTGTCGCTTACTTGAAAAAGGCGATTGACCTCGACAACGATTTTGAAAATGCAAAGAAGAACGTCGAAATTGTCCAGCGCAAGCTCAAGGAAGAACTCGACAAGCAAAAAGAAAACAAGGACCAGAACCAGAATCAGAACGACCAGAAACAACCTCCGCTGAGCGATAAGGCAAAACAAGTTTTGGCTCGTGCTCTCCAGCTTTGCAAGGATGGCAAGTATGCCGAAGGCAAGCAAATGCTCGAGAACTTGATTGCTGAAGATGAAACTGCAAGCCAGTTGAGCGGTCACGTGCAACGCATTGATGACATTATTGAAATCAAGGCCGGTCGTAAGCCCAAGGCCAAGATTGACGCTAGCAACACCGACAACGATTTGGAGGTGATCTAATGGCTATGCTGAGACGAAAGACGAAAGACGAGAGACGAGAGAATTGTGTCATCCTGAGCGGAGCCGTTAGGCGGAGTCGAAGGATCTCTGTAGCGTTGGGCTTTGTATTGCTTTTTGCGGTGGTTGCATTCGCGGCTCCGAAGTCGGCTTCTGCATACTATGGCGATGCTGCGTTCCAGTATATTGAAAATCGTTTGCCTACTGCAGAAATTACTTGTAACGAAGGCTTGCAATATTATCCGAACGATCAAAAATTGCAGATGCTCCTCGATCGCATTCACGAAGCGAAGGATGAGCAGAAGAACGAAAATAAGAAAAACGATCCTAAGAACGACCAGAATCAAGACCAAAATAATCAGGACCAAAATCAGGATCAGAACCAGAATCAAAATGGTGACCAGAGTTCTTCTAGCGCCCAGAATGACCAAAATCAGGATCAACAGAATCAAGGTCAGAATGGTCAATCTAGCGACAGCCAACAGCAAAGTTCCGATAGCAATGGCGGTTCTGGTGAACAGCAACAGCCCGAACAGTCCGAAGGCAATTCCAGCGATAGCAACGGTTCCGATCAAGAACAACCGCAGCCGCTTGCGCCTGGTGAGTTGACTCCTGAAGAAGCTGCCCAGCTCCTCAAGGACTTTGACGAACAAAACGGCGAACGCAAGCCTTGGAAACCCGTCCGCGGCCAAGTCCGCCCTGCCAAAGACTGGTAAGCCGAGAGTCGCGACGGCAAGCTTGCTTGCCGGCATGACCGAGGCGCAGAGTCTTGCGCCTGCGCAAAGCTGGTAAGGCGAATGTCGCGAAAACAAACTTTAAAACCCGCCTTAGTGCGGGTTTTACTTTTTATGCAAAAATTTTTGGCAAAAGATGGTCTGTTTCAGACAAAGATTGTATTTTGAGAATAAATACAATCAAACTGATACGGGAATCATAAAATTAATATACATTGGTAAAGACAATTTAATAAAGAGGATTATATGAAAAAGCTCTTGGCTCTCCTTCCCGCCGCAACTTTAGCATTGACAGGTTGTTTATCATCTTCTGATAATAGCGCTACGGCGGCAGTCCCGGGCCCTCCGACACCGACTCTCCCGACAGGTTTCATTGTAACTCAAATGGGCGAATTTAATTATGCTGCCGATGGAACTTTGGATATTGTTAAAGCGTCTTGCACGGCATATGCAAATGAGCCTGTATGGAAAACGACGACTCAGCGTGGTTCTATAACAAAGTCCGATGATGATAAGGCGCAAATTGATTTGGGCGATGGTGCTGGTTCAAACGTTTATGCTTTTAAGACTATTGCAGGGGAATCGTTCCCGAATGGAAACTTCTATAAGGCCTCGACTGTGAACAATGCGCTCATCGAAGGCGTTGTGCTCGAAGATCCTTATTATAATGAAGTTATTTATATCAACACGCCGTGTCTATTCCAGAATTTTGGCGAAATGCAAGAAACGATGTCTCAAATCGCCAAGGTCCCGAAGTCTTCTGTGAAGATGGAATGCGATAAGATTAGCATCCAAGGTCTTGAAATGGCTTATGTCTCCCATTCGGAAACATCCATTAATTACACGCTTTCTTATGCGGGCAAGACTTGCACTGTCAAGCATGATTTCCTTTATGCTTATAATAAGGCCGATTGCTCTAAGGCGTTCAAGAATTATCAAGACGAATTTGATAGTGGCGAAACGGATGACTTCTTTAACTTCGAACTTTACGACCAAGATATTCTTGCATCGGCAGAGTGCGTTGATGTGCTGAAGAATTTCCACAACGCAACGGGCCTTGCTAAGAGTGGCGAAACTTCTACGATTAGCGAAAAACAGGTCAAGGATATTCTCCGCGCTGTTGGTTCTAAACTCCGTAGCGGCAACAAATAATCTCCAACAAACAAGTAATGTAAAAAAGCGCTTCGCAATTGCGGAGTGCTTTTTTTGTTAGAATGACCATACCATGCCGGTAATTCCTAGGCCCATCATCCCGAGTCCGCCTATAGTAAGTCCAATAGAGGTTCCTGCAACTAAAGCTTTTAAAGGGGAGAATGTGTTTGATGTGTCTATATTCGATGCCATCGAGCGGTCTTCTTTTACGGCATAAACCTGCGGAGGTGTAAGCGACACGGCAAATGTGCTTGTGATCAGTAGCGAGAGGCTTAATACGAGGATTGCCGCAAATTTCATGTGCAGAATATAGTTTTTGCCTGTTTGAAAAGGATGTGTTGTCGAAAAAACACCGAAAATATGGCCAAAATTGCGTGTTTTGGGCTTAGGGGCGTCTGCGAGGCGGTATATTCTAAATAAAAAGATATATATTAGTAAATACCTGTCGATTAAAGAGGGGACATCCACATGGATTTTGATAGCTTATTATCGCACCACAGAGGGAAGGCCTGTGTCGTTTCGGTCGAGTTTTTCCCAGACGGTTCCTATGGGAATATCCGCGTTGTTGCTGGCAACAAGGCGCATTGTGAAGATATCGAAGCCTTGACACATCATCCTTTTGTGCCTGGCTGTCCGTATGAAGCATGTTTCCCGAAAAATCCGAATTTTGAAGAGCATTGCTGCTGCTGTATTCGTGAAAACAGACCGCTTCATGCTTATGTCAATCTCTACATGATGAATCTGTGGCTCAATATGTTCCTGTTGCCGCTGGATTCTGACCAAGAAAATATTGGTTATTGCTTTTATTGTTATGATGTCGCCCCCAAGGCGGATTCTTCTGCAATGGCGGACCTGTCTGCGGAAACGGCCTCTAATGTGTTGAAGTCTTGCATCAAACTGCGTGGCTCGGAAGACGTGAGGAGTGCGTTCCAGGAAGTTGTGGGGGACATTTGCGATATTTGTGGTGCCGGCCATTGCTGCATTTTGCTGGTGGATGATGAAAAGCGTAGCTGTACGAACTTTGCGGAATCGCTTCGCGAAGGGAGGGGCTTGTTCCCGATGTCGCGCTACATCAATGACTTTTACAATGTGGCTAAAACGTGGCCGGATACGCTTGCGGGTAGCACGTGTATTATCATAAAAGATGAACGCGATATGGAAAAGCTGCGTGAGCAAAACCCGATTTGGGCAGAATCGCTCAAACAGGCCGGAGTCCATAGTGTGGTGCTTTTCTCGCTCCGGCATGGTAAACAACATCTCGGTTACATGTGGGTCATCAATTTCAATGTTGACGATGTAATGAAGATTAAGGAAACTCTCGAAGTGACGACGTTCTTCCTTGCTTCTGAAATTGCAAGTTATCAGCTTTTGAACAAACTTGAAATTATGAGTACAATAGACTCGTTGACGGGCGTTAAGAACAGAAATGTGATGAACAACCGTGTTGACGAAATTGTCGCAGGTCACGAACCTGTGCCGGTGGCTGTGCTTTTTGCAGATTTGAATGGGCTTAAGCGTGTGAACGACGACCAAGGCCATAGTGCTGGCGATACAATGTTGTGCTCGGCGGCCTCGATTTTGCAGGCAGTATTCCATGATGGCGATGTGTACCGTGCGGGTGGTGACGAATTTATGATTCTTATCCCCGCAATTGAAGAAGACGAATTGCAGAACCGTCTTGCTCGAGTCCATTTCTTGTCGGGAAAAACAGAAGATGTCCGTTTCTCGATAGGCTCTTGTTATGGCAAGAAGGACATTCGCAAGGCGATGCGACTTGCCGATGAGCGCATGTATGCCTTTAAGAATGCGTACTACGAAGCGCACCCTGAATTGAAGTACAGATAAGCAATATTTGTATATTTGTAGGTGATGCTTGCAGCCCTTCTCAAAATGACCCGCCCTGTAAATATCGTAATTGCCGTGATTACGTTGCTTATCGGTTATGAATTGCTTGGGGCGAGTTATCCTTACTTTGTAATGGTTTCGTATGGCGAATCCGAATTTCGCCTTGGATGGGTAGTGCAGGCGCTTGGTTTTGCTTTTGCCATTGGCTTTGCGAATATCCAGAACGACATTCTGGATTTGGAAAGTGACAAGATGAACCGTCCGGAACGTCCGCTTGTAACTGGGAAAGTTTCGGTAAAGGCTGCGCGCAGGGCTTGGATTGCCATGCTTGCGTTGATGTTATTCTGTGGACTCCTTAATGCTATTTTGCAGAATCTCGGAACAATCGAGATTCAGATTGATAAATTAAATGTTATCTACAATTCCGATAAAGTTTTGAACGGCTTTGTTGCCGCTACATCTCCACTTTGGTTTTTCGTGCTTCTCGGTGCGCTCCTGATTGCTTACAACAGGTGGCTCAAGCATATTCCGCTTATAAAGAATATGACGGTTGCGATTCTCTGCACCACTCCTTTGTTCTTTGCTCTACTGTATTTCTACAGCTTTTTGCACCCGTTTCCCGAGAATTTTGTTTCCGGTATTTTCCCTGCAATTGGTTTTGCTTTCCTGCTGACGTTGGCTCGTGAAATTTATAAGGATTTGGAAGACGAAACCGGCGACC
Organism: Fibrobacter sp. UWB11; assembly: GCF_900143015.1. NCBI lineage: Bacteria > Pseudomonadati > Fibrobacterota > Fibrobacteria > Fibrobacterales > Fibrobacteraceae > Fibrobacter > Fibrobacter sp. UWB11. The sequence goes on along the minus strand of NZ_FSRT01000003.1, from coordinate 267,286 downwards.
TCAAGGCGGGCATTATGACGTTCCCGCTTATAGCAGGTGCCGCAACTGCAAGGCGTCTTGCTGGAGCGATTGTCCTCTTTACTTGGATTTCTCTACCTATCCCGGTGTTCTTCTTGGGCATGCAACCGCTGTTCTTGTATATTACAGCTATAATGCTCACGCCTTGCTTTGCCTATGTGCTTTATCAGGCGCACAAGAAAAATTACAGGCGTGCCCAAACTGCCGTGAAAATCGGGATGTTCTTGGGGTTGATTGCGCTTCTCGCAAGCTTGTAGAATCTTGTGTTTTATTGCGGCACCTTTGATGCCAGCATTTAAAGATTAAGTGAAATTATGAGCAGTGAATTTCGTATATTTAGAATATGAGACTGCCCCGCGAAACCCGTACTTACGTTGCCATTGACTTGAAGTCGTTTTTTGCATCTGTGGAGTGCGTACTTCGCGGTCTTGACCCATTGAAGACGAATCTGGTGGTTGCCGATGCGAGCCGTACGGAGAAGACTATTTGTTTGGCCGTAACGCCGAGCCTTAAGGCGTACGGAATTCCTGGACGAGCACGTTTGTTCGAAGTCAACCAGAAGTTGCGAGAGGTGAAATGCCGAACGGGGGAAGATGTCCAGTTTATCATTGCGCCTCCGCAAATGGCGAAGTATGTGGAATATTCTACCCGCATTTATAAAGTTTATTTAAAATACGTAAGCGAAGAGGATATTCACGTTTACTCGATTGACGAATGTTTTATTGACTTGACGCATTATCTTTCGATGTACAAAAAGTCGGCGCGTGAATTGGCGAAGGACATGATTCGCGATGTGCTTGAAACGACGGGAATTACGGCAACGGCGGGCATCGGGACGAACCTTTACCTTTGCAAAATCGCGATGGATGTGATGGCAAAGCATGTGGCGCCAGATGCAGATGGCGTTCGCATTGCGGAACTTGACGAAATGACATACCGCAAGGAACTTTGGAATCACAGACCGTTGACGAGTTTTTGGCAATTGGGGCGTGGAATTGCGGAGCGCTTGGAACATTGCTATTTGAACAATGGCCGTGGTATTTATACGATGGGCGATCTTGCGCGTGCTAGCGTCAAGAAGCCTGATGCGCTGTACAAGATGTTCGGTGTGAATGCGGAAATCCTGATTGACCATGCGTGGGGCTATGAGCCATGCGGCATTGCCGAAATCAAGCGTTATAAATCCAAGACGCACAGTATTGGCGGCGGACAAGTTTTGAGCTGTGCGTATGAGTGTGCCAAGGCGAAAATTGTCATTCGCGAAATGGTCGAAACGCTTGCGCTCGACCTTGTGGAAAAAGGTCTTGTGACGAACGGGCTTACGCTCCATGTGGGCTATGACCGTGAAAATGTGGATAAAGGAATTTATCATGGCGAAACCGTAGTGGATGGTTATGGACGCACGATTCCAAAACCTGCGCACGGGACTGCACCATTGTTAAATTATACGTCTTCGGTGTCGACGATTGCCGATGCGGTGATGAAACTTGCAGACCGCATCATGAATCCGTTGCTTACGGTAAAGCGCTTGAACTTGACTGCGAATAATGTGTTAAGCGCAACGCAAGAAAGTTATGACCTGTTCACGGATGTGAAAAAAGTAGAACGTGAAAAGAAAATGATGCTTGCGCAAATTGCAATAAAAAAGCGCTTTGGGAAAAATGCAATTTTCAAGGGAATGGATATGCAGGAAGGCGCTACCACCCGCGAACGCAATGAACAAATCGGAGGGCACAAAGCGTGAACGATTACAAAGACATAATTGATTTGCCCTATCCGAGGGATGATTGGAATTTCTTGATGAAACACCCGCGGATGTCCGTTGCTAACCGGGCGAAAATTTTTAGCCCGTTTGCTGCATTGCGTGGCCATAGTGCCAAAATTGCAGAGACTGCAGAACGTCATTTAGAAGAGAATAGTGACGAAAAAATGTTAGAAAATATGGATTGTTAAGAAATAAAAATCCGACATGCGCATATTTGTGATGTTTATCTCATGTTCTGACATGAAAAAATAACATTTTTGCATTTTTTCATATATTTTGTAGGGTGGGGCACAAATGATAAAAAACAATGCAAATCAACAGTCTCGGATCGAAAAAAGCAATGCGATTATTGATTCCATTGCTGATGAATTCGATTGTGTTTGCTATGTGGATTTGACGAAAACTCCAGAAGACGAAGATGTTGAAATTTTCCATGCTAGCCAATTTCTTGTGGCTCGTGTCCCAGCACTTCGTGGAGAATGCAACCTCCGTAAGCGCCTTGTTTTAATCCGTGATAATTTTGTTTGTGATGAAGACCGCGATATTTTTTATAAGAGTACTCTTCGCGATGTCATTGTCCAGAATCTCCAGAAAAATTCGCAGTATGTAGTGCCTTTCAGGTGCCTTTTCGACGGTACGGAAGTCTATTTCCAAATGAGCTTTTTTGCCGACCGCGGGGAACAAGGGCTTAAGGGCTTTGTACTCCGCTTGCGCAATGTGGACCGTGATATCCGTTCCAAGCAACGTTACGAACTCGAACGCCACCTGAACGAGAGCATCGTTATGAAGTTCGGCGAAAAGGTGGAATCCGTTTTTGTATTCAATCCGACAAAGAACACGTTCAGGACGCTTTACTGCAAAGAAGAACTGAAGGGATTTTTCCCGTTCGAAGGCAAGATGGATGGCGCGAGGGGCCTTGTGGCCATGGATATCATCCACCCTGCTGATCGGGAGATGATGCTGAAAGGTCTAGAGATGGACAACATCATCAGTCGCCTTTCCCGTGAACATAGCTTCCGCTACCTGTTCCGCGACATTGCCCTTGGATATGCCCGCTGGTACGAAGTGCGCGTGATGCGTTTTGATATCGGTGACGATAATGAATTTTTGGTGGGCTTTGTCAATAAAAACGATGAAGTAATTAACAAAAAAATCAACGAAAAAGTCGGTGAAGAATTTTCAAACATAGACCTTATCAACTTGGAAGAAAACATAATACAGGTTGTTCGTAGGTCGAAGTATTACAACGATGTCAAGGAAAAGGATATTCTTCCTTTTGAAGTCGGCTTCAAAAATGCGTCTGCATTTGTTCATGAAGAATTTCGTGAACAGTGGAATGAATTTGGGAGTGTCGAAAAATTAAAACGGATTTTTGCGAAAACGGATAGACGAGAAATAGTCTTTAAGCATTTGACAGAAGATGGCTCGTATTTTTGGTGTCGCAACGTATTTCGTGTTCTGGATAGGATTGACGGTGTCCCAGCAATGCTCGTCATGACCGCAGCCGCTGTGGATAGGGACCAGTCCGAAAGGCTGTGCCTGAGTGAAAAACTCGCCCAGCAAAAGAAGGAACTGGAAGTCAACCTCTCGATTATCGATGTGCTTGCTTCAGAATATTCATCGGTTATGTATATCAACCTTTTGACCGATGAAGTGATTCCGTATTCCATGAACGACATGTCGCAGCATTATTACGATGTCATGATAAAATCTGGATCGAAGTACAATGACGCGTATTTGCGATTTGTAAATGACTTTGTTTATGATGCCGATAAAGAAAAAATGCTTGAAGCCGGTGATATCAATAATATCAAGGCTTACCTTAGAAACAATAAGACTTATGTGATTCTTTTCCGTTCGAATTTTGCTGGGCAAGTGCGCTACAGCGAAATGAAGTTCGTGAAGGTTGATGCTGAAACCGAAGAGCCAACCGCCATGGTTGTAGCCTTTGCTGACCGCGACGATGAAGTCAGCGCCCGCTTTGTTTATGACAAGATTATGGCGGAATACGAGGCTGTTCTTCTTTGCGATTTGTCAAACGATTCGGCTCGTGAAATTTTACCATCAAAGGCGGTTGATTTTGGCGATAAAAGGCAACGTAGCACTTGTTCTTATCGCGCCTTTAGAATGGTGCAGCTTGTCGATAGCGAATACAAGGATGAATGGATTCGTCTTGCAAGTCCGCAGTATATTCAAAGATTGCTTGCCCATGATGATCGCCGTGAATTGATTTTCAAGGCTTCGTGCTTCAGGAATCCATGGTTGAGCTTTATAATGCAGGTAGTGGAACGCAGAAACGGCGTTGCAACTCTTGTCATTATGACGTTTGCAACAATCGATAAAAAGCGTGCCGAAAAAATCCAGTTGAACAAGAAAATTGCGGAACAGAAAGAAGAACTGGAACGCAATATTTCCATTATCGAAGCGCTTTCTGCGGAATACACGTCGGTTTATTACATCGATCTTGAAACGGAAGAAATGACGCCTTATTCCATGAACAAGACAACTGCGAATTCGTTTGGTGAAACGTTTAAACGTAATGTCAAATATTCTACGGCGTACTCTGTTTATGTAGATAAGTTTGTTAGTGGCATTTACAAGAATCGTATGTTGCAGGCCGGTTCTATCAAGAATATCCGTGAGCAACTTTCGACTCGAAAGAGTTTTGAAACCATGTACGTGAATTTCTTGAATCGCTATTGCGAGATGAAATTCGTGAAGGTGGGCGATTCGAACCATCCGAAATTTGCAGCACTTGGTTTTGCCGACAAGGACGATATTTTACGCAAGGAAATTCAACAGCAAGCCGTGATTCAGGGCCTTGCCGAAGACTTCGATTTGGTGTGCTATATCGATGCGGTTTCCATGCGAGAAAATGTTTATCGCTGTACGGATTTATTCCCGCGTTTATTCCCGGAGTGGCCGCAAATCAAGGGCTTTAACGAACGCCTTGGCGTAATTGTTGAAAAGTTTGTAAGCAAAGAAGACTACGAACTGTTTTTGAAATCTACTCGTAGAGATGTCATTCTTGAAAATCTCAAAAACAAGAATGCTTATTATGTGAATTTCAAGGCGGATGTCTTTGGACATGTTGAATATTGGCAAATTAAATTTGTGTTGACGGCGACAAATCCGGTGCAAATTGTTGCTGGTTTCCATAGCGTTGACGAAGAAACGCGTAAGCAGAAAAAAGATAAAGAGGCTTTGGAACAAGCGCTCTTGATGGCAAATTCTGCAAGCCGTGCAAAGACGACATTCCTTAACAACATGAGCCATGATATTCGTACGCCGATGAATGCAATTATCGGCTTTACGGGCCTTGCCACAGAACATATCGACAACAAGGAACAGGTGGCTGACTACCTTTCGAAAATCAGCCAATCTTCGGAGCATCTGCTTTCGCTCATCAATGACGTTCTTGATATGAGCCGCATTGAGTCGGGAAAGATGAATATTACGAATCGGTTGGAAAGCCTTTCGGATATTATCCATACCTTAAAGGGAATTGTTCTTTCGGATGTTCGCTCTCGTAAGCAGCAGTTTGTTGTTGAACTTGAAAATGTTCACAACGAAATGATCATGTGCGATAAATTGCGCTTGAATCAAGTCTTGTTGAATGTTGTTTCTAATGCCATCAAGTACACTCCTGAAAAGGGTGCTGTCTCGATGAACATTAAGGAAGTTTCTGCTGAACCGGGCTATGCCATTTATGAATTCTTGGTGAAAGACAATGGTATCGGCATGAATGAAGAATTCTTGAAGCAAATTTTTGCTCCGTTTACTCGCGTGAATTCTTCGACGGTGAGCGGTATTCAGGGAACTGGCCTTGGTATGTCCATCACGAAGAATATCGTGGATATGATGGGCGGGACAATCAATATTAAGAGCCAGGAACAAGTGGGGACTGAAGTCCTCATGACATTCAAGTTCAAACTTGGTGAAGAATCGCCTGTTTCTGTTGCAAGTGAACAATTTGCAGGGCTGCATTGCTTGATTGTAAATGATCGACCGGATATTTGTAAAACTGTAGCCGCTGCGTTAAAGAAGGAAAACTTGCGCTATGATTTGTGCATGTCGGGTGATGAAGCCCTTGCGTGTATCAAAAAATCGCACAAAGCAAACGACGATTATCGCTTGTTCTTGATTGACTGGAATATGCCCGAAATGAAGGGAATCCAGATTACGCGACAAATCCGTAAGGTTGTCGGAACGGCTGTGCCGATAGTCGTGCTGACATCGTATGATTGGATTGATATTGAAAAGGAAGCGTTTGAAGCGGGCGTGACATCGTTCTTTGCAAAACCGTTGTTCTTGTCGGATTTGCATTGCATCTTGCAGAAGTTCTGTGGTTCATCGGGTTCGAAGATTGATTTTGAAACGCACTTGAGTGAACCTAAGAAATATGATTTTATTGGCCGAAAGGTGATGCTTGTTGAGGATAATGCGCTCAATCGTGAAATTTCTACGGAAATCCTTGAGGATCGTGGCGTTGAAGTAACTGCAATGGAACGAGGTGACCTTGCTGTAGAAAAGCTCAAGTATTCATCGGTCAAGTATGATGCTATTTTGATGGATATCCAGATGCCGGGAATTGATGGCTATGAGGCGACGCGTCAAATTCGTGCGATGAAGGATAAGGATATTTCGAACGTGCCAATTATTGCAATGACGGCAAACGCGTTCGATGAAGATAAGCGTGCTGCAATGGATGCGGGAATGAACGATCACGTGGCAAAGCCTGTTGACGTTGAAGTCCTTTGCGCTACCCTCGCAAAATTCTTTCGTTAGACCACTTGAATTCCGTTTTCGAATTGGACCTTAAACCATTTCTCTTCGATGACTTCGTAATCGGAGCCTCCGTTGAAAACATTGGCATTGCCGTAAACTTCGTAACCTTTGCGCATGGAAACTTTGCAGGCGTATTTTTCGGAAAGGAACTTGCAAACATCTGAAACATCTTTTTCGGAGATGTTGTGGCAAATTTCACTGATGTTGCTGGATGTGTCATCGGTGGTGCCGTGGAGACTTACGCTTATACAGTCACTGAACTTTCGGAGCGCGAAATTGTAGCCGTTATACGTAAAAACAGAATTCTCGGCGGCGGCAGAAAGAATATCTGCTTTGCAGAAAATAGAACCTATGACACTGTATTCGTAATCCATTGCAATAAAGATAGTTAATTTAGTTCGAAAGTTTTACTGACTATGCTCTTTTGACTATCAAAATTGTCAGAATTAGACATTAACTATTTATATATTTGGACTGAGGTGAAATGATGGACATGACTTCTTTGATTATTTCGGCGGTTGCTGTTGTGGCTTTTGCTATTGGTGTTTTGGTGGGGGCTCTTGTGGTGCATAAATTGGGGCGTTCTGCTCATGCAAATCACGAGGCTTTATTCAATGCGGAACTTTCGGCAATGAAATCTCAATTCGAGGCTGTTTCTGCGCGATTGCTTAAGGAACGCAGTGAGGAATTCAAGGGCGAAAACCGTGAGCACATGGAAACTTTTACGAAGCCTTTGCTCAAAGAACTCGATAATATGCGCGAAATGCTTGGACGTGCAAAAGAAGGGAACGACAAGAATATTGCGGAACTGAATGGCGCTATCAAAACGATGGTCGAACAATCGCGCAAACTCGGGATGGATGCGGAAAATCTTGCCGATGCCCTCAAGAATCGAGGCAAAGTGCAGGGCGACTGGGGCGAAGTAGTGCTTTCGAATATTTTGAGCGATAGCGGCCTGCGCGAAAATATGGAATACTTTACGCAGAAAAGCTACACGGATGAAAACGGTCATGAATTACGCCCAGATGTTATTGTGAAATGTTCGGATGGCTCTAACGTGATTGTCGATTCGAAAGTCTCACTTACAGCTTATACGGATTATGTTTCTGCAGAAAATGACGAAGCGCGAGAAATCGCGTGCAAGGAAAATTTGGCAAGCATCGTAAAACATGTCGATGAACTTGCAGATAAGAATTACCCGAAGGTCGTTCCGCATGCGGTTCCGTATGTGCTTATGTTTGTGCCGAATGAAGGTAGCTACATCTTGGCGGTGAATAAGGATCCGGCCATTGCACAAAAGGCTTATCGTAAGGGCGTGTTGATTATCAATCCGACGAATTTGATGCTTGCGTTGAATCTCATTTTGCTGACATGGCAGAATACGCGCCAAGAAGAAAATTGCGTGAATATTATGAAAACGGCCGAAGGACTTTATGAAAAATTCTGCGGCTTTACGGATAACTTTGTGAAGATGGGACGCCAGCTGAATGTGGTGCAAACGACTTATGCCGATGCGCTTGGACAATTGAAAGATGGCAAGGGAAATATCCTTAGCCGTTTTGAAACCATGAAACAGCTTGGGATTGCAAGCGCAAAGACGGTCAACGAAAAGTTAAAGTAGAAAAAACTATTATTGTGTAGAATAGAGGTGTTTTAGAATGAAGTTTATCCATACCGCAGACTGGCATCTTGGTAATACAATGCATGATATTGATCGCACGCGAGAAACGGGTGCGTTTTTAGAATGGCTGAAAGCCGAAATTGAAACGATTGGTGCACAGGCGCTTGTTATTGCGGGTGATATTTTCGATGTGGTAAATCCTTCGAATATTGCAAAGACGCAGTATTATAAATTTTTAGCTTCACTCCTTACGACAAAGTGCTCCAATGTTATTGTGGTGGGGGGTAATCACGATTCGGGAACGCTGCTTGATGCACCTGCGGGGATTCTTGATGCTTTGAATATCAGAGTCATCGGTTCTATCAATAATCGTAAAGTTGATGATTTGGTTATTGAATTGAAAGATGGTGAAGGTCATGTTATCGGTATCTGTTGCGCCGTGCCGTTCATGCGCAATTTGGAACTGGAACAGTTTTATAAAGGTGCCAGTTCAGACGAAGATTTGTTAAAGCGCCTTTATGCAGATGTGTATAGCCATGCTGTTGAATTGCGCGGTAATCGTAACATTCCTATTATAGCAACAGGTCATTTGTATGCGGCCAATCTTTCTGGTCGCGATGCTGAAGTTGCTGGCGAAAATGAAGTGATTCCTGAAACTTCCGTGGATGATGGTGTTCGAGAAGTTGTAGGTACGCTTGGAAATGTGGATGTTACTACGTTCCCGAGTGAACTTGATTATGTTGCTTTAGGGCATATTCACTACACATCGATGGTTGCAAAAAATCCGAAAGTGCGTTATTCCGGTTCTCCGTTCGTGATGGGCTTCGATGAAGCGAATTGCAAACGCTATGTGCTTACTGTTGATGTTGCTCAAGGTATGGTTCCTGTTGTCGAAAAAATAGAAGTCCCGAAAGCGGTTCGCTTTGAACAGTTCAAAGGCGATATCGAAACGCTCAAGTTGAAATTGCGCAACTTGGAAAAAGAACTTGTTGCCAAGCCGATGGAAACCTATGTCGATTTGCTTTTGACATCGGGTGATTTTGTGAGCTTGAATGACGCCCTGGAAGCCGAAGAATCGGGCAAGCATTTTGTGGTCAAGCGTCATCGCATTTCGCGAGATGTTTTACGCGGTGTAAAAGGCTTTGATGATTGTGTGGAGTCAACAAAACAGTACACGAAAGAAGACTACTTTAGAATGTTGATTGCCACGAATCTTCAAGAAAATGACGAATCCGAAGAAGTAAAAAATCAGTACGATAAGTTCATTAGTTTGTTTAATGAAGCGGTAAGCAAGGCGCACGAAGCATAGGGGTGTACGATGAAAATTAAGAAAATTGAATTTTGCAATATTAACTCCCTTGCTCACGAATGGACGATTGATTTTGAGTCCCCGGATTTTGCAAAAAGCGGTATGTTTTGCATTTCGGGTCCGACCGGTTCTGGAAAGACTTCTATCCTTGATGCTATTTGCCTTGGCTTGTATGGTAAAACGCCTCGCTTGGGTGCCATTGTGGGCGAATCCAATGAAGTGATGACTTATGGCGCCAAGAATTGCTATGCAAAGGTGTTTTTTGAATGTGGCAATACTATTTATTCTGCCCGTTGGGAACAACACCGTTCTGCAAGAACGAATAAACTTCAAAAGTATTCTTGGGTGCTGACGGACGAGACCGCACAAACGGTAGAATGTTCGTTCTCGAAACAGTCTGAAATTGAAGCTACAATGACTCGCGTGATTGGTCTTGATTTTGGCCAATTTACAAAGTCGATGATGCTTGCGCAGGGCGAATTTAATAAGTTCTTGAAGTGTAATGAAAATGAACGCGCCGCGATTCTCGAAAAGCTTACGGGTGATGGTATCTATAGAAAAATTGCAGTGGCTGTTCATGATTTGTATGCAAGCGCCGATAAAGCTGTCGAAGATGTTGAACGTAAAATGGGTGATGTGAGTTTATTGAGCGAAGAAGAACTCACGGATTTGAATACGAAAATTTCTGCGGCGGAGTTGCAAAAGCAAACGCTTGCAAAAGATGCAGAACGTCTCCTTTATATTTGCACATGGTTTGAAAATCTGCATGGCTTTGAAAAGCTTTTGTCGGATGCAAAAATACAGCTTGAAAATGCGGAACGTGCAAAAGCAGAATTTGAACCGAATCGCAATAAGTTAGAACGCGCTTTGCATGCTCAAGAAGTGGAATCGTCTTTTGTCGAATTTAATTCTGTACGTGAAAATCTTGCACGCATTGAATCGCAACTTGTAGAAAATAAGGGAAAGCTTCCGGCTGCTGTATCTGATCTTGAACAGGCTTCTGTGAAAAATCGCGAAGCACAGGCTGCTTTTGAAAAGTGCAAAGCGGATTACTCTGCAAATGAAACGGTGTGGGAACAAGTTTCGTCGCTAGATGTTGATATTCGAAATGCTCGAGGTCAACTCCAAAATGTAAACGATTCTGTTGCAAAGTCTGTGGCCGAATCCGAGGACGCTCAAAAGAAAATTGGTGAAACAGATAAACGGATTTCTGATAATGAACAGGCTTTGGAAAAAGTTACGAAGTACATTGCAGAAAATTCGAAAGATGAATTGATTGATGGACAAATTTCGCTTTTGAAATCGCAGATTGCAGAATGGAAATCTGAAAGCGAAAATGTATCTGATGAAATCCAGAAACTTGAAAATCTTAAAAAATCCCTGCAAAATTTTGATGCTGATTTTGAAACGCAGAAAAGGGAATTGCAAATATTGCAGGAGTATTTGACGGAACATCAAGTCGATGCAGAACTTGTAAATATACTTCCTGAAATGAATCGCCTTGCAGATGATGCGGAACGTCAGCGAAAGGAACTTGAACGTTTGCAAGTCGAAATAGATGCAAAACAAAAACAACTTGATAATGTAAAGGCGGAGAGTGCTCAGTCTTTTGAAAAAATATCGTCTTTGCAAAAAGAGAAAGAAAGGATTATTCAGGACGATATTCCTGTTGTTGTTGCAGAATTGCGTCATCACTTAAAGTCAGGCGAGCCTTGCCCTGTCTGTGGCTCTCGAGAGCACGTTTCTTGTGAAAATGCCGAAAAGGTTGAAAATGGAGCTGACCGCTTGAATGATTTTGCAGATGAATTGCGCAAAATCAATGGTGAAATGGAACTGGTCCAGCGTGCGCTCGATGGCTTTGCAACGCAGCAGAAATATTTTGAAGAAGTGCTTGATGAATGTCTGCGCAAAAAGAACGAAAGCGCGGATGATGAATCGCGTTCGCTTGAACAATTGAATGTAAAACTCGAATCGTGGAAGTTGTCGGCATCAATTGAAACAGCACGCGAAATTCTACAAAAGGTTTCTGAACTGAAGAATGTTTATCTGCAGAAAAAAGAAAAGTTCGAATCTTTGCAGAACGAAGTAAATCAAGCTGCAGTAAATCGTGCAAATATTGTTAGCGAAGCAAATGCCGTAGAAGAATCGCTTAAAAAGTCTCAATCCAAATTGCAGAAAATTTCTCAGGATGTTGAAACTGCTTTTGCAGAATGGTTTTCGAATGTCCGCATGGAAGATATTGACACTTTGGTTGCTGAGTTGGAAAAGAAAAATTCTTGGTGGAAAAAAGCGCAGGAGAAAAAGGTCAAAGTTGAGAATGATTTGAATATGGACCATTCTGCTAAAGTCCAACATCAAGACAATTTTGCTCGCGCAAAGGTGCGGTTGGAAGAAGCTTCTGCCAAGCAAAATGAAATTCAGCAAAATCTGAATACGCTTGATGCAAAACGCAAGGAAATTTTTGGCGAGAAATCAGTTGAAGTAGAACGTAATAAGGCGCGAACTTTACGTGAGTCTGCAGAAGCCTTGGCCAGTGAATCGCTCCGTAAAGAACAGCAAATGCGTGAAGCTAAAATTGCGCTAGACAATTCTATTGTGGAATTGGAACGTCGTATTGCTGATGCAAAACAGAAACTTGCACAAACGCAAACACTGTTCCTTGAAAATCTATCGTCAAAATCCTTTGCGGATGAACAAGAGTTTATTGCTGCAAAACTTCCCGAAGCCGAACGCAAGTCGCTTCAGCAAATACAAAAGAATGTTGAAGACAATTTAACAACTGCACAGACTTCGGTCAAGAATTTTAATGATCAGCTCGCCAAACATTTAGAGAAGCGAAACTTCGAAGAATCCGAAGATTTGGCAAAGCACAATAGCGAATCGGCTAAGGCTAAACTGAATGAGTGCACTGTAAATCTTGCCACTTGGGCTGCGCAAAAGGAAAATGACGCTCAGCTTCGTCAAAGGTTCAATGACATGCAGGCGGAACTTGCAAAACTCAAGTCGAAACGCGCTGACTGGGAACAGATGCAACGCTGGTTTAACGGCAATAGGCTTGATACGGGCAATGGCGATGTATTTGTTCGCTTTATCCAGACGATTACGCTGCGTAATTTGCTGAAAATTGCAAATAGCTATCTGCGCGATATGTTCCCGCGTTATGAAATGATTACTGAACCGAATACACTTAATATTCAGCTTGTCGATCATGACAACAGCGATGCTGTGCGCCCGATTGACAATATTTCTGGTGGCGAAGGATTCCTTGTAAGTCTCTCGCTTGCGCTTGGAATCTCGACGCTTGCAAGCAGAAATGTGCGCATTGATTCGATGTTTCTCGATGAAGGCTTTGGAACGCTTGATTCCAAGATGCTCCAGGAGACGGTCATTGTGCTTCAGAAAATGCAGCAGGAAAAAGGCAAACTTCTAGGAGTCATCACGCATGTGGATTTGGTCAAGAGCGAACTTCCTACGCATATAGAAGTTACTCCGTGCGGTGGCCGTAGCGTCCTCAGTGGTGCTGGCGTCAAGTGCTAAAGCGTTGTGCTCGAAAAAATTAGCTATAATAATATTATTGGATTTATCAGGGGCGTATCATGAATTTTAAAGGTCTAATAAAAGGCGCATGGTCGAATGGAATCGCCAAGAAACTTTTGATTTTGCTGGGCTTGTCGCTGATTATTTTTGTTGCCGGTGTGATGCTTGGCTCTTGGGTGCTTGGCGAAAAGTCACTTGGCTGGAAGGGCTTTTTATCGGGCTATGTTGTTTTTGCGGTGCTGTTTATCAGCGTCATGATTAATGTTTTCAAGAATACGTCGGAATCGATGCGTGAAGGCAAAAAGCATGTCGATGTTCGCGGTCATGTGCTTGTGCTTGGCGCGGGTCACCAGCTCAAAAGTATTCTGCGGGCACTTAAAGGCGATAAGCGTCCGATTGTTGTCATGAGCCGCCGCGATATTGATGGCCATTTTATCCATTATAAAAAAGATTACGAAAGCGAAGAAGATTTGCTTTATGCGGGTGCGCTTCTGGCCGATATGATTCTTGTGATTGGCGAAGATGGCCCGGAACGTGATTCCCGTAACTTGCATTGCATTGAGGTGTTGCGCACCATTAGCGAAAAGGCGATGCGCGATATCCATTGCCATTTGCTTTTGTGCGAACCTTCGACTTCGGAAGTGCTGTGGTACTTGAAGGCGCCGGAACAGAATAAAGGTCATTTGCTGGTCGACGTATTTAATGAATACGAATTCATGTCGGAACAGTTGCTTGTCGGAACGGATTTTTTGCCGACCATCCGCGAAGCCGAAAATGAACGTTTGCATGTGGTGCTGATTGGCACGGGTCCCATTGCTCAGGCGGTTGCTTTTGCTGTTGCAAACGTGTGCCATTATCCTAATTTTAAACGAACAAATTTAAAAACGTGCATAACCTTTGTCGATGAAGATTGTGAAAAGTGGGTAGACCGTCTAGTTGTTTCTCGCATGGGACTTTTTAGACTCTCCAAATACACCTATGTCGACGCGAATGGTAACAAAGTCACTCATGATCCCGAAACATCGCGTGGCGACTATCTTGATGTGGAGTGGAATTTTGTAGATGCATACTGCGAAGCGGATTTGGCTCGTAATTTTATTGCGGCCGTAGCGGCAAGCCCCAAGGAACGTCTTGTGGTGTGCATTTGTAAGGAAGATGCATCCAAGGCGATTTCGACACTTGTGCATTTGCCGCGTGCTGTTTATGACAATGCCGACATCGCCGTTTACTGGCGTGAAGCCAATGACGAAATCATCAAGAACATCAACGAAAGTGGAATGTACGGCTATGTGCGCATTATGGGCGACATTGACGAAATGAAGGAGTTTGTACATTCTAGGCGTGTAGAACGCGGGCAACGTGCTAACTATGTTCGCGAACGCCATCTGAATCCCGATACGCGCGATACCGAAGAAAAATTGTGGTATCGTTTGAGTGAAGCCGATAAGACCGCATCGATTTATTGTGCAAACGCATTGCCCCTTCGCAAACGCTGCTTTGAAATCACGGATGACGATTCCCTATTACGCGATGCTGAACATCGCCGTTGGATGATGTCCATGCTTTTGATGGGGTATCGCTCTGGTCCGACCGACGAAAGAACATTTACTCGTCACGATATCATTCCTTTTGATCGCTTGCCTGAAGACATGAAGATGAAGGATTCTTATATCCTTGAAAATGCTGAATACATTATGAACGGATAATATTTCGAAAGGCTAAAAATGAAAAAAGGTTGCTTGTTATTCTTGGTTATCGTTATCGCGATTCCTGTCGCGTATCTTTTGGTGTCGCATCATTCTAAAAAAGTTGAAATTCAAAAAGAAATTGATTCTGTAGAGACTGTTTTTGAAAATGCAGAAAAAGAGGAACAAAGTATTCCTCAAAAGCGTGATGATAAACCGCTTGATCTCGAAAAGACAATTCGCTTGTTCCATATTTTGAACGATGGCTATTCGACGACCGAGAGCATGTTTGAGTATTTGCAATTTTTGGCAACTCAAGATTACAGCGGAATCCCGGATGAAGTCCTTGAAGCAGAAAAGAAACTGCTCCCGTTGTACAAGGGAATCCGTTCGGCAGAATATGATTTGAACGAAACGCAAAAGAAACGTTATTGGAACGCCATAAAAAAATCTGTAGATCTTAAGAATGTGACATCTCCGATTGCTCAAATTGCTGCAACGGGAGGATTTGATCCTACTGCATTTTTATCGCTTGCAACGGTAGGTGTATCTTCGGGTGCAAATTTTTATAACGAGATTTTGAAGAATGATGAAATAGAAAAGAGCGCCAAAAAAGCGCTGGAAGAAAATAAAGATGCGTATTTGAATTACTTGAGTGAATACTCTGTACTTTATTTGAAGTATTTGGCGATGTGGAATGAAATGTGCTTGTTGCGTGACAAGGCGTATCTTGCAATTAACAATGGCGATATCGATGGTGCACTTGAATCGCTCAATGCTGTGCTGCAGAAGTATCCTACCGATTCAGAATCGCAACTGCTTAAATCTTTTTGCTTGCTTTATAAAGCAGAAAAGGGTCTAGACGTTTCCGGTGATGTGCATAATGCGGATAACGCCCGCGACATTCTGAACCAATACATAAAAGAACATCCTGATAAAGCTGCACCGGCTTTACTTTTGCTTGGTACTTATTACACGCAGCAAGGCGATAACGCGAAAGCTGCTACTTTGTTTGACCAGTCTTCTGTAGAATATCCTCGTGAAGCGGAAAAATTATTGGACATGTACAATTCCTACAATTACCGCAATTATATTCTGAAGTCTAAAGAAGGCCATGTCGTGTTGAAGCATTACAAGTCCATGATGGAAGGCTTTGGATTCTATTCACCGAACTTCCAAAAGGCAATGGTCGCCTACAACAAAGAAAATTACTCCGCTGCCAAAGAAGAAATTTTAAAGCACTTTTTCCGTCGTGGAAATCAGGAAGTGTATGATTACTTGATTTCTGACATGAAGTTTGTCGAACAGTATATGCCCAAAATCTTGGACATGATTTTCGAGGAACATTCTTTCTTGGATTTGCAAACGTACAATCCGACACTTTCGTTCTCGGATAAACTTGCTATTGAAATTGAAAACCGCTCCGATAAGCGCCTTTCCAATGTCCGCCTGTTTATTTGCTTGCACCTGACCGATATGTATGCCGATGATTATTTGGTCAAAAAGATGGAAACAACAATCAATAACATCGAACCTTATTCTAAGGCAAATTTCGGAAAACTCCAATTGAATTACGAATTGTACGGAAAGCAAAAGAACAGCGTTGAAGATATTGTTTCTGCAAGAGCGATTATCATGACGGATAGCTTGATTATCTGGGTCGATGAAGACAAAATTAAGCGTACGAATATTTCGAAAAAGATGAGCGGTAAGCGCTTTAGCAAGGCAACGCTCTTTCAGTTGACTACGGGCTGTTCTTACGAAATGAAAGAAAAAGAAGGTCTGTTGAGTAGTGTCGTTGGTTCAAAGAAAATGGTATTCCATTTCCCGAGATTCTTGGTGGCGCTAAATCCGTTCTTCTCGTTCGGGGAACTGAATAGCAAAGATGCGGTGCTTGCGTCGTCGGTTGTTTTAAATGGCGAAAACATTGATGTCTCTTTTGAAAAGCAATCCTCTTTTGCATCGAAGACAGTTCCGCTTTTTATAAGCACTCTTGAAGGTAAAGGTTATTTCAATATAACATTCGATGCTGATGGAAATATCACCAAGATGTCATCGCTTAAATATTGATGGCAATTTCCTTTAATTTCTATAACGAAAAAGTCCCGCCAATGAGCGGGACTTTTTCAAACTGTGATGTTTATCCGTAAAGAAGAATTACTGGATGCGGATGTTCACGCGGCGGTATTCTTCTCTAGAACCGTACTTGAACTTCTTGAACATGCGCTTGCCATACCACTTAGCAGTGATCTTGGATGCCGGAATGTACTTGGCAATTTCTGCCTTGACAGTTTCGGCGCGGCGCTGAGAAAGTTCATCGTTGTAAGCAACTCCGCCGAGGTCGCAGGTGTAGCCTTCAACGAGAATGGAGGCTTCCATGTTGGTCTTTGCGAACTTCGGTGCAAGTTCAGCGATGATGGCGCGGCCTTCGCTGCTGAGTTCTGCGCTAGCAAGTTCAAAGAGGCTGCTGACGTTCGGGAATTCGATTGCAGAAGCCTGACCATTTTCGACCTTGGCAAATGCGTCGTTGAGGAATGCTTCAACTTCGCCACGGGTGGTCAAGTATACCTGAGAGTTGTTCTTGATGGCTGCAAACTTGGAGAAGTCAAACGGAGCCGGCTGTTCTGGTTCCGGTGCCGGAGCTTCGACCTTTGCTGGTTCGGGCTGCTTGACTGGAGCTGGCTTTTCAGATTTCTTATCGCCGCAGGCTACGAGCACTGCGAGGGAGAGGGCTACCGGAAGAAAACGACCAATTGTTTTTACCAAATTCATTATGAAACCTCCGATTGAAATATGGTATGATTCCTTTGGATTAGCTTTTCTAATATAAGTAAAAAAAGCAAATAAGGAAAAATTTTTTTATATGTACAAAAAAAATTCGCCTTTTCAGACGAATTTTTGTATGAAATTTGCGCATTTTGCATGAAAAATGCGGTTTAAGTCATTATTTCAGTTTCCATTCGAGCGTTTGTCCGGCGGCGAGCGGCACAACTCCGTTCACGATTGCAGGAACAGTCCATGATTCCTTGACAACCTTGATTTGCTTTGTTGTGCGCGGTAGACCGTAAAAGTCGGCGCCGAATCCCGCGATGAAATTCGGGAGTTTGTCGAGAGCGCCTGCGCGGTCAAATTCCTGTACCAAGAGCGGGATGGCGACGGGGGCGCTATAGACCCCGGCGGCTCCGCACGGACATTCCTTTTTGCCCTGCTGGTGGGGGGCGGAATCGGTGCCGAGGAAGAATTTTGGATTGCCGCTGAAGGCCGCTTCGCGGATTGCCTTGCGGTCTTCGGGGCGCTTGGGTAGCGGTTTGCAGAAGTGGTGCGGGCGCAGTGCATCGCCGACGATATCGTCCAAGGTCATCATCAAGTGATGCACCGTGAATGTGGCGGCAACATTTGCGGGGAGGCGCTTGACGGCTTCGACAGACTTTGCACTGCTCAAATGCTCGAATACAATGCGGAGTTTCGGGAACTTTTCGGCAAGCGTTTCGACGCGCTTGATGAATGCGGGTTCGCGGTCAAGGCAGAATTCACCTGGTTCTTCGCCATGAACGCAAAGGACGAGTCCGAGTTTTTCCATCATGGCGACAACGGGGAATACTGCTTCAAAATCGCTGATACCGTCGGCACTGTTGGTAGTGACTCCTGCGGGGTAGTATTTGCCGGCGACAACACCTATGGCCATCATGTCTTTCAAGTCCTGTTCCGTGTAGTTCGGGTTCAGCTTGAATGTCATGAGCGGTTCGAAATCCGGGCGCACAGGGGCTGCGGCTTCGAGAATTTGCTTTTTGTAATCTGCAATTGCCGCTGCGCTTGTCATGGCGGGGACGGTGTTCGGCATAATGATGGCGCGGCCAAACTGGCTTACGAGATCACGGACATAACCGGGCATCAGTTCGCCCTGGCGCAAATGCGCATGGAAATCGTCTGGTAAAGGAAGGGTAAGTTCGGTGTTGTTTGTAGTCGAAGAATTCATTTGGTTTCTCTAAAAAATGTCCGTTCTGAAATCTGAATTCAGAACTAAACATTGGATTGAAGGTCGCGGAACTGGTCTTTGGAAATTTCGCTATCCGAGTGGAGCCAGTAATCAAAAGAGTGCGGTTCGGTAAGCTTTTTCTTGTGCAAAAATACGAGGTTGCAATCCAGTTCCTTCGCAATTGTAAGGTCGTGCGTGACGATGATGATGGACGTCTTGAACATGGTTCGCATGTTGTCGATCAACGGCATGAGATTTCTGCGGTTGTAGTTGTCGAGCCCTGCGGTCGGTTCGTCCATAAGAAGGAGCTTCGGGTCTCTCACCCAGGATCTAGCAATGGCGACACGTTTTTGCATGCCTACGCTGAGTTCGTGCGGGAACATGGTCGCAAAATTACGGACACGCATCAAGTCCATTGCCATGTTGACTTTCTTGTTGATTTCGGCCTCGGTTCCTATTTTGTGGTAACGGAGCGGGAGGGCGATATTATCTATGACTCTCAGGTTTGAAATCAGCGCTGCGTTCTGGAGTACGTAACCCACTTGACGTTTTGCCACTTCAAGTGCTGTGAGGCGTTCTGCCGGAATGTATTCGCCAAAGTAATAGATGTGCCCTTTGAGTGGACGTGCGAGCCCTGCAATCAGACGAAGAATAGCGCTTTTCCCTTTTCCGGAAGGGCCGCCAATACAAATCGTTTCGCCCAGTTTCAAGGTAAGGTTTGCCCCTGCAATGAGCGATTGGTCTTCGTTACTTTCGCTAGCCCTTATATTTTCAAAATATTTTACTGCGCTTGGTACCGAGAATGGCGTTCCCGACATTTCGCTTGTCGAGAGGTACACATCTTCAAGTTTCAAGGCTTCGTCTAACATATTCTAGATGATCGTTGAAAGGTTTTGCATGTAAGTAGAAAGGAAATACATCAAGAATACGACGTCAGCAAGAACGATGTAGAGGAAGGATGTAATGACCGAACGGGAGGTTGCCTTCGGAACCTGTCGGATATCACGCTTAATGTTCAATGCCTGGTAGCAAGCGTTGGTCGTGATGATGATTCCAAAGACGAAAGGCTTTAAGATGACAAAGACAAAGTCCGATAAGGTCAGTGCCTTTAAGATTTCATTGGATAGGTAACTCCAGGTAATCTGCAAGTCTGACGCATTTATGTTGATCATCTGCAATTTGGATGTAAAACCGGTAACAAAGATAAGCCCCTTCGTGACGAGGAATCCGGCTCCAATGGCGCTTGTGCAAAAGATGATGTTCATGATGACGGTTGCTATGGCACCGCCGATAACGCTTGGCATCACAAGGTAACGGATGGGGTTTATGCCCATGGTGGCAAGGGCGTCGACTTCGGAATCAATAACCATGCTGCCGATGTAGGTGGTAAGCGAGGAACCGGTACGGCCTGCAATCAGGAACGCCGTGATAATCGGGCTCATTTCGCGGATGATAACCACCACCATGAGGTCCCCGACGATGTCCGAAAAACCCACCCTGCCCATAAGGGAGATCACGTAGATAATGACGATTGTTCCAAACAACGTAGCTACGGTAAAGAGCGGGACGAATATCTCGACGCCGGTAAAGAACGTCTGCATAATGATATTGCGAGAATCGCTCTTGAAGTTGTGGCTTTTGTCGAAGAGAGATGCAACTGTACGAAAAAACAAGGCGATGAGTTGCCCGATTTTCCGTTTCAAGATGAATATCCCGAGCGTGTGGAACAAACGCCCGATGGGAGTCATCTTTTGCCAGTTTTTAAGTTGCTTCTCTTGCATCACTGTGAATTGCTTCTAGAATTTCCGTCCAGAGTTCGTCAAGTCCAAATTTTTTCAGAGCACTTACGCAAAGTGGCTTGTGGTCCAGATCCAGTCGCTGCTGGATGTCCTTGAGCCCTTTGGCAAGTTCTGATTGGTTCACCTTGTCACGCTTGCTTGCGACAATCAAGACGGGGCAACCTGTTGCACGGATGCTTTCGACGGTTTCGATGTCGATAGGTGTCCCTCCGTGGCGGATGTCTACGAGGTAGATGAGCCCTTTGAGGTCCTTGCACTTTTCGACGTATTCACGAATAAAGTCGGACATCTGGTCGCGCTTTGCATTGTTGACTTTGGCGAACCCTACACCTGGTAAATCTACAAGAAAAAATTCGTCATTGACTTTAAAAAAATTAATTTCACGCGTTTTTCCGGGGGTAGAGCTCACTTTCACGAGTTTTTTTTGCCCCATGAGTGCATTCATGAGCGAAGACTTGCCCACGTTGGAGCGTCCGAGGAAAGCGATTTGCGGGAGGCGGTCTTGGGGGAGACCCTTGAGGTTCACTGCGGCCTTGACAAACGTTGCCGAGCGGATGGTGTAGCCACCCACTTCTACGGGAGCCTGGTGAATGTTTTCTTTTGTACTCATAAGGAAACTCTCCCTTCGAATGCGCGAAGCATGGTAACTTCGTCGATGAATTCTAGGTCACTGCCCATCGGAATTCCACGGGCGAGGCGGGTACGCTTGACGTTTACGCCGTCGAGCATGCGGTCAATCATGAGGGCTGTGCTATCGGCTTCGGGGCTGGAGCCCAAGGCAAGAACGAGTTCTTCGATGTTTTCTTGCTTGATGCGTTCCACGAGCTGTGGCAGGTGGAGTGCTTCGGGGCCGATGCCGTCGAGCGGGGAAATCACGCCGCCGAGGACAAAGTAAAGACCTTTGTGAACAGACGAACGTTCAAATGGTAAAATATCGGAATTCTTTTCGACAACGCAAATAGACTTGGCGCCTTCGCGGGCCCTGCAGGTGGGGCAGATTTCTTCATCTGTGAATGCATGGCAACGTGGGCACGGGTGAACTTTTTCGGCGGCTTGCATTAAGCTGTCGGCAAAGCGTTCGACATCGCTCTTGCGGCGCGAGAGCATGTGGTAGGCGAGGCGGCGAGCCGTCTTTAAGCCGATTCCCGGGAGGGAAGCGAATTCTGAAATCAGGTTTTCCAGACTTTGTGGTTCAACGTTCATGAGCGTGTGTCCAAATGCGCGTACAGCATGATCGTCAGCCATTCCTGAGTGTGCTTCATGCCTACCCAGGCGATGGCGCCTTTGACGCTTTCGATGACAGGTTTGTTGCGTACGTCGGAATTGACGAACTGCAAAAGGTTCGCTGAAATGTCCGGGTGCTTGTCGAATTCATCGCAGAGGACTTCGAGTGTCGGGCGCGTGCGCAATAGCTTGATGATTTCAAGGATGGCCGCCGAGGTGGCGTCTATCTTTTGGCCTGTTACGATTTCGGGTTTTGCAAAATAGAATCCCTGGAAGTAATCGTAGCCAATATCTTTGCAGCGTTTGTATGTCGGTTCGTCTTCAACTTTTTCGGCGAGCAACTTGATGTTTTTTGCTTTGAAAAACTGTGCCGCCCTGGCGATGTCTTCGGATGAATTGTCGACGAGGTCCATCTTGACGTAAGAGACGTGTCCGAACAACGGTTCGAAACGGCGAATGTATTCGTCGTTCATGATAAAGTCGTCGAGCGCAAGTTCGAAGCCGAGCGACTTGTGACGCTGAATGGCTTGGATGAGTGTCTCGTCTACTGTAACGTCTTCAAGAATTTCGAGAACGAATCGGTCGGGGTTTAAAAGCCCGAACAAGTTGTCGAGAAGAATCTCGCGACTGCAGTTGATGAACGCCTTGCTTTCACCGACGAGGCGTGTAAGCCCGATGCTGTTCAAGATGTTCTCGAGCACCTGGGCGGTCGCCTGCAAGTCGCTTGCGATTATTGCGGTATCGCTACTTGGCGAGTCGCGGAAAAGCAACTCGTACGCGAAGATTTTGCCCTCGCGGTCAAGAATCGGTTGACGTGCCAAGTAAGCGAGAGATTGCATTTAGATACGTGCGCTTTCGATGCCGAACAGGAGGATGCTCCTTGCGCCTGCGTCCCAGAGCTTGTCCATGATGGCGTTGGCTTCTTCGCGCGGCACCATGGCCTTCACGGAGTACCATTCGCGACCGTGGAGCTTCGTCACTGTCGGGGCGTCGAGACCCGGAGTCATTTCGCAAGCCTTCGAGAGGAGTTCGGAAGGGCAGTCGTACTCGATCATCATGTACGTCTGGGCGACGAGCTTGCCCTGGATGCGGCGGATGAGCGTGTTGACTTCTTCGAGTTCCGTCTTCTGCGGGTTACAGAAAATGGCAGCGTTAGAGCGGAAGAGCGGTTCGCCGATAATACGGAGGCCGGCCTGCTTGAGCGTCGTACCCGTTTCGACAACGTCTACGATGGCGTTTGCAACACCGAGGCTCACGGAAATTTCGACAGCGCCTTCAAGCACCACGAAGTCCATCTTCTTCTTGTAGTAGCTTTCCACGATGTTCGGGAAGCTTGTTGCGATTGTTGCATCCTTGAGGTCAGCGAGGCTCTGGATCGGGCTTTCGTTCGGGACTGCAGCGCAGAGCTTGGAAGCGCCAAACGGGAGGTCCAAAACCTTCACTGCCGGGCTCTTCGCTTCGGCGTTGAAGTCGATGCCCGTGATGCCAGCGTCGATGATGCCGCGACCCACGTACATCGGGATGTCGCTCGGACGGAGGAAGAAGAATTCGATACCGTTCTTGGAATCGATCTGGGTCAAAGTCTTGTAGGGCTTGGATGCCTTGTAACCGCAGGCCTTGAGGAGTTCCTGGGTCGGTTCAAAGAGCATGCCCTTGTTGGGGAGAGCTACCTTAATCATAGTTTAGCGTACACTTCTTCGAGGGTGAGACCTTTTTCTGCCATCATGACGGCAACATAGTAGAGCACTTGAGAAAGTTCGAGGCACTGAGCGTCGCGCGATTCAAAGCGAGCGGCCATCCA
Organism: Fibrobacter sp. UWB11; assembly: GCF_900143015.1. Taxonomy (NCBI): domain Bacteria; kingdom Pseudomonadati; phylum Fibrobacterota; class Fibrobacteria; order Fibrobacterales; family Fibrobacteraceae; genus Fibrobacter; species Fibrobacter sp. UWB11. Next base: position 243,763 of record NZ_FSRT01000003.1, on the reverse strand, counting down.
GCTTTCGGCAGCTTCTTCGACGAGCTTCTTGCCGATACCGTGCGGACCCTTCTTGAAGAGTTCCGTGGTGCCCTTGCCTTCCGGCATGTCTTTCTTGCGCTGGCAGGCCAGTGCGTACATTTCTTCAAACGTCATAATTAGACCTCTTTAGTTTTACAAGCCCAAAGATAAAAATTTTAATTAGCTTCGCTTGTGAAACTCTGCTTTTTGAACGCCAAAATGTATATCATGCGGGCGTGGCCCGTGGCCGATGCTTTTAGTGAAAATGATGAGAATATCGTTGATTTGTCATGCCCGCTGATGTGTGGGCTTCTCCTTTTGATGAATTTAATTTTATATTCATTACTATGAGTTGGTATGTACGTTCGACATTTGGGATGGGTTTGTTTGGGATTTGCTTGTTTTCCACGTCTTTGGCGTGGGCGCAGTCGGTTGTGTCCGAAGACAACATTGTGATGGAAAAAATCATCTACACCGATGATATGCTCCCTGCTCGCACTCCGAACGGGATGTCAAAAATCCGTTCCAGCAACGATGCCGAAGTCTATTCTTCTGGTGAACGCTATTTCCCGGTGATGCTTGTTTCAACATCAGATTACAAGGCCTTGGATTCTGCTTTTATGCACAGGATGTTCAATGAAAAGGGCTTCAAGGACAATGGTAATTACGGTAGTGCTTATGATTACTTTGTTGAAAGCTCCGCCGGACAATTTAAACCGACATTTGATATTTATCCTATAACGCTTCCGAAAAAATTTAGCAGTTACAATAGCGATAGCGAATTTATTTTACCTGCAATCGATATCCTTGTCGAACGTTCTGATTTTAAGGCTCGCGCAAGCAAATACGAAAAAGAAATTCCGTTTATCATTTTGCATCCGCTTTCGAGAGAAAAGGCGATTGCGCAAAACAGTAGTTTTTTTAATCACCAGTACAAGTTGCAATATAGCGCCAAGCGAGCTTACACAAAGAACGGCTACACGTTTAACAACTACGCGTTTATATCGCAGAAAGCCGAAGGTAAGGCTTCATCGACGAGTTCAAAAGATGTTAATATGCTTGGCACCTTCGTCCATGAATTTAGCCACGTGATTGGACTTCAAGATACATATAGCGCTGATGAACAGGGATATGCAACAATTGGCCCGCTTCCGTATGACGTGATGGCTTTAGGGTTGCGTAATGGAAATGGCGGTTATCCGCCGACATTTTCATCATTTGAACGTGAAGCGGTCGGGTGGCTCAAACCGACTGAAATTACAAATACGGATAGCGTCTACGAACTGAAAAATCTTTCGGGAATGCAAGCGTATGCGGTATCAAACCCGAATAAACGCGATGAGTATTTTTTAATCGAGTATCGTCCGGCAGTGGGATTTGATTCCAAGATAGGAAGTTCATCTTATAGCGGAAAACAAGGCAAGAACGGGGTTTTGATTTGGTACATCGATTATGATTACGATGTGTTCTTTAGTAATGACCCGAATGGCGATTTAAATCACCAGCGAGTCGAAGTGCGTACGGTGCTCAGCAAAAATCAGGATTCTTTTGCAAATTTTGAGTTTGTGAACAAAAGTGGCAAGGCAAAGATTGATGGAATTTTCAATCTCGTGTTTGATGGCGATGACCGTGTTTGCTTTACGGTGAAAAGTTCCAAATCACTTGACAAATGCCCTGAAAAAGTTATCGCATCTTCAAGTTCAATTGCTTCGTCGAGTTCTGTATCGTCTAGCAGTGGCATCACTTCGATTGTGCAAAAGGAAAGACATCGAGTGCAAATGAATGTATCTCGCGGAATGTTGAATGTTGAAGTTCCTGTGTCGGGTAAAAAGTCTCTCCGATTCTACGATGCTTTGGGAAACATTCTCGGTTTGCATACGTTCGAAGGCTCGTTTGCATCGGTGGATATTTTTGGGGAAAATCGTTCCGTCTTTGTCCAACTTGACGTAAATGGTCGAATGTTGCTTGCAAAACGCGTGCAGTTCCGCTAGACGTTTTCCTGAAAAAAGAAACGAGTTAACTATATTTCGATTGAAATACGCTTGACGTTGTTATATCAGGATGAGGAATAGGATGAAGAACATTTATATACTGGGGAGCGCTATTGCTCTTGCATTGTTTGGTTGTTCGCTTACAAAGAGCGGTGTTTCCAAGGTTGAAAACTTTCAAGGAAAAACGGGTATCATTGGTGTGTTCCGCCAGCCTGCCTATTATTGTGGCGAGGGCATTCCGCACACGGTTATGCTTGGCGGTACGTCCATCGTGGTAAAGCCCGCTTTCAGCAGTGAACAAGAAAACGTGTTCTTTAGCGAAATGAAACCGGGTGTTGCAACGCTTACGGAATACAAATACACTTGCGGTGAAAACGAAAATACGATGTCTCTCGATACGGCTGGTGCCGGAAATGAACGTTTCCCGACTTCAGTCGTGATTCCGGATAAGGGATTCTGCAAGGTTGTGATTTCGTTTATGGATGGCGATACTTTGTTCACCTATAATGGTGAACTTTTGAGAGAACAGTTTGCCAAGGCCGAAGTCGCTGTAAATACCGATAGCATCCCTTATTGCGATATCCTTGACAACAAGGGCCAAAAGATCGCTATGGTCAATCGAGATTCTATTTTGGATGTGAAATTTGCTGCAGCCGTAAAAGATGCATCCGAAGCTCTTGAAGAAGAAAAGTTCACGGTTGTGACGCTTGATGAATACAGCGATAAGGTTACATGGAATGCTGACAAATCAAAACTCCTCGTGGTAACGCTTACGTCTGATGCCGAGACCTACAAAGATGGTGAACTAGTCAAGTCCGATAGCGTAGTCTGGGTTGTGAACGAAAAGGAACTTTTGCTTTGGTTCCATGACCATCAGGAAGGTGTACGCAATTGGGATTTGAGGTTCAAGCAGTTGTTTGGTGAACCGAGGACATCGAACTATACGCACATGGCATTCTTGTGGGTGAGCCCGAACGACTTGATGCGACCGGCGTATGTGCCCGATGTGAAGGCTTATGACATGCGTACAGCGTTTGAAGGTGAATACGGAAACGATGCCGAAGTTACTGAACGTGTAATGTGGTTCAAGAACTGGTTTGATGCTCATGCGTCAAAATGCTATGAAGGGCCAGATGCCCGCCCGTGGACGCGCCTGGGTTATACGTATGACTGGGGGAGCAGGGGTGAAAAGTATGGGCTTACCGAATTTATCGTGGTGCCCGGTGCTGAAATGGATGTCAAGTTCACGAGAAACTTGAAGTTCATCGCCAACTGGATGAAGGATAGAAAGTAGAACTTAGAGCTTAGAAAACGTTGCATTGTCATTCCGGCCGGAGCCTGTGCTGAGCGAAGTCGAAGTAAGCCGGAATCGCCTTTTTTCTCAGTTCTGCCAACTACTGTGGCAACGCCACGAGCACCCGCCATAACTCTTGGCGGGCTTCTTTGTATTTGCGCTCGAAGGCTGTTTCGGGGGCGCTTGGGTCGAACGATTCGCAGGTGATTTGCGGTTGGACCTCTAGATGTGCGGCAGTCTCGTTGATAGCGTTTTCTTCAAACACAATTCTTGCGGCTTCCGCGAATTCACGGGCGTAGATTTCCCAGTTCGTGCGGAGTTCAATCGTTTCTCCGAGCGCAAGGAGTGTCGGAAAAATCGGGTGCATGTGAAAACGCCTCGTGGCTTCGCTCTGCTTGGGCCACGGGTTCGGGTAATAAACCGCATGGTACGGAATTGTCCACTTGTCGGCCTTGACGTGCTCCAATGCGAGCCGCCAGAAATCCAAAAGCTCTGCTCGAATCCAGAATGCGTTTGCAGGGACTTCTTCGCCTGCTGTCTGCGATGGATTACCTGCTTTGTTGAGACGCACGCAGGACTTGTCTATCCCGATGACGGGAATGCCTGGAAAGCGACGTGCGATATGAATCGTACTTTCACCCGTGCCGCAACCAGAATCTAAAATTACAGCTTGCGGCGCAGTCTCCGCATTTGCACCGGGGGCGCCATCGCGTATTGCATTTGTCACCCCGGACGCTGTTCCGGGGTCACCATTTTTCCCGTAAAATTTCTCTACAAAAGTCTCGACTTCTGCAAATGCCTCGCGTGTGTGGTCTGCGATAGGACGCAAAAAAGTTGTCCGCGCATATTTGCGGACAACTTCTTCAAGATCTTTGTGTAGAGTCTCTTGATTCGATGTTACTGAATTTGCACCCGGCATTGTTACTGCCGCTTCCAGATGTTCAGCAAGTTATTGCCGATGAATTCAAGATTGTCAAAATGGATTTCCGTATTGTAGCGGAATGAAATTCCAATTGTCGATACTTTCTTGCGTTTTTCTTCGTCGGGGAGAATGTCGGCGAGAGCGAACTTGTATTTCTTCTTTTCTTCAGTGAGTTCAATCGGGGCTTTGCCGATTGTATATGCGGCACCGCCAAGTGTTGGATCTATATCTGTTTGAGTGATATCAAGTATTGCAAAATACACAGTACCCTGACCCCATGTATCAAAAGCGATCGTATCGACCGGGCTTAGGTCATAGGCTGTGCCCGCATTTCCGATATCCACTTTCATGATCATGCTGGCCTGTTTGTACACGGATGTGTCTGGAAATTCTATTGTACAGTGGACTTCCTTGCCTCCGTTTCCATCATCTTGAATGATTGCGGTAAAAGGAGAACCGCCGAACGGGGTGTATGTTGCAACTGGGGTAATTTTGAATGAGCCTGGCACTGAATCGACGTTTACTACCGCTGGATCGTTCATTATCGCCCATTGGCCACCGCCGAACATGAAATTTGTGTATTCTTTGGCCAGATTGTGGTAGAAGTCCCCATCTTCGAAATCATCTATGACGAGAGTTTCTTTTTCCGGTTCCGGAGTTTTCGGCTTGAGCGTAGTGATGGAATCCCCTGCGTCCGTTTCGACAGCGACTTTTACCGTGTCGACGGTTTCAGCCGGGATAAACACCATGTTCAGGTGTCCTGCCGGGAGGCCGAATACCTGGAACTTGCCGTTTGTAATGGCGGTAGAATGGTCGAGACCACGGAACTTGACAAAACCGTTCATGTTCTTCAGGCTTTCAGTCGTGTCGTCGATAAAGTCGGCAATGGAACCGCCGATAAAGACAGACTTCTGCAGATTCTGCTGGCCCAATGCGACATCGCTTACGGTGTCCTTGACATCCACAGGAATCTGGAGTGCAAGTGCGGATTCGTTGAGGGATGCTTCCATCGTGTAGTTGCCGATGGCGACGTGCTCGATAGAGACAAAACCGTTCGAGTCTGTGGTTGCCGTGTAGCCTTGACCGTCAAGGCTATTATGTTCGACGAGCTTGATGCGGGCATTGGCGGCCGGTGCATCTGCAATAAGGATCTGTGCAGTTATGGCGTTTCCGGCTTCTGTGCCGCTCGGGCCGCCACCAGCAACATTGTCAGAACCGCAGGCGCAAAGTGAAAACCCGATTGCAAGCGGTGCAATCAGCGAAATCATGCGTCTGTTATTGTTCTGCTTCAAGTCCATACCCTTAATATATAATTTCTTTTTGAAAATCATTTTGCACCTCCGTTGTTTTCTGGCGAGGTAGGGCCTGTTGCCGGGTCGGCTACCTTGTCGGAGAGGGGGTACATAGCGATATTCAGTGCATAAACGCGGTCGGCGCGTTCGCTCTTGCGGGCAAACTGCAAAAGTCCGCGGCGAAATTCTTCAATTTTGTGCTTGATTTCGGGCAAGTCGGATTCATCAGCGGTGAATACCACGCTCGAAATGTCGCGTTCTTCGGGCTTGTGGCGGTCCAGCGATTCCTGTGCAAGTTCCATCGTGTGTCTGTGGAAACTGCGGACTGCGGAACTTTTTACTTCTCCGCCGGTACTGATAATTTGGTCGGTGATGTTCCAACCGCCGGTGCCGTCCGGCACAACGAGCCCAAGTTGCTTCAAGATGCCGAGCGCATTACGGGCATCATCCTGCGAAATAGGCGGGTTCAAGTGCTTGCCGAGGCTTGCGATGTCGCTCGTGTCCTTCGTAATGCCGATGAGGGCGCGGAGCGCTGCACATGCCCAGCTGCCAAAATACGCGAGTTCCGGTTCAGAAAGCACGCGTGTTTCAAGCGAGCGGAGTTCCAAAAGCTTGTAGTAAAGCTCGGAAAGCGTCTGCTTTGCCTTGGTCTTGTTGAACCTGTAAAGTGTCTTGAAATACTCTGCCCGTCTGTCGTCGAGGCCGCAAATTCTGATGAACACGGGCAGCGTGCTCTCGTTCAGGTGGCCTTCTTTTTGGAAAACGCGGACAAGCCAGGCCGGATCCACGCCGGTTTTCTGGCCGAGATAGCGGTACGAGGTGAACGGGTTGTCTTTTTTAGTCTCGACAAACCAGTCCTTCAGGTACTCGCGGTATTCCAGATAGTCTAATACTTCGGGCATACTATAAATTTACCATAGTAATGCCTGAATGTTGTGAATTGGTGTTGTGAAAACGTTGTTTTTTGTTGCAAAATGTTCAACAAATGGAGAAAAATGCCGAAATAAGTGCAAAAAATGGGAACTTTTGTCTCGGACCGGGGCTGAAAAATCCCCTAGTCTTCCAAAAATTTCAACAGTTCCGGCATTTTTGCGTGTGCGTCCTGTTTCCCAAGCTCGTAGAGTTCTGCAATTTTCTTCTTGTTGGATTCAATATCCGAAATCTTGATGAGCTTGCTCGGGCGGAAGATGAACGCCTTTCCTTCGGCTTCGAGCTTCGCGAGTTTGTCCAGTGCCTGGTTGTAGCGGATGTGGCGCGTGGCAATCGCATTGACGAATTTCGGGTAATGGCGGTAGGCGAGTTTTACAAGCGGGAGCGCCTTGTTGATTTTTTTGCGGTAGCCGAGCGGGCGTGTAAGGATTACGACGACGCGTTCAAAACCATTCTTGAACATGCACTCGAACGGGATGCTGTCGGCAACACCTCCGTCCAGGTATTTTTTCCCGTGAATTTCAACCATTTTGCTCAGAATCGGTAGACTTGCTGACGCGCGGATGCTGTTCATCTCGTCTTCGTTGCGGTAGTCGGTGATGCGTGGGTATTCGGCTAGGCCTGTTTCCACGTTTGTCATGCAAACATGAAATTCGGTCTCTTGGCATTGCTCGGTGAACTTGTCAAATTCAAACGGATCGATCTTGTAAGGAATTTGTTTGTAGCAATAGTCGAACGCAAAGTAATCACCTGTGAATAACAGGTTTCTAAAGCTCATGTAACGTGGACTTTTAGAGTGAATTGTGTCGACGCGAAAGTTGCGGCCAATTTGCCCTGATAAAAAACTGCACAAATGAATGGCGCCTGCGGACGTGCCGGCTGCACCTCCAAATTTAATTTCTTTGTCTGCAAGAATGTCAAGAATGCCACCGGAATACGCGCCGCGTAAACCGCCGCCCTCTACAACGATGGCTGTATTTTTGTACTTCATGGATGCCATCCCCCGTAAAAATCCTAACATATCAACCCGAACCCATTAAAAAATGTATATAAAATGTGGACTTGTTTTAACTATTTAATGCTTATTTTTGCGTATTTAAAATGGAACGAATCCAAGCATAATCTTTGGGGTGGTCTACAAATTTTTCGGGGTTTTTAGCGTAATTTTCAAGGAATTCGGCCGGTGTCATCCAAACGAAATCGTCAACTTCACCCGGTTGCGGAACTAAATGCGCGGCTTCTTCGTCGGACAAAATAATCTTAAAAGTATCGTAATACTCGTTGTCGAAATACGTTCCGTTGTTCAGAACGTTCTCGTGGGTTGCTTCAAAAAGATATTCGAGATCGTCCAGACGTTTTTCGACGCCCATCTCTTCGCGGAGTTCACGAATGGCGGCGTTGCGGCTGTCATCGCCTGCGGTAATGTGCCCTGCACAGCTTGTGTCGAGCAAGTTCGGATTGTTTTCCTTGAGGTGGCTACGGAGCTGGAAAACGATTCTGCCGTGGGTGTCAAATGCCCAAATATGGACCGTGCGGTGCCAAAGCCCCTTGGCGTGGACCTCTGTTCTACCGCGTGCATATCCTGCTGGAGTCCCGTCGCTGTTCAGAATGTCGATCATTTCTTCTGCCATTTGTGCCGCCTTGATTTTACCGAAAGTACCGGGTTTAATTGCAAAACAATATAGAAATGTAGCGTTTATTTCGCGTTCTTAGGGGCGAATTGCTAAAAGTAAAGTGGATGGAATTTGCCGTTTTTGTAGGGCTAAATTATATTAGTAAATAACATTGTTGGGGGCGCAGATGGCGTAAGTGCGTTATCTATCATTTTTAGTTATTAATACAATATAAATAATCTATTAGTCATTATCAATCTCCAATGCTACATTTGGGGCGCAAAATAAGGATGGTATATGGATTGGCTTATTGACTTACTCGTTAAACCTTCCGTCGGACAACAAGTTTTGGTTATTTCCCTTACTGCTGCCATTGGTATCATGGTGGGGAAAATCAAAGTTAAAGGCGTTAGCCTTGGAGGAGCTGGTGCTCTGTTCGTGGGAATCCTGCTCGGTCATATCGGAATGCGGATTGAGCCCAGCGTACTCCACTTTATGCAAGAATTTGGTCTTATTTTGTTTGTTTATACAATCGGTATGCAGGTAGGCCCGGGCTTTATAGACTCCCTAAAGCGACACGGGTTGGTGCTCAATATTCTCGCAGTGAGCATTGTCCTTCTGGGCGTACTTGCTACCGTCCTCATCTACTTTACGACGAGTATGCATGACAACGTTCCTGTGTTGATCGGGATGCTTTGCGGCGCTGTGACGAACACTCCTTCGCTGGGTGCTGCAAATTCGGCACTCACGGCTGCGGGTGTAGATGCTTCTTTGACGGGTGTGGGATATGCAGTCGCTTATCCGTTCGGTGTAATCGGTATTATCCTCGTGATGATTCTTGTGCGTGTGTTCTTTAAGCAAAAACCGGACACCGCTGCTGCTGAATACCAGAAGGAAATTGCGGAACAGTCCAAGGAAATCATGTCTTGCACGCTTCGAGTAGATAACGCAAATCTTGTGGGTTGCAAAATCAAGGACATTCCGGGACTTATTTCGACGGGTGCCGTGGTGACGCGCCATGCTCGCGACCAGGTGATCAATATGCCGAAGGGTGACTTGACGCTGGAACTTGGTGACTTGGTGCATGTGGTCGGAATGCCCGAGGCGATTGAGGGCTTGGAAAAGATTATTGGCGAAAAGCAGGCAACACCGATTACGCTCCAGAAGTCGAATTTGGCTGTCAAGACGATTCTCGTGACGAACAAGAAAATTCTTGGAAAGAGCATCCAGCAGCTTGCTTTGAACGACCGTTTCGGTGTGACAGTAAGCCGTGTGACGCGTGGCGGGTTCAAGTTTACGGGGCGCCTCGATATTCGTGTGAAATTTGCGGATAAGTTGTTAGTGGTGGGTACGCCGGATGCGATTACGGCTGCAGCAAAGGAACTGGGTGACTCCCTCACGGCGCTGGACCATCCAGAAATTCTGCCGGCATTCCTTGGTATTTTCCTTGGCGTGATTGTCGGAAGCATTCCGGTGGCGATTCCTGGCATGCCGACTCCGCTCAAGCTCGGCCTTGCTGGCGGTCCGTTGATTGTGGCAATTATCCTTAGCCGTAAGCGTAAGATGGGGCCGCTCAACTTCTTTATGGCGAATAGTGCAAACCTTATGCTGCGCGAGCTTGGCATTACGATTTTCCTCAGCTGTGTGGGTCTCAATGCAGGTATCAAGTTCTTCGATGTTCTTTTGAATGGCGATGGCTTTTACTACATGGCGCTCTCGGCAATCATCACGTTCGTGCCGTTAATGACGGTGGCGATTGTGGGCAAGGCGGTGTTCAAGGTCAATTACCTCTCGCTTTGCGGTGTGCTTGCTGGTGCAACAACGGACCCTCCGGCACTTGCTTTCGCAAACGGACTCAGCAATTCCGAAGCAACAAATATCGGTTACGCATCTGTTTACCCGCTTACGATGTTGCTCAGAATCTTGAGTGGTCAGGTGTTAGCGATATTGCTGATATCTTGACGGAACGGTTTGTGGCGCGGCTTCTTGATGAATGTTCGTAAAGTGCCGCGAGTGCATTTGAGGATTTTTGGTTTTGTTGTATTGACATACGTTTTCCTGGTCATAACAAAGGGCGACCCGAAAGGGCCGCCCTTTTCAAATGCTTTGTCATCCTCGAACGCTATTAAGCGTTGGTTTTCTTCTTGTCCATGTGCGCGTAGATGCCGGCGAGGATTGTGCCGCTGATGGAATGGTAGGCGCAGCTGATGGCGCATGGAACAACGCAGAGGGCTGCTTCCGGGTGAAGTGCGAGATTTTCTGGGTTGGCGAAGAATGCGCCGGCGAGGACTGTTGCCATGCCTGCATTCTGCACGCCGACTTCAATGGAAATGGTGCGCTTCTTGGCGGTGTTGAATTTGAACAAACGACCGACGCTGTAGCCGAGCACGTAACCGAGGCCGTTATGCAAAAACACCACAGCGAGGATGAGCGCGATAAGCCCCATGCCGTTCGTTAAGAGCTGCGGACGCACGGTCACGATAACGCCACCGACGATTAACGCAAGGCCGATAACGCTCACGGCGGGCATGTTTGCCTGGAATTCCTTGAAGCCAGCGCGCTTGCCGAAGAAGTAGTTGCAAGTGAAGCCGATTGCAATCGGGAAGACGGTCACGTAAAGGATGTTGAGGAACATGCCGACTGCGTTTACTTCGATGCTCGTGTCGGCAAGCCAAAGGACCAAAAGCGGAGTCATAAGCGGAGCGAGAAGTGTGCTTGCCATCGTCATGCTCACGGAATAGGTCACGTCGCCTTTAGCCAAAAAGCTCATGACGTTGCTTGAAACACCGCCCGGGCAGCAACCGACAAGGACAATACCGATTGCCAAATACGGATCAAGTCCGAAAATCTTTGTGAGCGTAAAAGCAACGAGCGGCATGATGGTGTACTGTGCGACGGCGCCGAGGAAAATGTCACCGGGTCGTTTCATCAAGTTGCGGACATCGTCCATGGTGATGGTGAGACCCATGCTGAGCATGATGATGCCGAGAATAATCGAGCTCGTGTTGCCGTGAACCCAGCCGAAAAGCGTGGGGATGAAAAACGCGATGACTGCACATGCGATGACGAAAAGCGATGTGTATGTCGATAAAAAGCGGCTGACAGCCCTTATTAAGTTAAGCATTGTGTATCCTTCTTTTTAGTACCCTAAATATAGGCATATACACTGGGCGTGGCTAGAGAATAAGAAAACGGCGCTGATTGGTCAGCGCCGTTTTTGATGTATTGAGGTGTAATACGATTGTTTAGACCTTGTCCAAAGCCTGCGTGAGGTCGGCGACGATGTCTTCGACATTTTCGATACCGACGCTGAAACGGATCAGGTCCGGTGCAACGCCTGCTTCGATGAGCTGTTCGTCACTGAGCTGGCGGTGCGTGTGGCTTGCCGGGTGCAGCACACAGCTGCGGGCGTCGGCCACGTGGGTCACGATGCAAATCATCTTGAGGCTATCCATGAACTGGATGGACTTTTCACGACCGCCCTTGATGCCGAACGTAAGAACGCCGCACGGAAGGCCGCCCTTGAACTGCTTCTGGGCGAGTTCGTAGTACTTATCGCCTTCGAGGCCTGCGTAGTTGACCCAAGCGACCTTCGGGTGGTTCTTGAGGAACTTGGCGCAGGCGAGAGCGTTTTCACAGTGACGCGGCATGCGGAGGTGTAAAGTTTCGAGACCGACGTTCAGAAGGAATGCGTTCTGCGGAGACTGGATAGAACCGAAGTCGCGCATGAGCTGTGCGGTAGCCTTCGTGATGTAAGCGCCCTTGCCGAAAGCCTTCGTATAGGCGAGACCGTGGTAGCTCGGATCCGGTTCGGTGAGGCCCTTGAAACGGTCGTGGTTTGCTTCCCAGTCGAAGTTGCCGCTATCGACGATGCAGCCACCGACTGCCATGGCGTGGCCATCCATGTACTTGGTCGTGGAGTGGGTCACGATGTCCACGCCGAATTCAATCGGGCGGCAGAGAATCGGGGTCGGGAACGTGTTATCCACAATCATCGGAACGCCGTGCTTGTGGGCGATGTCAGCGAAGCGTTTGAGGTCAAGCACCTTGCCGGCCGGGTTTGCAACGGTTTCACCGAAGAAGCACTTGGTGTTCGGGCGGAAAGCCTTTTCAATTTCTTCGTCAGAGGCATCCTGGTCAACGAATGTGCATTCGATGCCGAGCTTCTTCATCGTCACGGAGAAGAGGTTGCTCGTACCGCCATAAATAGCAGAAGTGCTGATGAAATGGTCGCCAGCTTCGCAGATGTTGAAGACTGCGTAGAAGTTTGCTGCCTGACCGGAACTCGTGAGCATAGCGGCAACACCACCTTCGAGAGCGGCAATCTTGTTGGCAACAGCGTCGTTGGTCGGGTTCTGCAAACGGGTGTAGAAGTAGCCGGATGCCTTCAGGTCGAACAAGTCGGCCATGTCATTGGTCGTTTCGTACTTGAACGTGGTGCTCTGGTAGATGGGGAGAACGCGCGGTTCGCCGTTTTTCGGCTGCCAACCGCCCTGAATACAAAGAGTTTCGATCTTGGACATGTGAAATTCCTTTTTCTAATAAATTTTTTATGGTGTGAAATATAGTTGCTTTCTATAGCTGAGTCTATGGGTAAAGTGAATCTCTAGGCGGGTTGGTTGAAAAAAATAAAGCATAATTAGTCAAAAATTATAGATAGTGATAGAAAAAAGTTATAGCAAAGGTGGAAAATTGGGATTTCTCGCTCGTTAGAGGAAATGATGCTTGTATTTTCTATCTTTTGTTTCGATGAAAAAGATTTCTGCAACATTTTCCCGCGGCCTTGCCCTTTGGCACATTCTCGCTGTCGTGACTATCCTCTTTTGGGGGACGAGCTTCGTGAGCACGAAGGTGCTCTTGAATCACGGCTTTTCGGCGGTGCAGATTTTCACGTTGCGGTTCGTGGTGACGTACTTGTTGCTCCTCGCTGCCTCCCATAAAAAGTTCCGTTGCGAAAACTGGAAGCACGAATTGATTTTGTTTGTGTGCGGGCTCACGGGCTGTACGCTTTACTTTTGGGCCGAAAATACGGCACTGACGCTTTCACCGTCGAGCAATGTGTCGCTGATTGTCTGTACGAATCCGCTACTCACGATGATTTTTGCAGGGCTTATTTACAAGAGCGAACGTCTTTGCAAACGGCAAATTATCGGGTGCCTTGTCACGTTTGTCGGGATGGTGCTTGTGGTGTTGAATGGAAAGTTTATCCTGAAGCTTTCCCCGGTGGGCGACTTGCTGGCGTTTAGCTCGGCGTGCATGTGGACGATTTATTCTTTGATTGTGCGTCCGCTGAATGAAAAGTATTCTACGCTTTTCATAACGCGCAAGATGTTCTTTTATGGGGCGCTTTCGTCAATCCCGGCGGTGTTCATCGAGGCTGGCGGTAGCGTTCAAAAGGCGCTTGATGTTCCGTGGCTAAATTTTGCGGAGCCTGTAGTCTCGTTTAACTTTATTTGCCTTACGGTGTTCTCGTCGCTATTTGGCTACTTGATTTGGAATAAAGTTTTAAAGCAAATCGGGACGGTCCTCGCAAGCAACTACATTTATGCAATTCCGCTCGTGACGATTATTACGGCGGTGATTGCACTTGACGAAAAAATAACAGCCGTCGCGATTGCGGGTGCGGCGGCTATCGTTGCGGGCATGGTGCTCGCGGAATGGAAACCGCGAAAATGACAAAAATAGGCGGGAGGGGTTGAAATCCCCGTATGTTTACTATATTTTTCATAGGTATTGCCTTATGCGGTAAAACGCTGTATCGTGTCGCTAACGATGCGATATAAGAGAATCCCGTGAAAGCCGGGAACGGTCTCGCCGCTGTAAGGGAGGACGAAACCAGCATAAACCAATGCTTGCCGCAAGGCGGGTGTGAAGGGGCTGGAAGTAGAGCGATCCCCGAGTCAGAAGAACTGTAAGGCACAACGGGCGCTTTGCGCCACGGGTTGTTAAACGGTGCGAAAGACATCGCTTTGCATAGCCACGCGTTTGCGTGGGTGTTTGACTGCGTGCAGACGCAGCCTTTTAGACGTTCGCGTGTGCGCGACCGTACTGCTTGCGAGCGTTTCTAGTTTTTCCGAAGAGTTTATTCAGGATTTAGGGGAATCGTCTGTTTACGGAGTAACGTCCGAAAACGTAAAGCCTTTACAGGCATCTTCAAGCTATGCCGAAGTCTTGCCCGAAGCTTGGGAAGGTCGTTCGCTTTCGGCCGCTGAAGTCTTGGCGTCTTTGCCGGGCGTGCAATATACGCGACAGGGTGGTGTTGGGAGTTTCCAGACCGTGAGTATTCGCGGAGTTTCGGCAAAGAACATTGTCGTTTGCATGGATGGCATCCCGCTGAACGATGCGTCGGGCGGTGCGGTTGATTTTGGCTCGATTGATTTGAACCAGATTGAAAAGATTGAAGTCTACAAGGATCGTGTGCCGGCAAAGTTTGGTGGTCGCGGCATTGGCGGTGCCATCAACTTTATCACGAAAGGTTCGAAGCCTGCCGAAGCCGTGCTCAAGCCGGAAGAAAAAAAATCGGGTCGTGTGCTTTTAAGCTATGGTAGCCATAATACGTGGGAAGCTTCGACACAGTTGCTCTCGCGCTTGACGGATAGCGCATCGGTGAGCGCGTCTTTGTCGGTGCGCCATAGCGATAACGATTACGAATTTAAAAGTCAAAATGGAACGCCGTACAATCCCGATGACGATTTTACGGATACGCGTCGCAATGCGGAGTTTACAGAATATTCGGGGCTTTTCAAGGCTCGCGTTTTGCATGCAAATGGTGTGTTCTCGACATTGAATATGAATTTTAGTCGCTCGGAAGGTGGTAACCCTGGACGCGATGATTACCAGACGTCTGTGGCTGGGTATAAGGGCGAGTTTGCACAGACAACATATCGTGCTGAACTTCCGCAGTTGCTCGGTTGGCTTTGGCTGGAACTTTCGCTGACGGGAAAATATGAAAAGGCGACTTCGCATTCGTATTATCAGTTAGATCACTTGGGTTATGATTTACCAGGCTTGCAGGAATATGGCGCTGCAGGTTACACTTTGGTTCCAGAAGTTGTTGCGAATTATTCTGGTGAACGCCTTGAGGCCAATGTGCGTTTGTCGATGGACGCGGCCTATTATGAAAAACGTGGAACCTCGTCGAGTAAATGGAACTTGATGCGTATTGCGACAAATGTCTCTGGCGATGTGTCCTATGATGTTGTTAAGAATCTTTCTATCGGTGGTGAAGCGTCTGCGTCGATTGTCAAGGACGAGGTGCATGGTGGAAAGTTTGTGCAACCGACGACAGCGAAGTCGCTGAAAACGGAAAATGTGCGAAACGTTTCTTGGACAAGCCGCGGCTTTGTACGTTATGACGCACCGAATTCTCGGTATGGAGGCAATTTGAGCTTTGGCCGTTTTGCTCGCATGCCGCAACTGATGGAAGTTTACGGTGTCTATCCGGGAATGCTCTCGAATCCGGATTTGAAAGATGAATCGGCGCTGCGTTTTGAAATTGGTGGCTATTACATGATTCCGAAAAGCAATACTGCCATTCGAGCAACATATTTCGAAACACATGTGGATAATGGAATTTATTGGCTGGTGAGTGGAGGATTTTCGAAACCGGTCAATATAGGTGAATCTCATGTGCGTGGGCTTGAAGCAGAACTTGAAAGCAAACCGAAAAAATGGCTTTCTGTGATTTTGCGTGCAACATTCCAGGATGCTGAAGATCGAAGCGATGAGAAGTATTACTATGGTAAACAAATTCCAAATGAACCCGCGCGTTCGTATTATGCCGAGGCCCGATTTGACTTGCCGTATCATCTTGATTTGACATGGACTTCGGAATATCGCACTGAAATTTTTGATGACCGTGCAAATCGCATCAAGCAACCTGCTGTGGATTTGCATCATGTCTCGCTTGGCTATGCACCTTTTGAAAAAACACGACTTGTTTTTGCTCTCCGGAACTTGACGAATGAAACGTATAGAAACCCGTATATATCATACCCAACTCCGGGGAGAGAGTACAAATTAACATTAACACAGGGGTTTTAAACCCCGCGCAGAATGTGACTTGCAAAATCTGTAATTCATATCGTCTGCGAAAAACATAAAAAGGAACCACTATGAAAAAATTCCTCATGCTTGCTACGGCATCGTCCCTTGCCCTCTATATGACGGCTTGCTCGGATAACTCCACTTCTGCTGATGATGATCCGCTGAAGCCGGCTTCGGTTTACGTGTTCGGCTCTGACTACAAGACAGGCGAACTTCGCTGGGTTAACGAAGACGGTGTTTCTGATAAGTCTGTACAATTCAATCAGGATTCCAAGATTATCGGTATTGATGGCAATCTTTTCGTGCTCGAAAGATATGGTGCTGATAACCTTGCTCTTGTTGATGCTTCGGAAAACAAGGTCAAGTGGCAGGTTGAATTGGATGATGGCGCCAATCCGAGTGACGTTGTGAAAGCCAACAAGGATGAAGTCTGGGTGGCTTTGGAAGGCGCTGCCAAGTTTGTGAAGGTTGCTGTTAAGGATGGCAAGATCACGAAGACTGTTGAAACGAAAAAGTTCAATCAGGGTAAGGCCTCTACTCCGAACCTCGTTGATTTTGAAGTGAGCGGCGATACTTTGTTTGCTCTCTTCCAGCGTTCTGAAAATTACGCTTATCCGGCTCCGGGTCTCCTTGCTTTGTACAAGCTTAGCAATGGCGATCTCCTCGACACGATTAAGCTTGCTAAGAAAAACCCGATGGCAATGGGCTTTGCCAAGGGTAAGCTTTACGTTGCTTCTCAGGGTGAATACAATGAAGCCTATGGCACAGATGCTGACGACAAGCGCGGTATCGAAGTTGTTGACTTCTCTAAGAAGAATTCGTCGATGGTTGTTGACGGTAAGAAACTCGGTGGTGGTGTCTATGCATTTGCTGTAGACCCGGACGGTGTTGGCTATGCCGCTATTTATAAGGGCTATGGCGATGTTCCTCTTGCAAAGGTTGATCTCTCTGAAAAGTCCGTGAAGACTGTTTCTGATGTGAGCGACGTCGAAGGTTCTCTCGTCTTTGACGATGTTGACGGCATCCTTTACATTGGTGACCGTGGCTCTAAGGGCGGCCTTTATTCTTACGATGAAGGCAAGCTCAAGAAGATTGATGCCCCGAAGGACATGCTCCCGGTTTACGGCATCGCTCTTGTGAGATAATTGATTGATGCCCCGGCGCAATGGTCGGGGTGACAATTTACTTAGTTCGAGGCGGCTATTCCTAGCCGCCTTATTTTGTATAGCATCATGCGCGGGCTTACAGAAAGGTCGCGCCCGGCGGCGCTCATGTTGCCGTCATGACGGCGGAGCGCTTCGCTCAAGATTTCTCGCTCGTAGCTGTCCATCAGCGTGGCGAGCGGGCTGTTGCCTTCGGGGAGTACGGATGTGCCTGACGTGACGTCGGTTTGTAGCGTGGGTGGCAAATCGTAAGCGTTGATGCAAACGTCAGTGGTGGCGAGGCATGCGTGTTCAATGCAGTTTTCGAGTTCGCGCACGTTTCCTGGCCAGTGGTAGCTCATGAGCATATCGATGGCAGGCGAGCTTAAACGCAAAATTTTCTTGCCGTATTTGTAATTCATTTTTTCGATGAAATGGTCGGCTAAAAGCAAAATGTCCGTCTTGCGCTGGACCAGTTCGGGGAGCGAAATCTGGAAAATGTTCAGACGGTAATAAAGATCTTCGCGGAACGCCCCTTGCTGCATCATGGCTTCAAGATTTTTGCCAGTGCTTGCGATAAGGCGCACGTTACAGCGCTGCTCGATGTTGCTGCCGAGGCGCTTAAAACGTTGTTCTTGAATAAACTGTAAAAGCTTGATTTGCGCAGGGAGTGGCAAGTCGGCAACTTCATCAAGGAATAGTGTGCCGCCGTTTGCCTGTTCGGCCTTGCCGATGTGACGGTTGGTGGCGCCTGTGAATGCTCCACGTTCAAATCCGAAAAGTTCGCTTTCAAAAGAGTTTGCGCCTTCGGTGAGGGCGTCGCAGTTGAGCGCGATGAACGGGCTTTCTTTGCGGTCTGAAAATTCGTGAATGCTCCTTGCTACGTATTCTTTGCCGGTGCCTGCTTTTCCGCGGATGAGGACTGTTGCGCTTGTGGGGGCGATTTGTCGTACGAGCT
Organism: Fibrobacter sp. UWB11; assembly: GCF_900143015.1. Taxonomy (NCBI): domain Bacteria; kingdom Pseudomonadati; phylum Fibrobacterota; class Fibrobacteria; order Fibrobacterales; family Fibrobacteraceae; genus Fibrobacter; species Fibrobacter sp. UWB11. The sequence goes on along the minus strand of NZ_FSRT01000003.1, from coordinate 225,575 downwards.
TGCTCACTTCGCGCATTTCGCGCGTGTTACCGATGAGTTCGCCTGGAATGCCTTCGATGATGTTACGGATTTTTTGGCATTCGATGAGGTGTTCGTTTTCGATGGATTCGAAGTTGTGCTTTAAAATTCCTTGAATGCTTTTAAGAAGCTCGTCACGCTTGCGAACCTTTTGGATTTTCTCGACAATGGCCGCGAAAGTCGTGTTTTCAAGGGATTGTATATCCATGTTTATTCCGAATTCCCTGTTGCTGCGCCGGGCCTGCGGTAACCCGACGCAGCTCTAGGAGAGATGAACGAGTTTAATATAGCAAATATTTTGCTATTTGTTTTACAAAAATGTAATAAACTGAATAAATTTTACAAAAATGTAATGAAAAGGGCGGAAATTAGGCGATTTTGTACAGTGCAAAGGGGTAAAAGCATTGCTAACTTATAGTCTGTTAATTAAAAATCTCTGAAATGGCGATCCCGGAACCCCGGAAAATATCCGGGGCAGGCTCAGGTCCGGGATGACAAGACGGGGAAGACATTAAGGGAAAAAAATGAACAATAGTCGTAATAAGGCCATCTACGATATCGCAACTGCTCCGGTGAGTGCTGTGATGCCTGCCGCTCCTGCGAATGTCGATTTTTATGGCGAAGACGTTTTCAATGCCGATGCCATGCGCACCTACCTCCCGAAGGACATTTGCGAAAAGCTTCTCGCAACGATTGACGAAGGTGTCGCTCTTGATCCGAGCATCGCTGGCGATGTCGCTCATGCAATGAAGCGCTGGGCAATGGATCGCGGTGCAACGCACTTTACGCATTGGTTCCAGCCTTTGACTGGCTCGACTGCAGAAAAGCATGACAGCTTCCTTGAACCGTCTGGTTGCAAGGCAATTATGGCCTTTAGCGGCAAAAACTTGATTGTCGGTGAACCGGATGCTTCTAGCTTCCCGAGTGGCGGCCTCCGTTCTACGTTCGAAGCTCGCGGCTATACGGCTTGGGATCCGACTTCTCCGGCGTTCATCAAGCGTCACGGCAATGGTGCTACGCTTTGCATCCCGACCGCTTTCTGCAGCTATACGGGTGAAGCTCTCGACAAGAAGACTCCGCTCCTCCGCAGTTTGCAGGCTCTTTCCAAGTCGACTCGCCGCCTCATGACTTGCTTCAAGGCTGGTCCCAAGAAGACGACCGTCACGCTCGGCGCCGAACAGGAATACTTCCTCATCGACAAGAGATTTTATCTGCAACGCCCGGACTTGTACCAAGCCGGCCGCACGATTTTCGGTGCTACTCCTGCAAAGCACCAACAAATGAATGACCATTACTTTGGCAGCATCCCGAGCCGCATCTTGAACTTTATGAACGATGTGGAAAAGGAACTGTGGAAGCTTGGCATCCCGGCAAAGACTCGCCACAACGAAGTGGCTCCGGCTCAGTTCGAACTTGCTCCGCTTTTTGAAGAAGTGAACCTTGCTTGCGACCATAACATGCTCGTGATGGAAACGCTCCGCAATGTGGCTGACCGCTACGGTCTCGTTTGCTTGTTGCACGAAAAGCCGTTTGCTGGCGTGAACGGTTCTGGTAAGCACAACAACTGGAGCCTTTCTTACGGCAAGGGCAATTTGCTCAATCCGGGCAAGGACCCGCACCAAAATGCCGTGTTCCTCACAGCCATTTGCGCCATCATGTATGCCGTCGATACGCATGCAGATTTGCTCCGCATGACTTGCGCAGGTGCTGGCAATGATCACCGCCTCGGCGCTCACGAAGCTCCTCCGGCAATCATCTCCATTTACCTCGGCGATCAGCTCACCGACGTGATTGAACAGCTCGAACAAGGTGTACCGAAGTCCAGCAAGCAAGCTGGCGCCATGAAACTTGGTTCCGATACGCTTCCGCCGCTCCCGCGCGATGCTACGGACCGTAACAGAACTTCTCCGTTTGCATTTACGGGCAACAAGTTCGAATTCCGTGCACCAGGTTCTAGCCAGAGCTGCTCTGAACCGAATGTTGTTCTGAATACAATCGTCGCTGAAGCTTTCGACTTGATTTCGGATCAGCTTGAAAAGCTTGATGACAAGAACTTCCACACGGGCTTGCAGAAAATTTTGCAAAAGATCGTGAAGGAACACAAGCGCATTTTGTACAACGGAAATGGCTATACCGAAGATTGGGTGAAGGAAGCCGAAAAACGCGGCCTCCCGAACATCCGCACTTCGATGGAAGCGCTCAAGGCTTTGACGAAGGAAGAAAATATTGCTCTCTTCGAAAAGTATGGCGTAATGAACCGTGCCGAAATGATTTCCCGTTACGAAGTGAATTGCGAAGACTTCCACAAGCGTATTCATATCGAAGGTGAAATTGCTCGCGATATGGCAAAGAATATTATTTTGCCGAAGGTCGTGGAAGCATATTCCAATGCGCTCAAGACAAACGAAATGGCTTTGAACCAAGGATTCCCGGGTCTTGACGGTTACGCCAAATCGCTCGGCGAAGGCTTGACTCGTTTGACGGCTGCCATTGATGTGATGGAAAAGTCTCTTGGTGGACTCCATGAAGGCATTGTCGATGCGATTGCCGCTCTCCGCAAGGAAGTAGATGGCTTAGAAAAAATCGTTCCCGACGAACTCTGGCCCCTGCCGAAGTATAGAGAGATGCTTTTCATTTACTAATGAAAAGCATGGCCTCCCGTCGAAGGTGGGAGGCCTCAATGCGCATTCGTTTACTAATGAAAAGCATGGCCTCCCGTCGAAGGTGGGAGGCCTCAATGCGCATTCATTTACTAATGAAAAGCATGGCTTCCCGTCGAAGGTGGGAAGCCTATATGCCCATTCATCTACTAGTCGTTGGCTGATGACTTGTGTGCAATTTGAAAAGTCGCGGGAATGTCTCGCGGCTTTTTTTATATAGAGTCTGAATTTTAGTCTTTTTTTCTATTATTGGAAATAAATACTTGAAATGTGTTCTGTAAAGGGAATTTATGGCTAAAAGGTATTACAAGGTTGCTGAACATCAGTTTTCTGTTGATGCTGACGAAGATATGTTTTCGTTGATGCAAAATTATGAACCTTTCGTTGTAAATGATGATGACGCTTGTGATGCTGTTTTCTCACTTTCTATTGTACAGGGTGCTTACGTTGAGTATGTGGAAGAAATGCGCCAGAGCGAGGAAGGCCAAGATATTATCTGTGGTCATACCGCTGAAAATCTGCCGACTTTTGAGTTTGTATTAAGGAGCGTTTCAACGGGAATGTTGGTTTGCTCAAAAGACTACAAGTCGGCAAAACTTTATCTGCCCGAAGAAAAATCAAAAACCCATAAGTTTTCTATTGACAACGCATTGATGGTCTTGTATGCTTTGGCTACAGCAAATCTTGGAACGACTTTGTTCCATGCCGCTGTGGTAACTTATCAAAATTGTGGATATCTGTTCCTTGGAAAAAGCGGAACGGGGAAAAGTACCCATGCAAGATTGTGGCTGCGCCATATCGCCGGTACGGAATTGTTGAATGACGATAATCCTGTCGTTCGCTTTTTCGAAGATGGCTTGTGCGCCAAAGTTTATGGAAGTCCTTGGAGTGGTAAAACTCCATGCTACAAAAATATGGATGCTCCGTTAGGCGGCTTCGTTTTGTTGGAACAGGCTCCGCATAATAAGATTGAACGTTTACGTGGCGTGTCGGCATATGCGGCGCTGTTGCCTAGTATTTCTGGAAAGCGCTGGGACAGGGCTATTGCTGATGGCCTGCATCGTACAGAAAATTCGCTTGCTTCGCATGTTCCTGTTTGGCATTTGGAATGTTTGCCGGATGAGGCTGCTGCTAAACTTTGCTGTGAGACGATTGCGTGATTTCGGATGATTTTATTCTTTCAGAGGCGATTCGCCTGGTTGACGACGGCGTGGCCGTTACGTTTCCGGTGAATGGTGTAAGCATGTTGCCTTTTATTATAGGTGGCTCTGAAAAAGTTATCCTCGAACGTCCAGAAGGTTGTAAACGCGGGAGTGTTGTGCTTGCCAAAGTTGAAACTGGTAATTATGTAATACACCGCATTGTGGCGATAGACGGAAATCACGTGACCTTGATGGGCGATGGCAATTTGTCGTTGCGGGAACATTGCAATTGGGATGATGTTCGTGCAAAAGTTGTTTATGTTGTAAGTGCTAAGGGCAAAAAACGCTCATTAGAAACGTTTTGGCGGAAATGTGCTGCAAAATTGTGGTATATTCTACTACCTTTTAGACGTTACTTTCTATGGTTTTATAAGAGGGTTAAATTATGAAAATTAAGAATGGTTTTGTGCTGCGCGATGTTTGCGGTGAACAAGTAATTATGGGTGAGGGTGTTGGCGCTCTTGATTTTGGTCGACTCCTTTGTTTGAATGAAACTGCATCATGGTTGTGGAAACAGGCTGAGGCTCAAGGTGATTTTACGGTAGAAAGCCTTACGGATGTACTTTGTGAAGAGTATGACGTGTCAAGAGACGATGCCTTGAAAGATGTGGCATCGATTGTTAATGAATGGCAGAAAGTAAACGTGGTTGAATGAAGTACGTTGCTTGGCTGTGGCATGAACTGCGCGGATTCCGTGCAAATATCATCATTCGCATAATGGTGGGTGTCGGGCGTGTTGCGTTTGGACTTTTGATGATATGGCTCAGCAAGCAGTTTATTGATGAGACTATCCGTACGGGGACAAATGATGATGTTATCCGTATGGTTGTTTTTTTGGTACTTACGGTTGTTGGCTCTATTGTACTTCGACTTGTGTATTATTACATGAATGCAAGTGCAATGGTGCGAAAGTCGAATGCTTTGCGCTTGACTTATTTTGAGTTGCTGTTCGAACGGAAACTGTACGGCAGCAAGCCTCTACATTCGGGCGATATTTCGTCGAGACTCACGAAAGATATTGAGACGGTCTGTACATCTACGATGGAAACGATTCCAGATATGTTGGTGACGGGCGTGCAACTCTTGGGTGCGTTTCTCATGATGCGTTGGTTCGATGTACGCTTGGCATGGGCGCTGTTGCTCTTTACTCCTGTAATGATTGTGGTTGGAAAAATGGTCTCGCGAAAGTTGCGTCAGATGACGCTTGATATTCGCGATGGAGAAAGCCGTATCCAGATGCAGGTGCAGGAAGCAGTGGAATATAATGCGGTGCTGCGTTCGCTCGAAAGTGAAAATTGGGTGACGGGGCTCTTGAAGGGAAAACAGAAAAAGCTGGAACATGATGTTTTGCGCCGTACGCGATTCACGACGATTTCGCGTTTTTCGCTGGGCTCTGCTTTTGGCCTTGGTTACTTACTTGCGTTTGTATGGGGTGGCCTTGGGCTGCGCGATGGAATAATTACAATCGGAACGATGACTTCTTTTTTGCAGTTGGTGGGGCAAATCCAACATCCGATTTTGACGCTTTTGAGAATGGTTCCGCAATTGATTCATTCGACGGCGAGTATTGATCGTTTGGATGAATTGAAACGCGATGCCGGAGAAGTTCCGGTAAAGCGTGATGAGTCGCATTTGTTGGATAGTGTTGCTGCGCAAAGCGAAAATGCTGTTCGAGTGGGTGTCCGTCTGGAAAATGTGAGTTTTGGCTATGAGACGGAAAATGCGCAAAAAGGAAATAGGGAAGAAATTATTTCGCATTTTTCGCATGATTTTAAACCGGGCAGCAAGTCGGCCATTATGGGTGAAACTGGAACGGGAAAGACTACTTTGTTTAGAATCTTGCTCGGATTTGTTGCTCCCGATGAAGGCCGTGCCTTGATTTATTTAGAACATGATGGCACTGCATTTGAACGTGTTGTTGCAAAGGATACACGTAAAGAGTTTGTGTATGTTCCGCAGGGCAATACGCTGATGAGCGGTACGATACGGCATAACTTGCAGTTCGCGAGGCCCGGCGTCGGAGACGCCGAGATGCGGCAGGCTTTGCATGCCGCATGTGCTGATTTCGTCTTTGATTTGCCGGAAGGCTTGGATACGAATTTGGGAGAACGTGGCCGTGGCCTTAGCGAAGGCCAATCGCAACGTATTGCGATTGCGCGTGGACTGTTGCGGCCCGGAAATGTTTTGCTATTCGACGAAATCAGCGCCTCGCTTGACGAATCGACGGAAAGCGAACTTTATAGGCGCTTATTTGCAATGTTCCCTGAAAAAACGATGATATTTGTGACGCACCGCCCGGCAGTATGCGAACTCTGTGACGAAGTTGTTCGAATCAAGCCTAATTAAATTTTAGTTTTTATTTGCGTTTTAAACTAGCAAGTGCAAAAATAAGCGAGATGGCAATCCCGATATGGGGAATGTAGGCGGGGAGTGCAATTTTTGCAGTTGACGCAAAAATTGCGGGGATAAGCCCGAAAAGTCCACCGACAACAACGCCTGCGTACCACAATGTTTTTTTGATGTTGAACTTTTTGTGTGCTATGATTGCGACTGCAAGCGGTGCTACAATTCCCGGTGTGTAGACGGAATACGCCATTGTTAAAAGCCCTATAATATCTTTGCCTTGGAGTGCAAGGTAAGTGGCGATGATGCCGATAGCGACAACGATCAAACGAACTACAGAAATTCGACGTGTGTTCAGTATGTCGCTTCCGAAAATGGCTGCGGAATTGATGAGGCATGTGTCTGCTGATGAAAGCAGTGCCGATAAAAGTCCGACGGATAAAAGTGCAGCGAGTGGTAGCGGAAGCACGCCGGAGGCGAGGCGGAATAAAGGATTCACGCTATTGCCGGCTACATTCGGTGCGTAAGTGGCTGCCCACATGCCGAGCAAAACGATAATCACGCTAAAGACGAGGATGGCGAAACTTCCGATGACAACGGCCTTGCGCGCCGATGAAGAATCTTTCGCAACGAGGTTTCTTGAAATTACATCGGGGCCGAGGAAATAGGCTCCGCCGACGGTAAATAACATCATCGCTAAATCTGAGAAACTGAATTTTTCGTTCAAGAGATTAAAGTTTCCGAAAGAGGCAAGGCCTGCGGAAGTCCCATTTGACAATGTCGCGCTTTCTGCGCCGGAAAAACCGCCGAACAAATAAATTGCGGCGGCGAAAAATCCAAGAGTCAAAATTCCAAATTGCAGTGCGTCAGTGCGGACAACAGAAAGTTGCCCGCCTAAAAGCGTGTAGACAATCACGATGACTGCTGTAATCAAAACGGATTGCGTGCCTGCATCATGCCCAAGCACAAGTCCGATGAATCCTGCGACAGCGGCAAACTGCGCAGCGATAATTCCAATCCATGAAACGGCAATAATAAATGCGACGAGCTTTCGTCCTGTTCTCCCGACCGTCTTTTCGGCAATTTCAGGGAGTGTGCGTACATCGAGATCGTGAACCGGTTTGCTCAGGAATGCGGCCTGGAACCAGAAGCCAATTGCTCCGACGCCTAGCCACCAGAATGCGGCAAAACCGATACTTTCGGCACGTGCGGCGATGCCCACTGTTGCGGAAGCCCCAAGGACAGTGGCCATGAGGCTCATGAAAACGAGCGGTGAACTTTGTTTACGGCCTGCAACGACGTAATCGTCGAAATTCTTGACCTTGAACAAGTCGCGGATGCAAATGAATCCAAGGACAAGAAAGTAGATGATGAGAAGTTTCATGACCTAAAGTTAGAATTTTACAGGTTGCCGTATTCGCCGATGTCGGGAACGAGCGAGCCAGATTTCATGTGGTAAACGCGATTGCTGTAACCGAATGCGTTTTTGTCATGTGTGGCGATGACGACAGCGACTCCCGTCCGTGCAAGCCTTGCAAAAAGACTATAGACCTTGCGGCTGTTTTCTTCGTCGAGGTTGCTTGTTGGTTCGTCTGCAATAATCAAGTCTGGCTTGTTGGCTAGAGCACGTGCAATGGCAACACGGCGCAATTCACCACCAGAAAGATTTTGCGGATGTTCGTTGGCGAGGTGTGCGATGCCGAGCTTGTTCAATAGCGCTTTGATATGTTCCTTGTCGATTTTCTTGTTATACAAGGTCGAAGTCAAAGTGATATTTTCGGCGACGGTGAATGCTGAAAGGCTTGCTGTATTTTGTGGAATGTAGCCGATGCGCTCGTTGCGTAAACGTGCGAGTTCTTCATCGTTTAATTTAAAGAGCGGCTGCCCGTCAAGTTCGACGTTCCCTGATGTCGGTGCGGTAACGCCAGCAAGGGCGTTCAAAAGAGTGCTCTTGCCACTTCCGGATTCTCCGAAGATGACGGTAAAATCGCCTGACCATGCGAAGAAATCTGCGTTGTTGACCGCATTAAATTTTTCGCCACGTCTTGTGTATTGCTTTGTTATGTTATTTCCGTTAAGAATCATTAAGCGTCCTCCTTTAATGCAGTGTAAATGTCGATTTTTCCGACTTTTCTAGCGATGTGGTACGCAGCTCCGATGCCTGCAATAGCGGGGATGAAGAGCGCACCGATAATTGTTACAAGGATGGTGGATGCGTTAGGGAGTGAAAAGGGTATCTGCAAATTATCTTGTATCAAAAAGCGGAAAGATATGATGCCGACGGCTCCAAAAAGCGTACCTGCAAAGGCTCCGCTCCCGCTTGCAATCAAGGATTCTCCAAGAACGATGTTGGTGAGCTTTTTGCGAGTAGCTCCGATAATGAGGAGTGTTGCAAATTCACGTTTGCGTTCGTTTGTCGAAACCGAGAATGCAATGTAGACAACTGCAATCACGATGAGCAAGAATAATCCAGAAATTATCCATACTGCAATTTTGAATGAGCCTGCAGTTGCGATAATGCTATCGAACATGTTCTTGCGCGGGATGACTTGCAAGTCGTTGAATTGTTCGTAAAGCGATTGAGAAATTTTTTCGAAATCTGCTCCATTTTCGAGGTTTACGAGGATTGCGGAAGGTTTTTCTTTGGGGATGAAGTTGTAACCTTTGCTGGCCGCGGCCTCTCGGAGCAATTCGATTGTTTCGATGTCGGCAAATATGGCTTGGTCGAGCTTGTTTCCTAGAGGTTCAAGCGTTCCAACGACGGTAAATTCCTTATCGAAAAATTTGATGATTCCGCCCTTTTCAATATCGATGTCGCTTCCGGCGATGACATAACCAGGCTTGAATTCGCTTTTGTATGTTTTACGAATCCATGGCTTGATAGTAAAATCAGTTTTGGAATCGAAGCCGATAATGTTGACTTTCTTATCGCAGCAACTTGCGCTGAGTGTAGTGAAGTAAAATTGCGGGGAGGCAATTTTTACTCCAGGGAGCTTTCGTGTAAAGTCTAAAACTTCGCGAGGGAGTGTGTGATTGCTCAAATCACCTTGCAAAAGAATGGACTGGTCCTTGGCTTCACTATCAAAGGGGACGATGAGCAAATCGGCTCCCATGCGTGATGAAAGTTGTTCGAATCCAGTGTCAAGGCTTTTGGAAAAAATGACACTAGAAAGTAATGTTGCCGAAGCGATGGCGGTCAAAATCACAAGGCCGAGGCTTCGAACAGGGTGACTCCAAAAGTTTGTATAAATAATTTTAAGCGTAGTGTGTTTCATTAGTAAAATCCTCCGATTCGAAGTTGCGGCTTGCCAAGAAGGCGATATTAGCCACAGCAAAAAGTGCGATAACGATTCCTACCAGCTGAAGAACTGGGGATGAAATAGAATGACAGTGCATGTGCGGGTGCGAACAGACGCCTACAATGACTGTGGGGACAAGTGAAGTAATAACACCCAAGGCGATTACCGCGAAAGACAAGGCCTTTTGTGCTTTGGGTAATAGCAAGTAGGCGATGCCAACGAGTGCGATGGCGATACCTACGAAGCCGTCAGTGATGGAGGTGTAATGGCATCGCATAACGATGCCATCCATGTGTTTGCAAAAAGGAAGCAAAACAAAAGAGAGCAACGAAACGATGGTGCCTAGTAAAACTGTTATAGATCCAAAAAATATGCCGTTTGTCATAAATACCTCCTTGTCTTTGTGCGATGCCAAATATAGAAGGCGTTTATGAGTTTGTCCAATACTTTGTTTTTAGGACTTCTTATAGAAAAGATCTATAACAAATCACGTTACTGTCATCCTGGAGGGCAACGCCCGATAGGATCTATGATTTTTTATTGCTGCAATGTTGCTTTTTGATAAATGTCTTGCATCACGAGGCCCGCAATAGTGAATCCGAAAATCGCGGTGGCGTGTGCCATGGTGCCGTTGATTTGTGCTTTTGTACTGCACCATTCATGATTGATCAAATTCTCGTTTTGAAGTTCTGCTTCGCTGCGCTCGTGACGAACTTTGGGACACATGCAAGCGTCTGTTCCGCAAGAGGAACTTTTCCCTCGGTTTTTCAAGAGCTCATCGCTATAGACGCACATGATTTTTTTCTTGGGGAAAAGTTTTTTGCGCTTGAACTTGTCGCGGAGTGCACGGCCGAGGGGACATCCAGAAACTTTCCAGAATTCTGCGACCTTGATTCGCGTGGGATCCATTTTGAGGGCGGCGCCCATTGAGGAAAATACGGTAGCTTTTGTTTTAGACGCGTGCCACAGCAATTGCATCTTGTTCTCGAGACTATCGATAGCATCGATAATGTAGTCGAATGTGTCTAGCTGGAATTTTTCCGTATTCGCTTCTTCGTAGATGTCTTGCAGTGCAATGATTTTTGCGTGCGGATTGATTTCGAGCAAACGATTCTTGAGAACTTCGACTTTGACTTGGCCAACGGTTTTGGGAGTTGCCATCAGTTGGCGATTTACGTTGGTTATACAAACGCGATCGGAATCGACGAGAACGAGTTCCTGTATTCCTGAACGGATTAAGCTTTCGGCACACCAGCTACCGACACCGCCGAGTCCAAAAATGATGACTCGCTTTTTATAGATGCTTTCCATGACATCGTCGCCGAGCAGGAGCGATGTACGGTTGAAAATGCTAGAGCTAAGGGACATAAAACAATTATAGAAAATCCCGGTTCGTAGAACCGGGGTAATGCTACTGTTCCGAACGATGTTCAGAAGTGTAAGCGCTTAGGTATTCTTCCATCTCGCGGATGTAAATGCGGCAAATCGTGCTGAGCATGAAGTTCTTCTTGGTGATGTAGCCGATTTCCATCTTGCGGTCGTTTTCGCCTTTGGCATCCTTGAACGGCACGGCCACATAATCGGAACCGTTGATTTCTTCGCTAATGATACCGGAGCAGAGCGTGTAGCCGTTGAGGCCCACCATCAAGTTCAGCATGGTGGCGCGGTCATTTGCCTTGATGGTTCTGTGATATTCGTTTGTACTTAGAATTTCTTCAGCGAAGTAGTAGTTGCCGCTTTCGCCCTGTTCAAAAGAAAGGCACGGGTATTCCGAAAGGTCTTCGAGGTTGACGTAGGGCTTTTTCGCGAGCGGGTTGTTCTTCCACATGTAGGCGTAAGCATTGCAATCAATCAATTTCTGGAAAACGAGGTCGTGTTCTCTCAGCAGGTAAGTGATGTACTTGCGGTTAAAGTCGCTCAAGTAGATGATGCCGATTTCGCTGCGAAGGCTTGTCACATCGTCAATGACTTCTTTCGTCTTTGTTTCGCGGAGGGCGAATTCGTAGTCATCGATGTTGAATTTCTTCACCATGTTCACGAAGGATTTGACGGCGAAGGAGTAGTGCTGCGTCGAAACAGCGAAACGCTTCTTCTTCTGTTCTTCCTTGCTGTAGCGTTCGAGAACGGAAGTGTAGTGGTTGTAAAGCTCGTTTGCGCGGGCAATGAATTCTTCGCCTTCGGGCGTGAGCGTGACACCGCGACTCGTGCGGTTGAAAATCGTGATGCCGATTTCATCTTCGAGATCGTGGATGGCCGTCGTCAATGAAGGCTGGGAAATGAATAAAGACTCGGCAGCCTTGTTGAAGGAACCGACTTTAGAGATTCCGATGGCGTAGCGTAATTGTTGTAATGTCATGGTTATTTGTAATCCCTAAATTTAATGTGAAGTTGTAAATCCCGCCTTGAGTGGGGCTGCCCCCTCTTGCGACTAGGCGAAAATATAAAAATTTTTCCGTTCCTATCCTATATGTGTTATAGGAATATTAAAAATAGAAGAAACCCTCAGGTGGATTCTAGGCTTCCTGAGGGCTTCTCGTTGTGCGTCCCTATGAATTGAACGCAACTTTTAGCCTATTGAGAGCCTCGGCCAAGGTACTTCGTGGACAAGCTAGGTTCAGCCGTTGGAACCCTTCTCCGGTATTCCCGAAAAGAATCCCGTTGTTGAGCCACAGTCGAGCCTTGTTTCGGATGCGATCTTGGATCTTGTCTGGTGAAAGCCCTGTCCCGTTGAAGTCAATCCATGCGAGGTAGGTTGCTTCCATCGGTACGAGCTTGACTCCCTTTAAATTTTCTTTAATGAATTTGTTTGTGAAATCGATATTTCCTTTGATGTATTTGAGGAGCGCATCGAGCCAAACTTCGCCTTTGCTGTAGGCGGCCTGTGCTGAGACGATTCCTTGGATGCTGACTTGACTGTAGCCGGAGGCAAAAATTTGCTTGCGGAATGCACGGCGAATCAATGGATTTTTTATGAAGGCGTGTGCGATTTGGATGCCTGCCAAATTGAATGTTTTTGTCGGGGCGGTGACGATGATGGAATTGTCCGCAAGGTCTTCGCTTATCGAACCAAATACGGTATGCGTTCCTTCAAAGACGAAATCGCTATGGATTTCATCGCTTACGACAATGACATTGTGCTTGAGGCAAATTTCTCCGAGGCGTGTAAGCTCTTCGCGGGTCCAGACGCGGCAAACGGGATTGTGCGGGCTGCAAAGTAAAAAGAGTTTGATGTTGTTTTCGATGATTCTCTTTTCGAAATCCACAAAGTCGATGTGATAGCGACCATCTTCGCCATAGACAAGATTATTGCTCTCGACTTTGCGATTGTTATTGATGATGACATCGGCAAAGTGCATGTAGACCGGCTGCTGGATGAGTATGGAATCGCCTTCATTCGAAAATGCTTTGATGGCCATACCGAGCGCAAACATCACTCCAGGAACCTTAATAATCCATTTGCGGTCTTCGATGTTATAATTGTGGCGGCGGCGATAAAAGTTTTTGACGGTTTCGTAGTAATCGTCTTTCGGCTCGCTATAACCGAAAATCCCATATTCGGCAACTCGAATCAACTCGTCTTGAATAAACGAAGAAGTTTTGAAATCCATGTCAGCGACCCAAAGCGGGAGAAGACTATAAGGATCTTCACCCGGCTTTACTACACGTTGCTCCACCGCGAAGTCGTATTTGATGGAATTCGTGTGGCGACGCTCGATAACGGTATCAAAGTCTAAATTTCGTTCAATATCTTCTGACATGGCGAGTCTCCGTTGCAAAACTTTGCAGTTGTAGGCTTTTCACGCCGGCACATAATATAGAAGGAATTGATGCTATTGTCTAATATTATATTTCTAGTGCTTGTTATAGTTTTTTACTATACAATCTTCGGTGTGTTCGATGGAATAGAAATTTTCTCTGTTTAGATTAATTTGTTATAATGTTTCTAAACAATTATTTTAAATAAAATAATTAAACTTAATCTTTATAAGAATATTAGGTGTTATTGTTTAGCGAATCCTTTTTAGATGCTCAAAACCATGTCTTTTGACCAGTGATAGGAACGGAATAAATTGAGCGATAAGGCGAAGCTATAGCTGAGCCGAAAAAAATTTTTTTTGGTCGAAATGGGTTGAAAAAATATTGGAAAGGGTTGACATTAATTCTAAAATTCCGCCAAACCTAGCATTTTTGTAGGAATCAGACTCTTAAGGAGGCTTTTTTATGGCAAAACGTTTACGTCAAATCGCTATTTATGGTAAAGGCGGCATCGGCAAATCTACTACGACACAGAACTTGACCGCAGGGCTTGTAGAACAAGGTAAACATGTTCTCGTTGTCGGTTGCGACCCCAAGGCGGACTCTACGCGACTCCTGCTCGGTGGCCTCCATCAGAAAACCGTGCTTGACACCATTCGCGATAATAAGACCGAAATTCAACTCTCTGACCTTGAAAAGGTCGGCTTCAAGGGCGTGCGCTGCGTGGAATCCGGTGGCCCGGAACCGGGCGTAGGTTGCGCAGGCCGCGGCATTATCACTTCCATCAGCATGCTCGAACAGCTCGGCGCATACACTGAAGATCTCGACTACGTCTTCTATGACGTGCTCGGTGACGTTGTGTGCGGTGGCTTCGCTATGCCGATTCGTGAAGGCAAGGCCAAGGAAATCTACATCGTGGCTTCTGGCGAAATGATGGCCCTCTACGCTGCAAACAACATCTGTAAGGGTATCGCGAAGTACGCTGAACGCGGTGAAGTTCGCCTCGGCGGTATCATCTGCAACAGCCGTAACGTCGATAACGAACTTGATTTGCTCCGCGCATTCACCAAGGAACTCAACACGCAGCTCATTCAGTATGTGCCGCGCAACAACATCGTGCAGCAGGCAGAAATCCGCAAGAAGACCGTGATCGATTTCGAACCGAATTGCAGCCAGGCCAATGTGTACCGCGAACTCGCGAAGAACATCGACGAAAATGAACTCTTTACCATCCCGACTCCGATGACGCAGGACCGCTTGGAACAAATTCTCATCGACTACGGCATGATGGAAAAGGACTACTCCATTTAGCGAGAACCGGCAGGAGGTAAAAATCTATGGCATCAACTAACATTAATTTAAATATGACCTCGGTCGAGAACCGCGAATATCGACTGGGTACCATTATCGGTTGGGACGGCAAAGCCAGCGACTTGATCAAGGAATCTGCCTACGACGAACGCAGTGCGAAAAAGCACGGTGGCTGTGCGGGCAAGGGTGGCGGCTGTAAGCTTTGCGAACTCGCTTCTCCGCTGAACCAAGAAACCATGTGCTCCAATGCAATTGTTCAGTGCCAGGTGGGCAACCTCACGGACTGCGCTTTGATTGACCATTCCCCGATCGGCTGCAGCGGCGAAAACTCCAAATTCAACCTTTCTATGCATGTGGGCCTTAAGCGTCGTGGCAAGCCTTTGCAGAATACTTTGAACATCAGCACCAACCTGAAAGAACAGGACATGGTGTTCGGTGCTTCTGAAAAGCTTCGTCAAACGATTCGTGATGCAAAGGAACGTTTCAATCCCAAGGCTATTTTCATTGGCATGGCTTGCGCTACCGCTATTATCGGTGAAGACATTGACTCCGTCGCCGAAGAAATGGAACCGGAAGTTGGCGTGCCTATAATTCCGCTGCACTGCGAAGGTTTCCGTTCCAAGCATTGGTCAACCGGCTTCGACATTGCATTCCATGGCGTTCTCCGTCAAATCGTGAATCGCCATCCGACTAAAAAGCAAAATGACTTGCTCAATATTGTTGCGCTTTGGGGAACGGACTATTTCTCTGAAATGCTTGCTCCGCTTGGCCTCCGCGTCAACTACCTCTTGGATACTGCATCTTTCGATGAAATCCGCCAGGCTTCTGAAGCTGTCGCGACTGCTACCTTCTGCGATACTTTGGGTGGCTACATGGCCACCGCACTTGAAGAATCCTTCGGCGTTCCGCAAATCGATGCTCCGCAACCGTATGGCATTAAGGGCACTGACGAATGGCTCCGCGCTATTGCAAAAGTTGTTGGCAAAGAAAAAGAAGCTGAAGAATATATCGAAAGTGAACATAAGCGTATTGCTCCGAAGCTCGCTGAACTTCGCGAATTTTTCAAGGGCAAGAACGGCATCGTGATGACGGGTTCTGCTTATGCTCACGGCCTTATCAGTGTTCTTTCGGAACTTGGAATTGGCCATGATGCAGCTCTCGTTTTCCACCATGACCCCATTTACGATGGCGCTGGAAAGCATCAAGACACCTTGAAGGAACTTGTGGAAACTTACGGCGACATTCCGCACTATACTGTAAGTAAGACTCGTGCCTTCCAGCTTCCGCAACTTTTGAAGCGTGCCAAGACGGACTTCTTGCTCATTCGCCATCCGGGCCTTGCCTCTGTTGCGGGCCACCTTGGATTCCCGACCCTCACCATGGGTGACGAACATATTCCAGTGGGCTATCAAGGTATTCTCCGCATTGGTGAAATGCTCAAGGGCGTTCTTTCACGTACAAAGTTTAATCAGGTTCTCAAGCGTAATGTGAAGCTCCCGTATTCTGATTGGTGGCTTGCTCAGGACGATCCGTTCTACCTGACGCATCACCCGGAAACACTCAATGACCTTCCTGAACCGAGAAATCTCAAGTTCAGCAAAGATAAAGAATCTAATTCAGAAAACGCATAATAAGGGAGATTTCGAAAATGTCAGAAGCACTTAAAACAAAGAAAAAAAGCAATTCTATTTCGGACCCCCGCTATTCTTGTGCAGTCGGTGCGTCCAATACGGTTGTCGGCATCAAGGGTGCAGTTCCTATAGCCAACTGCTCTCCGGGTTGCCAGCTTAAGCAAACCGCATTCCTCACTTTTGAAAACGGCTTCCAGGGCAGCATTTTCGCTGGTGCTGGTAACATGCCGAGCGCAAACTCCACCGAAAACGATATCGTGTTTGGCGGCATCAAGACTTTGGATCAGTTAATCAAATCGACACTCAAAGTTTTCGATGGCGACCTTTATGTTGTTCTCACGGGTTGCGTGGGCGGCCTCATTGGTGATGACGTCCCCAGCTTGGTGAATGAATATCGCGATTTGGGTTACCCGATTGTGGCTGTGGATACCGCAGGCTTTAAGGGCAATAACCTTTTCGGTCACGAAGAAGTGGTAAACGCCATTGTCGATCAGTTTGTGGGCGATTACAAGGGCGAACGCAAGAAGGGCCTTGTCAACCTTTGGTTTGAAGTTCCGTATTACAACCAGAACTGGCGCGGAGATTATCAGGAACTTGCCCGTATTCTCCGTGGCGCTGGCTTTGAAGTGAATGTGCTCTTTGGACCTGAAAATAACGGTGTCAAGGACTGGTTGCGCATTCCAGAAGCCCAGTTCAACTTGGTGGTTTCTCCGTGGGTCGGCGTGAGAAATGCTGAACACCTTGAGAAAAAATATGGTCAGCCGTTCCTCCATATTCCTGAAATTCCAATCGGTGCCGAAGCAACTGCTGCATTTATCCGCAAAGTTGTTGATTTTGCCGGAATCGATAAGGAACAGAGCGAAAAGTTCATTGAACAAGAAAATGGTATTTATTACTACTATTTGGAACACTTCTCTGAATTCTTTGCTGAATACTGGTATGGTATGCCGAGTGAATTTGCGATTACCGCTGATTCCGCTTACACGCTTGCTTACACCAAGTTCCTTGCTGACCAAATCGGCCTTATTCCGCGCAAGGCGATTATCACGGACGATCCTCCGCAGAAATTCCGCAAGGGAATTGAAGATGCTTTCCATAATATCAGCGAAGGTGTCGATGTTGAAGTGGAATTCGAAGAAGATGGCTACTTGATTGAAAAGGCAATCAAGGAAGTTGATTTCTCTTCTGGAAAGCCGTTGATTCTTGCTTCTTCTTGGGAAATCAATCTTGCCAATGATAAGGGCGCTTTGTTCTTTGAAATTACACCTCCGTCCAGCGAAACTTTGATTATCAATCGTAGTTTCGTCGGTTATAAGGGTGCGCTTAATTTGCTTGAAAAAATTTATAGCGCATCCGTTGGCGGAAAGTAAGTTCTTGCTTCTTCACTACATCAACAAAAGTGCCGACTGGTTCATCAGTCGGCATTTTTTATTTGAAGTAAATGAATTTGCGGATTGGACATGCGCATGCCCTACTTTACAAGATTCAAAAAGTACTGGTGAATGCTTGTATTGCTATTGAGTTCTGGATGGAACGACAGTGCAATTTGATTCTTGTATTTTACGGCGACGATTTGCTTTGTGGCGCTTGTGGCGTTTGCGTCAGTGTTTATGCTCGCGGTTCGCGAAAGAACTTCGACGTCGTTCCCAACAGATTCGAAGAATGGTGCGCGAATAAAAGTTTGCGGAACTTTTCCGATGTGCGCGACTTCGTTTTCTGTAAAGAAACTGCCGAGCTGCCGTCCGTAAGCATTGCGACGGATGACTGCCGGAAGCGTTGCGAAGTGAGCCTTGTTTTCGCCCGCGATGTGTTCGGCAAGGAGAATTGCCCCTGCGCATGTCGCAAGCACGGGAAGCCCGTTTACAATTTTTTGACGCAATGGTTCGAATAGCCCCAAGTCGCGAAGGAGCTTGCCTTGTACGGTGCTTTCACCTCCGGGGAGTACAAGACCGTCTAAATGACGGTCGAGATCACGCAATTGCCTAATTTCAAAGACTTCGACGCCAAGCGATTCAAGAATGCGTTCATGTTCGATGAACGCACCCTGCACCGCAAGCACGCCTATCTGCGGTTTTGCGTTGGACATTATTTCCCCCTTTCTGCCATAAGCAATGCGATTTCTTGTTCGTTGATACCGACCATGGCTTCGCCCAGGTCTTCGGAAAGTTTGGCGATAAGTTTTGCATCGGTGTAGTTCGTAACGGCTTGAACAATTGCGGCGGCACGCTTTGCGGGATTGCCCGACTTGAAAATGCCGGATCCCACGAATACGCCTTCTGCGCCAAGTTGCATCATGAGGGCAGCATCGGCGGGAGTGGCAACACCCCCAGCCGCAAAGTTCACGACCGGAAGTTTCTTGTGGTCGTGAACATAGCGCACCAGGTCGTACGACACTTGAAGTTCTTTAGCCCTGTTGAAAAGTTCGTCTTCGCGCAAGTTGGAAATGCGGGCGATTTCCTGATTCATCAGACGCATGTGTCGTACAGCTTGGACGATGTCGCCCGTGCCCGGCTCTCCCTTGGTACGAATCATGGACGCACCCTCTTCGATTCGGCGTAATGCTTCGCCCAAATCTTTTGCGCCGCACACGAAGGGAACATTGAATTCTCGCTTGTTGATGTGAAAAACATCATCGGCTGGAGAAAGCACTTCGCTTTCGTCAATGTAGTCGATTTCGATGGCCTGTAAAATCTGTGCTTCTGCAAAGTGCCCGATGCGGCATTTGGCCATCACAGGGATGGAAACGGCGTCCTGAATACCCTTGATCATTTTTGGATCGCTCATTCTTGATACACCGCCAGCGGCGCGAATATCGGCGGGAATGCGCTCTAATGCCATTACGGCGGCAGCGCCTGCAGCTTCTGCGATTTTGGCCTGTTCCGGCGTGGTTACATCCATGATGACACCGCCCTTAAGCATTTGGGCAAGATTCTTATTGAGTTCGTAACGGTTCTGTTCTGGCATGAGTATCTCCTTGATTGTGAAATGTTTTTTTTTTCAAGGGGGAATTTAAAACATTCGTTGGGCTTGTTCAATATTCAGTTTTTTATTATTTTTATAAGGTCAGTTAAATGTCAGATTTGCATATTTAATAAGGTCAGGTTTATGTTTACTTACGATATGTCCAAGGCAGGTTCCAATAGCCTTTATCATTATCTTTACCAATGCATCAAAAAAGATATCGTAAGCGGGAAAATTTTAGCAGATGAACAGATTCCATCTAAAAGAAGTCTTGCGCAAAATCTCGGCGTTAGCGTGGTGACCATTGAAAATGCTTACGCACAACTTTTGGCCGAAGGCTTTATTTATTCTCTTCCGAAAAAGGGATTCTTTGTCGTTGATATAAATGCGAAAGCAACATCACAAGTCCAGACTCGTCAAAAATCGTATCGCTCTCGCAGGCTTCGGGCTGATTTTCACGAAGAATCTGAGCATACCAACCCAAAGTACATTGCCGATTTTGCAAGCAATGGCGCGGATATCGAGGCTTTCCCTTTTTCGACCTGGGCTAAGATTACCCGAGAAGTTCTTTGCGAAAGGCAAAAGGACTTGTTGCAAGTCTCTCCTGGCGTTGGCACATTAGAGCTTCGCCGCGCTATTGTGCGCATGCTCCGTGAATTCAGGAATATTCAGGTGACGCCTGAACAAATTGTTATCGGGGCGGGAACGGATTATCTCTATGGCTTGCTTGTTCAGCTGTTGGGATTTGACAAGTGCTATGCTGTCGAAGATCCTGGCTGGAGCAAGATTTCAAAAATCTACAGTCAATATGGTGTCAAGGTGAACCATGTCCCTGTTGAAGGCGACAACTTTGTAGATGCATTAAAGAAATCAAATGCCGATATCGTGCATATTTCTCCGGCGCATCATTTTCCAACCGGGAAGGTGATGCCTGTTGGTGAGCGTTATCGTTTGCTCAGCTGGGCGGCAGAATCGCCCAAGCGCTACATTGTCGAAGATGACTACGATAGCGAATTTCGCATGACCGGAAAACCGATTCCCGCATTGCAAAATATTGATGTAACTGAAAAGGTTGTGTACTTGAATACATTCTCCAAGACGATGACATCTGCCATTAGGCTCAGTTATATGGTTCTCCCTCCGCACCTTGCCGAAAAATTTCACAACGAACTTTCGTTTTATTCTTGTACCGTATCGACTCTTGACCAATATGTGATGGCGAAGTTTATTGACCTCGGGTATTACGAAACGCATATCAACCGTATGCGCAATTTGTACAGAAGTAAACGAGACGCATTGCTTACGGCGATTGATAAAAGTAAGCTTTCAAAAGTAGCGCATGTTTACGAAGAAGATGCTGGCTTGCATTTTATTCTTGAGATGAATACCAATTGTTCTGATGCAGAATTCGGCAAACGCTTGCGTCAAAAGGGCGTCAATGTTAAGGCTCTTTCGGAATATTATTTTGAGGCCACTCCATCGGAACACAAGTTTGTTATCAACTATTCTTCTGTTGAAAGAAATAAGATGAAAAAAGCAGTGCAAATCATTGCCGACCTTTTTCAAGTTTAATTGATTGCAAACACTGTTTATAGCCTGTTGCTATTTGTGTGTAGTGTGTATAAATTAATTTTATACATAAAGCCAAACCTTATATCAAGCGATAAAAATAAAGTATTTTACAAAGCGTTTTTTGTTTTCTAACTTAGGCATCGCAATCGAGAACGCAGTGTTCCGACACATGAACAATCAACACGAGGATACCTATATGTGTTGTAGCTGTAAAATTCATCAGTAAATAAGCCGATGCCTTTTTGAAGGTTGATTGGCGATTCTAAATGCGCGCAGAATATTGCTCTGCGTGGTTACTCAACTCATACAAAAATTAGGAGATTTTTCCATGAATTTCAATATTAAAAAAACTATAACTCAAGTTATCCTTTTGTCTTCATTTACCGCTTTTGCTGCAGAACCCATTGCGGTTTCCACGAAATCTGGCGTAAGTGCAACGCTTTACGGTTTTGCATCTTTGAATGCTGCTTACGAAGATTCCAAAAGTAATAACGGTAACTTTGCAAATTTTGCCGCTGCATCGGACATTACAAACGAAAATGATGGCGGTTGGCATTTTACGCCGAACCTGACGAGAATCGGCCTCAATCTTTCGAGCGGTAGCGATACTGCGTTCTTCAAGGCAAATGGTAAAATCGAAGTTGATTTCTACGGCGGCGGTTCCGGCAACGCTCCTACTCCGAGACTCCGTCATGGTTACGGTGAAATTTCTTTTGGCAAGTCCGGCTTCTCCATTTTGGGCGGTCAAACATGGGATTTGATTTCTCCATTGGTGACTCCGACGCTCAACGCTGGCGTTCTTAACAATTCGGGTGATCCGGGCCTTCGCAGAGCTCAACTCAGATTCACTGAAAAAGTCCCTGTTGGCGAAGGTTCTTTGGATTTTGCCGTTGCCCTTCTCCGTACTATCGGCGAAACACAACCTTACAACACTTCTTCTGCCTCGGAAACTGGTGTTGATGCCGACATTCCCACAATTCAGGGACGCATCGGCATTGCGCTTCCTCTTTGGGTTGATGGCAAGAAATTCGGTTTAGGTATTTCCGGTCACTACGGCCAAGAAGAAGTTGACTTGGATGCCACAGGCGATACGAAGGATATTCCCACATGGTCTTTCAATGTGGATTTAACGCTCCCCATAACAAGTAACTTTACCTTTCTTGGTGAATATTTTATTGGTGCAAATCTTGATACTTATGCGGCAGGCATTGGACGCGGACTTGCTGCAAATACTGAAGATCCAGAAAGCGTAAGAAGCATTGGCGCTTATGGTGGCTGGATCGCTTTGCAGGCAAAATTTATTCAAAAGCTGGCCTTTAATGTGGGTGCAGGGCTTGACAAGCTGAAGCGCGAAGATATCAGAAAAGTCGGTGGTCGTGAACAAAACTTCTCATTCTTTGCCAATACGACCTACAATTTGACAGACGCATTCTCGTTTGGCTTTGAATACCTTCACGTTCAAACAGATTACTGGACTGCAAATACGGTAAAGGAAGCTGACTTGAATCGCTATCAACTTTCTGCAACTTATGCATTCTAACAAGGGAGAATTTAACAATGACTCAGAATAAATTATACATCCGAATTGCAACAGCAATCCTCTTTGTTCTCGCCTGCGTATCATCTTCAATTGCCGCAGACAAGCTTTCCATTGGCTACCTCTCTTCTACGGGCCAGGGCAAATTCTTCATCGCAAAAGATGCGGGCATTTTCAAGAAGAACGGCCTTGACGTAGAATTGGTGGAATTCTCGAATTCTGGCGATGGCATTGCTGCCGTTCGTGCCGGAAAGCTCGATGCAGGTGCTTTTGGCTCACTCGCTCCGCTGATCCACGTTTCGCAGGGTGCTGATATTCGCGTTATTGGCGGCCTCATGGGTGGCGACCAGGCTGTGATTACCCGCAAGGAAAATGCAGGCTCCGTCAAAAAACTGAGCGATCTCAAGGGAAAGAAAATCGCTACAATCCGTTTGGGAACAGCGGATGCCATTGTTCGCGGAGGCCTCAAAAAAGAAGGTATTGACTGGCGTAAGGATGTTACTATTGTAGAACTCAAAAATCCGCCTGCAGTTATCGAAGCGGTAAAGAACGGCAGTGTGTATGCCGGCGTGACCTGGGGCCCGCACGACCTCCGTGCCGAAGAAGCGGGTCTCTCTGTGGTGCTCCGCAGCAAGGACATCAATCCGGGACATATTTGCTGCCGCCTCATTGCATCGCTACGCAAACTTGAAGGCCGTGACGACATTTACAAGCGCTTGGTCAAGTCGCTGATTGAAGCCGAAGAACTTGTCGCAAACGATCACAAGAAGAGCGTAGAAATTATTGCTAAGTGGATTAAGCTTGATACGGCTCTCGTCAACAAGGCTTTCTACAGCGGTTACGTGACGCAGGATACCGACCCGAACGTAAAGGGGGTCGAATTCTTCTGGGATTTCTTGAAAGATGCTGAATTCATCAAGTCCGACAGGAAAGTCTCTGAATACGTGCTCACTGACTACTATCGCAAAGCGCTTGCCGAACTCCGCAAGCAACAGCCCAAATCTGAATTCTATGCCAACGCCGAAAAAATATTCAAGTCTAGAAACTAAGGTAAAATCAACATGAGTCAAACGCAAAGTGGTTTTGAAGCAACAAATCTCGGTTTTTCTTATGATGGCAAGCCCATCCTGAAAGACATCAACTTGAAAATCAACCAAGGCGAATTTGTTTGTTTACTAGGCGAAAGCGGCAGTGGCAAGACCACTTTGCTGAACCTTCTCGCCGGGCTTACTAAGCCAAGCGAAGGGCGTGTCTACTGGAAGGGAAAAGAAATCGAAAAACCTTCCGCAGAAAGGAGCGTAGTCTTTCAAGACTACACTCTTTTTCCTTGGTTAACCCTTCTACAAAATGTTTCGCTCGCTATTAAAAAAACTAAAAAGGTCAATGGGCGTTTTGCAAAACATTTGGCTGAAGAATATTTGAACTTGGTGGGACTTTCCGGAAGCCTCCATAAATATCCCTTTGAACTTTCGGGCGGTATGCGTCAACGTGGAGCTATTGCAAGAGCGTTGAGCGTTGGGGCGGACGCCCTTCTTTTGGATGAACCCTTTGGAGCGCTTGATCCTGTAAATCGTGCAAGCCTTCAAGATTTAGTCCTTGAGCTTTGCCGTGGCGTAAAAGACCGTCCGATAACAACTTTGTTTGTGACGCACGATATTCGCGAGGCTGTTTATTTAGGGAGCCGAATTATTGTATTGGGTTCTACGCCTGGCCGCATTATTGCCGATATTCCTTTGGATTTCCCGGTGAAGAAAAGTCGCACGGAATGGTTCCGCAACGAAAAAGTTCAAAAAACAATTATCGAAATCGAAGATGCCTACCACAAGGACATCCTTGAAAAACTCGGCCATACCGTACAGGAGGGCGCTAGCATATGAGAATTTTTGTAAAATACCTATCTAAATTTTCAGGATTTTTATTCCTTCTTCTTTTGCTTGGAATTTGGACGTTTATCAGTAGCGGCCCGGAATGGAGTAGCCAATATTTGTTCCCATCGCCCAAAGCGATTGCGGAAGCCCTCTTCAATTCTCGTGAAGAACTTTTGCGGAGTGCGTGGGCGTCGCTCCTGAAGCTTGTTCCCGCTTATTTTGCCGCGGCTGTTGTCGGGATTTCCGTTGGAATTGTTTCTGGATCCGTTCCTTGGGTGGGCAATATGTTAAAGCCTATTTCCCGATTTGCGGCACCCATTCCGCCTAACGTCTATATTCCTTACGCAATCGCCATTTTGCCGACATTCTATCTTTCTTCCACATTCATCATTTTTATTGCCGCTTTTTGGCCCATTTACTTGAATACCGCAGCCGGTGCTGCCGATATTCCTGAAAAATACAAGCGGAACGCCGCCATCATCGGCATTGGTCGCTTTGAATACTTGTGGAGAATTGCCTTTGTCGCAAGCCTTCCTTCCATTTTTTCGGGGCTTTCTGTAGGCATGGGGCTTTCGTTCATTATGCTCACTGTTGCTGAACTCTTTGGCGAAAATACAGGGCTAGGGCATTTCGTGCAATTTTATGCAGACTATTCCGATTACCCCAACATGGTTGCCGGAATCCTTTGGACGGGCATTGTTGTTCTTGCGATTATGGAACTATTTGAATTTGTAAAACGCAAGGTTTTGTTTTGGACAAAAGTAAATTAATTGATTTATAAAAACAACTAAGAAAAGCCCCTGATGTTTTAAACATCAGGGGTATTTCTTTCTCGAATCTATCGTTAAATCAATTTTTATCTATTTATATAATCCCTTGCTAAAGTAGCGGTCGCCACGGTCCGGTGCTACAAAGACGATGTTTCCGCGTGCGCCCGAAGCAATCAATTTTTTGGCAGCCGCAAAAGCCGCTCCCGATGAAGATCCTGCAATGATGCCTTCTTTTTTGGCGAGGTCGCGTGCACCGCCAAAAGCGTCGTCATCATTGATTTTTACAACTCTATCGACGAGGGACATGTCCATAGTGTCGGCGATAAAATCGTTTCCGATTCCTTCGATGTTATAATCGCCATGTTCGCCGCCGCCCATTGTGGAGCCTACGGGGTCTGCCAACACGCCTTGAATATTGGGATTACGTTCCTTGAGGTACTTGAGGATTCCCGAATATGTGCCGCCGCTCCCTGCGCCAGCGACTATATAATCGATATGTCCGTCAAGGTCCTTGTAAATCTCGGGGCCGGTCGTTTCGTAATGGGCGCGAGGATTTGCCATGTTATGGAATTGTCTGAGCGAAATGGAATCCGGGATTTGCTTGAGTAATTCTTCGGCTTTCTTTTCGGCTCCGAGCATGCCTTCTTCACGCGGGGTGTTGATGAGTTCTGCGCCTAGCGCACGCAAAAGCGTCTGCTTTTCTTGCGAGAACTTTGTTGGTACCACAAAGATTACGCGCACGTCGCGGTTGAGGGCGGCAAAGGCGATTCCGAGACCGGTGTTTCCTGCAGTAGCTTCGATAATCGTTCCACCTGGCTTGAGCGTTCCTTGTTCGAAAGCTTCTTCGACCATATAATAACCGGTACGGTCTTTCACGCTACCCGAAGGATTCCACAACTCAAGCTTCACAAACAAGTTTACACCTTCTGGAACTCCAACATGAGTAAGCTTAACAAGCGGTGTGTTTCCGATTAACGATTTCATGGATTCATAGTATTTCATAAAAAACCTCTTTTTAAAAGGCTTCGCCTAGCACGTCATTGCACAAAGTGCATGACTGCGTCGGCTCAACCATGCCAAAGAACAAGTTCTTTGTCGCGGTATTCGCCTAGCATGTCATTGCGAGCGTAGCGAAGCAATCTGTTTATGCCTTTGCTGCTTCAATAGCTGCGTTTACGTCCGAAATGATGTCATCCACTTTTTCGATGCCCACAGACAAGCGGATAAGTCCATCGGTAATACCGACTTTTTCGCGGATTTCCTTTGGAATGGATGCGTGGGTCATTGTGGCCGGATGGCATACGAGGCTTTCGACACCGCCCAAACTTTCGGCAAGTGACACTAGTTTGAGGGCCTTGAAGAATTTCTTGATGTCATAGTTTTCGCGGAGTTCGAATGAAATCATGGCGCCGCCGTTTTTGGCCTGCTTTTTGTTGATTTCATAACCTTGAGCTGTCGGGAGTCCCGGATAATAAACGTGCTTTACGGCTTCGTGCTTTTCGAGATAGCGGGCGATACTTTCAGCATTTTCGGTATGACGATCCAAGCGAACACCAAGAGTTTTGATGCCGCGAATCAAGAGGAAAGAATCGAAAGGTCCAAGTACTGCGCCTACTGCATTCTGATTGAATGCGAGACGTTCTGCAATTTCCTTGTTGTTGGTCACTGCAAGGCCAGCCACCACATCGCTATGGCCGCCCAAATACTTGGTTGCGGAATGTACCACAATGTCGGCGCCGAGTTCCAACGGACGCTGCAAATAAGGAGTCATGAATGTATTATCGACAATGGTCAAGATATTATGTTTCTTTGCAATTGCAGCAACGCCTGCCAAGTCCGTCACGGTCAAAAGCGGGTTGGCTGGGCTTTCAACGAAAAATGCCTTCACATCGGACGTAATCTTGGTTTCGAGCGTTTTTAAATCGGTGGTGTCTTCAATGGAGTACGTAATGCCGAGATTCTTGAATACTTTGTCAAGAACGCGGAAGGTTCCGCCATAGACGTTGCTCGAAATAATGATGCGGTCGCCTTGCTTGAAAAGTGAAAGAACAGTTGATGTTGCTGCCATGCCGCTCGCAAAAGCAAAGCCGGCAACACCGCCTTCGAGTTCCGCAATTAAAGCTTCCAACGCAGCGCGCGTCGGGTTTCCTGTGCGGGAATATTCCCAGCCCGTATTTTCTCCGAGGCCGTACTGCTTGTAGGTTGAAGTCTGGTAAATGGGAACGTTGACAGCTCCTGTTGTTTTGTCGCCATCAATGCCGCCGTGAATGAGTTTCGTTTCGATATAGTTGAAATTTGACATAAGATAATAATCTCCTGTGACGCTACTAAGTGATAGCGCCTTTGTTTTTTTTGAAATTTTTTGAATAAAAAAATCCCGCTACGGAACATAAAACCGAGCGGGAACCTGTTTAAAAGTATAGCCTAAAAACTAGATGCCCGTTCGACATCGACAACAGCAAGCAAAATTCAAGCTATTGAAATAAAAATTCATTTTTGTATCCTGTTTCTTTTGTAGGTTTTAATTTAGATAAAGCCTTTCGATTTGGCAAGAGATTTGTTTATACTATTTTTCTAAAGCTAGTGATAAAGTTTTTCTATAATCAACGCACTGCTGCGATGAGGCGCACGGAATCAAATGCTTTAAGGTCTCCTGTCAGAAAGTAACGTTGTTGTAATGCGCTTTCACCAAGAAATTCATCGACCTTAAAACCATTGCGTTCAAGTACTTCAAAAACTTCACGATCACGATAGCCTTCTGCCATTGTTTCACCGCAATCGGCAACGATTTTTTTCAATTGCAAAACGGAAGTAGAGAACGCTTCTTTTTGCAGGTAGTCGAATATAATTGAAATTCCTGTTGCTGCAATTTCCGAAAACTGACGAATTGTCTCGGCAAATACGGACAGCGGCAGATAATACGAGACGCCCAATATGCTGACGACAGTTGGCTTTTTGCGGTCAAAACCGTTTTCAACAAGCTTATCTACAATGCGATCCTTGCTAAAATCAACCGCAACAAAATGGACGTTCTTCGAAACATTCCACTGAAGCTCACGAATGCGTTTTTTCTTGTAGCTTTGCGTTGGTAGCAAATCTAATTCGAAAACTTCGACATTTGGATTTTTGTTGCGAAATGAGAACGTGTCTACACCTGCTCCGCAAATCACATATTGAATCGGCCCCGATTGGGCCAAAAGCTTCACGCGATCTTCTGCAAAGCGGCTTCGCGAAAGTACGATTGGGAGGAAATATTTTCGATTGAAATACTCAACCGAATTTTCCGATTCTTGCGAAAAACGTTTTAAGATAAAGTTCGAAACTTTATCGTATTCTTCTCGACCCATAAAGTCCAGGGCCAAGAAATCATTGAAAACGGTGTGGTCTGGCTGCGACGAATGCCAAGCACGAGCAAATGCGCACAATTTTGCTGTTAAACTTTCCATTGTTTTATTTCCTAAAATTTTTTGAGTTGCAGGCAAAAAAGCCTGTAAAAAAAGCCCGTGCAGGATATCCTTACACGGGCGAGAAAATCATTCAATACCGCAATAAGCGCCCGTCAACATCGGTCGCTAGAACAACAAAATCTTGCAAATTGAATACTCATTTAATTTCCTATTGAATTGGTAGGAATAAATATAAAACCAAACTTTTCTTCCGTCAAGTTGTTTTTAAAATTTTTTTTGAACTTTATAAAGTCTTATTTTGTAAACCCTTGATTCTTGAAAGTCGTTCAGCTAATTTCTTTCGGTATAAATTTATCTTGGCGATTGCTTCATCGATGGGGAGCGCAATATCAAAAGCACGCACGTTAAAGCGAGCCAATGATTGAATTGCCTGCGGGCCAAGCTGTTGGCAAAGAACGTAATCTAAATCAGCAAGATTTTTTGCGGCCGCAAACATAGACGAATGTTCAACCTCTTGCCTTCCACATGCTCCGTCTCCGCACGAACCATCGCAATGTTCTGGCTTTATGCGAACTTCAATCTTTTCAAATTTTCCGCTCACGTCATCGACTTCATAAATGTCAAAAGCTGCTGCATGTCCAAAATGGACATTGACGTTTATGCCATCATTTGTGGCAACTGCTACTTTGTATTTAGCCATGAGAGAATGTCTCCTTTACACGGATGCGGTCCATGTAGATTTGTGCACCAACATCGTAAACGCCGGGAACGCCAACGGCATCAGCGCGGCAATGCGCACAATGCTTGAACACGTTGATAAATACGCCTGCCTGTTCCTGTGCAATTGCGAGTCCCTTCGGAGTTGGTGCCGGAATGTCTTTGAAACCGTTCTGCGGAATCAACGGGATGATGTTATATATAATCGCACCGGCTTCGCGGACAGTTGCAGCGACATCTTCGATATGCTTGTCGTTGATTCCTGGGCAAAGAACTGTATTTACCTTGATAAGCGTGCCGCTCTTTGCAACTTTGCGGATCCCTTCGAGCTGGTTGTGAATCAGAATTTCAGCTGCTTCAACGCCCGTATAAGTTTTGCCGTGGTAGAAAATTCTCGCGTTGATCATAGCCTCGATTTCTGGGTCAACGGCATTCACCGTAACCGTCAGCGTGTCGATACCCACATCAATGACTTCGTCTGCTTTGTCGTTCAGCAAAAGCCCATTTGTGCTCATGCAACGAATCAACTGCGGAAATTCCTTTTTGACGAGGCGGAACGTATCCAGTGCAAACGGCGTTGCAAGCGTATCGCCAGGCCCTGCAATACCCACCGTGGTAAGCTCCGGCACGAATTCTAATGCTTTGCGAATGTATCCGCATGCTTCTTCGGGCTTAATGACTTTACTTGTATTTCCCGGGATTTGTGCGTCTTCGTTGATGCGGCGGTCGCAAAAACGGCATTCGATATTGCAGCCCGGAGCGACGGGCAAATGAATACGCCCTTTACGATTCTTACACGCACCAAAACAAGGGTGCTCTCTAAAAACGTTTTCTTGATCGATTGCCATAAAAACCTCACAAAGGCAAAGGATTCGTGTAAACACAAGACGTAAACGCCTTGCGCTAAACTAGCGGTAAATGCCGATTTAGTTTGTTGAAAAAGATGAACGGTTGCCTAACGTTCCGTAATGTGATTAATTCTTTTACTTCTCTGTCGAAGAAGTTCGGGCAAAATTTAAAAAGCGGTATAGCGAAAGACAATATGAAACAAGGGGCAAAAATCAAAAAAAATATTTTTTTGCGATGCGCAATAGATTTCCGCTGAATGGGGCTATAAAAAGTTTTTATAGCGATGCAAAAAAAAGAAAAATTGTGACGGAATGGGTTAAAAAAATATTGAAAAGGGTTGACTCAAATTCTAAACTTGTTCTCGCCTAGCGTTTCTAAGGGACAATCCTAAGGAGACAAAAATGTCAAAGAAATTACGTCAGATTGCTATTTATGGTAAAGGTGGCATCGGCAAATCTACTACGACACAGAACTTGACTGCAGGCCTTGTCGAACAAGGTAAACATGTTCTCGTTGTCGGTTGCGACCCCAAGGCGGACTCTACGCGACTCTTGCTCGGTGGCCTCCATCAGAAAACCGTGCTTGACACCATTCGCGATAATAAGACCGAAATTCAACTCTCTGACCTTGAAAAGGTCGGCTTCAAGGGCGTTCGCTGTGTGGAATCCGGTGGCCCGGAACCGGGCGTAGGTTGCGCAGGCCGCGGCATTATCACTTCCATCAGCATGCTCGAACAGCTCGGCGCATACACTGAAGATCTCGACTACGTATTCTACGATGTGCTCGGTGACGTTGTGTGCGGTGGCTTTGCTATGCCGATTCGCGAAGGCAAGGCCAAGGAAATCTACATCGTGGCTTCTGGCGAAATGATGGCCCTTTACGCTGCAAATAACATCTGTAAGGGTATCGCAAAGTATGCTGAACGTGGTGAAGTTCGCCTCGGCGGTATCATCTGCAATAGCCGTAACGTCGATAACGAACTTGATTTGCTCCGTGCGTTCACTAAGGAACTCAACACACAACTCATCCAGTATGTGCCGCGCAACAACATCGTGCAGCAGGCCGAAATTCGCAAGAAGACCGTGATTGATTTCGAACCGAACTGCAACCAGGCCAACGTTTACCGCGAACTTGCAAAGAATATCGACGAAAACGAACTCTTTACCATCCCGACTCCGATGACGCAGGACCGCTTGGAACAAATTCTCATCGACTACGGTATGATGGAAAAAGACTACTCCATTTAAAACTTTTTATTGCCAACTATCTCTAAAAAATCCTATCCAATCGGGTAGGATTTTTTTTACAAAAAAATGTGAACCAAATCTCCGAGAAAAGCGTGTTAAGAATATAGGAGGCTCAAAAGCTTCTAAAAAACGTAACACAATATTGACGGATATAAAATTATATCCTAAATTCGAAGGAGATTAAATGCCGACATTGCTTAAATAACATGCACAAAAGAGACATCGAAAGCGCTGAACTCGTGAAGGGCGGAATTTTGCTAACAGCAAAGGATGGGCGTACAGCCCTTTTGAAATTCCGTGATTCGGAACGACTTCGTTCTGCTAGTGCAGAACAGCGGGCTGCTTTCAGATTGTCTTTTGGTGGCTTGCACTGGGATGAAATAGACGAAGATCTCTCTTACGATAGCATTTTTGAACCGCAAGCACATCCGTTGCGTGGCTCGGCGAAATTTAAATCGCTTAATATGTCCGAAGTGGCAAGACGGCTAGGAATACAACAGTCGTTGATGGCTGCGTATATGAATGGTTCCAAAAAGCCGTCTGCTGAACGGGAAAAACTTATTCGTGAAGAAATCCGTAAAATTGGGCGAGAACTTTTGGAAATTTGATTCCTCTCACTTATCAATTATCGCGCTCGCGACCACGCCTTTGTTCGCGTATAGCACGAGCACTTGTCCCGGAGCAGATGCGAATTGTGGCTCATCAAACTGCACGCGGATTTTGCCGGCGGCAGTGTCCAAAGCAGTAATTCTAGCTGTTGCGCCTTTGTGACCGAGGCGAATGTGCGCTGTGAGCGGTTCTTTTAAAAGTGGGGACGTTTCCGAAACCATCAAGTTCAAGTCAACGCCTGAAACTTCGGTACAGCTCAATGCGCTGCGCGGTCCGAGAATTACCTGGTTGTGGTGTGCGTCAATCGCTACAACATAAAGCGGTTCTGCTTGCCCGCCGATGTTGAGCCCCTTGCGTTGTCCGATCGTGTAATGCACAATTCCCTTGTGCTTTCCAAGAATTTTGCCGTTCACATCGACAAAATCTCCAGGAACATTGTCGCTCTCGTCAAATAACACCGAGTAATCGCCGCATTCGATAAAGTCCTGGCTTTCGCGCTTTGTTGCAAAATCGTCCCAGCCGATTTCTTTGGCGAGCGCTTTTACTTCGGCTTTCTGCATTCCGCCTAGCGGAAAAATCACTGTCGAAAGTTGCTCTGCCGTAAGTCGTGACAAAAAGTACGTCTGATCTTTATGCTCGTCCAGCGCTTCGTACAAGAACGGAACATCTGGATTTAAAAAGTCGAGCCGCGCGTAATGCCCAGTCGCAAAATAATCGAATTCAATTCCCATTTTGCGGGCAGCATGCAACAGTGCTCCGAATTTGATGCTCTGATTGCAACGGACGCACGGATTCGGCGTTCGCCCTGCGCGGTATTCTGCACGAAAATAATCGAGAACCCGGTGCTTGTATTCTTCGGCGACCGGAACAACATAATGCGGAATCCCGAGACGCTCTGCGACAAGTTTAGCTTCTTCGATGTTCTTGTCTTCGCTAGGGCCATAGCAACCTTCGCGACCTTCGACCGCGGGCATTTTCACGGAGCCGTCCCACGTTGCCATCGTCATGCCGACAACTTCGTAACCTTGCTTTTTCAGTAAATACGCCGAAAGGGCGGAATCCACACCGCCCGACAATCCTACAGCGACACGCTTTTTCTGTGACATGTTAAAACCGTTCTTTTTATAATTGGCGATCCCGGCACAGGGCCGGGATGACAATGCATCGTATAAAACACAAATAAACGCTAGGGAGGCGAATGGAACCTTCTAGCGTTTTTCACTCAATAATGAATCATCTTAATGTTTTTTCCCGGTTTCTACTGCGAGGCGAATGGAACCGCGAAGCACTTACCGAACAAATTTTATCTAACACTTAGTCAGCAAAGAGCGGAGTGGAGAGGTAACGGTCGCCGCTATCCGGGAGGAGTGCGACAATCGTCTTGCCCTTGTTTTCCGGGCGCTTTGCAAGTTCGACTGCGGCGTGGAGGGCTGCACCAGAAGAGATACCGACGAGGATACCTTCAGCCTTGGCAATTGCCTTGCCAGCGGCGAATGCGTCTTCGTTCTTGACCGGGAGCACTTCGTCATAGACGGAGGTGTTCAAAGTATCCGGAACAAAGCCTGCGCCAATACCCTGGATCTTGTGCGGACCAGCCGTGCCCTTGGAAAGCACCGGAGAAGATTCCGGTTCAACTGCGACAACCTTCACATTCGGATTTTGGGACTTGAGGTATTCACCGACACCCGTGACCGTTCCACCAGTACCTACACCTGCGACGAAAATGTCAACCTTGCCATCCGTGTCTTCCCAAATTTCCGGACCCGTCGTTGCCTTGTGAGCGGCCGGGTTTGCCGGGTTCACGAACTGACCCGGGATAAAGCTGTTCGGAATTTCATTGGAAAGTTCCGTTGCACGAGCGATAGCGCCCTTCATGCCCTTAGCGCCTTCAGTGAGAACAATTTCTGCACCGTAAGCCTTGATGAGCTGGCGACGTTCGATACTCATGGTTTCCGGCATCACGATGATGATGCGGTAGCCGCGAGCTGCTGCGACGGAAGCGAGACCGATACCAGTGTTACCAGAAGTCGGTTCGATAATCACGGAACCCGGCTTAAGCTTGCCTGAAGCTTCGGCATCGTCAATCATTGCCTTAGCAATACGATCTTTGACAGATCCAGCCGGGTTGAAATATTCAAGCTTTGCCACAATCTTAGCCTGGAGATTGTTTTCCTTTTCGATGTGGGAAAGTTCGAGGAGCGGGGTATGACCGATAAGTTGGTCAGCAGATGCGTAAATTTTTGACATGGTAGAATCCTTTTGTTATTTATAATTAAATCTGGTCAAGAGCCTGTGCGAGGTCGTTGATGATGTCTTCGTAGTGTTCCGTACCGATAGAGAGACGGATCGTTGCAGGAGAGATACCAGCTTCGGCAAGTTCAGCCGGAGTGAGTTCGGAGTGGGTCGTTGTATACGGGTGAACAACGAGGCTCTTCACGTCGGCAACGTTAGCGAGCAAGCTGAAAATTTTGAGCCCGTCGATGAACTTGAAGGCTTCTGCCTGGCCGCCCTTCACATCGAATGTGAAGATGGAACCTGCACCGTTCGGGAAGTACTTCTGGTAGAGAGCGTGCTGCGGATGATCTGCAAAGCTCGGGTGGTTGACCTTAGCGACCTTCGGGTGCTTCGAGAGGAATTCGAGAACCTTCTTGGTGTTTTCCACATGACGGTCAAGGCGGAGCGAAAGCGTTTCAGTGCCCTGCAAGAGAAGGAATGCGTTGAACGGGGAAATTGCTGCACCTTCGTCACGGAGAAGGATAGCGCGGATGTAAACGATGTAAGCTGCAGCGCCAGCTGCTGCGGTGAAAGGCACACCGTAGCTCGGGTTCGTTTCGGTGAACTGCGGGAACTTGCCAGATGCAGCCCAATCAAACTTGCCACCGTCAACAATCACGCCGCCGAGAGTCGTACCGTGACCGCCGATGAACTTCGTTGCAGAATGCACGACGATATCAGCACCGTGTTCGAGCGGACGAATCAAGTACGGAGTACCGAAGGTGTTGTCGATCACGACCGGAATCTTGTTCTTGTGAGCGAGTTCGGAAATGGCTTCGATATCCGGGATGTCGGAGTTCGGGTTGCCGAGCGTTTCAATGAAGACGAGCTTCGTGTTAGCCTTGATGGCACCTTCGACTTCCTTGAGGTTGTGGATGTCAACGAAAGTCGTTTCAATGCCGAACTTGCTGAGCGTATGTTCCAGGAGGTTGTATGTACCGCCGTAGATGGAACGCTGAGCGACCACGTGATCACCCTTGCGGGCGAGAGCCGTGATGGCGTAAGTAAGAGCTGCTGCACCAGAAGCGACTGCGAGACCTGCGATACCGCCTTCGAGAGCAGCGATGCGCTTTTCAAAAACGTCCTGAGTGGTATTGGTGAGGCGGCCGTAAATGTTACCAGCATCCTTCAGGTGGAAACGGTCAGAAGCGTGCTGAGCGCTGTGGAACACGTAAGAGGTGGTCTGGTATATAGGAACTGCGCGGGAATCGGTTGCCGGGTCTGCCTGTTCCTGACCAACGTGGAGCTGAAGAGTTTCGAAATGGAGTTTGTTCTGAGTCGTCATAGTATTATAATTCCTTGTGCGCCTTTGCGCGAGATATCGCAATCGCCCGATCGTTTTGTTACTGTTGGCGTCGGGCGACGCGATTGTTAATAGGTTTGCTCAAATCTGAGCGTTAAATTTTGGCGGTATTAGGCCCGCTTGCCTTCGGCTAGATTACACATTCGACATCGCATAGCGAAATCCTCCAGGCTTTTCCCTTTCGGGGTGCCTCGTTCGTTTGACGGGTTTAATTTAAAAACTTAAACCTACTACTCCAATAGGAAAGTAGGGAGAATTATAAAAATTTTTAAGAAAATTGCTGTTCTTATAGCTTTTTACTATAGCAAGACGGTGATTTTAGTAATAACGAGCCCTTTTTAGGCTGAAAATGCTTGATTTTTGCCTAGAATACGTGCAAAAAAGCAGCTCTGCTCACATTGTCACCCCGGACTAGTTCCGGGGTCGCCTATTTTGGGGGCTTTGTCATTCCCGCCTTCGAGCGGGAATCCCCTTTACTTTTCGTACTTTTCTACCAGCTTTTTCGCTGTCTCTCGAATCATCCGCTTCAGTTCTTCCGGCTGTTTGACCGTCGCGATGTTCCCGTAATACATAACCCATTGCTTGAGCAAATCGTTCACTTCGACTTTCATCGTCACACGTAAATCGTTTTTGCGTTCTTCGATATGCATGGATTGATGGTAAGGATGCTCCTTGAGCGTGTTCAAAATTTGCTTTTCAAATAAAATGACGACTTCTTCGGACTTTGGAGATTGCTCGCCCAACAAGAGAGCTCCCGCACGAATCCTTGCTCGTAGAGCTTCCAGCACTTTGGCGTCTTCGATGAACTGTTCTTGCGTGAGTTTTACGGATTCAACTCGGCAAAGTTTTAACGTGTAAGTTGCACCTGCGTGGCTCTGCGATGTGCAACCGACATAGATGTCCCCTTGATGCATCACAATCATTAGCGGAATACGAACTTTGTCTGTGAAATTTCCCCAGTTATCTGTGTAGCGTACTTGAACTTTTCTATGCTCGCAAATGGCTCGCAGGAATGTATATAAATTTTTTGCTGACGCTTCGTCAAACCCAGGCGCAGAACCCATAAAGAGAATGCGGTTGTTCAATGCTGATGAAAGTTGCGAAAGAGTGTCCTGCGATTTTTTGGGGAGACTCCCGCTAATCTGTGTTGTCAAGTTGTTGACAAGCGAAGCCGATGCCGGATAAATGTTTGCAACACGCTTCAAGAAAACCAAATGTAATAACGTATCGCTGAACTCGGGAAAAACAAGCTTGTCTGCCTTAGGAACATTTGCTTGGTAGTAAACCTTTCCGAATTCTGTATAACGTTCGATGTAGTCTCCAGGAATATTGATGAGTGCCTGCATGTCGCGCTGCACGCTTCGCAATTCACTTGCGGGAATATCCAAATGCTGCATGATGTCCGTAACGCTATAATGATTGTTATAGTGTGCCATCAGGTACACAAAAATTCGCACCATGCGTTCACCGCGTCCAAGATTTTCCATAAGACCTCCGTCCTTGTCATGCCGGACTGGAGCTTGCCCCGGACATGTTCCGGGGTTCCGGCATCGCCATCTCGTTTTTGCATGTCATTCCCGCCTCCGAGCGGGAATCTCCTTTTTTTAATATATATAAATCACGCGACATCTATTGTCGTGCGACAATACTATATTTCTTTCCATGTCCACGTTCACCAAGTACATCCAAAATGAAGAACACTATTCCGAAGTGATTTCCTGTATCGCGACAGTCCGTGAAACGCTCTGGATCGGCACCGCTGACATCAAGGACGTTTACGTGAAGCAAAACGGCGAATCGATTCCGCTGCTCGGACAACTTGCAGGACTCCTCAAGCGCGGCGTGGGTGTGCGACTGATTCACGCGAAGGAACCCGGCCCGAACTTCCGCGAAGATTTCGACCGCTATAAGATTCTCGCGACCGACCTCGAACGCGTCATGTGTCCGAGAGTCCATTTCAAGATGATGATTTTCGATCTAGAAACCGCCTACATCGGCTCTGCAAACTTGACAGGCGCTGGCATTGGCATGAAAAGCTCGCTCCGTCGCAACTTCGAAGCGGGAATCCTCACGAATGACCCGCAAATCGTCGAACCCGCTATAGAACAATTTGACACGCTTTGGATGGGCGCCTACTGCGAAAAATGCGGTCGTCAAGAATTCTGCAGCGATCGAATCAAGTAGATGAATTGTCATTCCCGCCTCTGAGCGGGAATCTCCTTTATGCTCGTATCAACGACATTAATTGTCGTGCGCTGAATCTACATTTTTGATAGTCAGAAAATTTTTTAGAGGAACGAGCTGAAAAAAACGAAATTTTAGAAAAATAGCGTATATTTAAAGATTATACGGTGGTTATCTCTTTAACAATCAGAGGGGGGATGTATGTTTGTCACTACTTATGATGCAAAATTTCAATCTATTCCTTTCTATAAAACGCACCCATATATGGTGCCATTTGTGGGGTGTAACTATGAATCGCCTGAGCATAAGAAACTTTTGCTTGTGGGAGAGAGCCATTATTTACACCAAAATTCAACAATTCATCGTAATATTGAAGGGTGGTATGCTGGAGTGGAAGGTATTACAGATGACGAATGTGAATGCTGTAATACAAGACATTCTTCAGAAAGGGGTTATGGTAAATTTAAGGCTCCAATTGAAGCGGCTTTGAGAAATTTTTTCCCTTCAGGATTTGATGAAATTGCGGCGTATAATTATTTTTTGCGACCGGCGGACGAAAGTACCTCTTTTCGTGATATATGCGAGGAAAAAGATTGTGAACTAGCTGTATTGAATTTTCATAATGTTCTTGAAATTCTATCGCCGGATTTAGTTGCATTTTTTGGTGTTCTTGCTTTTGATTCTGCAGAGGAAGATTATAAAACATATATGGGGGAAAATTTGTGGGATTATACAGAAAGAAAAGGTATAAATTATTTACCGTTTAATCATCCATCAAGAAGTAGTGAATGGAATGGACCACTACGTCGTGGCAAAATGTATGGTCAAAAGAATAGTCTTGTTTTCCTTAATTTTTTGCGTGAAAATTGGATTCTTGAAAAATAGAAATTGAATTTTTTCTCTTTTCTCGTACGACATTAATTGTCGTGCGCTGAATCTACATTCTTGATAGTCTGTTACAATCATATTTAATGACAAAAGGATTTACTTATGGAAAAAGACGAAAAACAGCTGGCAGAATTTAATAAACTTCTTGACGAGTTTAAGGAGAAGTGTCCACCTAAACCGGTGTATGAACCGACTTACTTGGAACTTTGTGAGTATCCCTGGAAACGATTAGAAGAAATATGTTCGAGATTGTTTGCTTTTTTCTTCGATACTAGAAATCCGCATGGGTTTGGAACTCTTTTCTTCGATACTCTTCTTGAGGTCTATCAAGAAAAGTATTCTGCGGCAATAGAGGTGCTTGATAAGAAAAACATTTTGTATACTCAAAGCGTTTGCGCTGAAACAGAAAAATGTACTGAAAAGGGAAATCGTATGGATTTGCTCTTAACAGCAGATTGCTTAAAAGTATGCGTAGAGAATAAAATTGATGCGTTTCCAAATAATGACTTTGACGATTATTATAATAGTGCGAAAAAAGAAAGTGAACTTTTTAATTTACATACTGTGTGCATTCTTTTGGCTTTGTGTGAAAAGGCTGAATATGAAAATGTAAATCCTAATTTTAAAACGATTTATTATAGAGAATTTCTAGAAAAGTTAAAACAAAATTTAAACGATTATTTGAATCATTGTAATTCAAAATATCTTTCTTATTTAAACGATTTTATCCATTTTTTAGAACGAAAGGGAGGCTATATGTCAGAACTGTCTGAAAAAGAGCGAAATTTCTTTATAGATAAAGATAAGGAATTGGGAGAATTGCTCGAACGTCGAGAAAAATTTTTGTCGGAGCAAAAAAAATTGCTTGAAAAGCGGATTGAAAATATTCAATCGAGCTTGAACCAAAAGGAACACGATTCTTTAAGTGGAGATTGGTGGAATGGTGGCTTGTATCTAGGTGGTCATTTTAAGAAAGGTGATAAACAATATGAATTGGGAATTGAAGCTGGATTTACTAGTCTTGTAGAAAACAGGTTTAATATCTCTGTATCTATCTGGAAATGGGATAATCAAAAGAATAGGATTAATTTATATCGTCCAAAACTTAAAGATACATTTGAAATATTGAAGGACGATAAAACTAGTGGGAAATGGTATGTAGTTGTAAAAGAATTAGATGCTTGTGATGATGGAAAAATTGTAAGTGAACTATGCGATGTGTATAAAAAGGTTGAAAATATTGTAAATGACGCAGTGAACCAAACATAAATTTTAAACCTTTTTAACTTTTCTTCTCGCACGACATCAATTGTCGTGCGTTTCTTTTATATTGCATGGTGCAAAATTGAGGTTAAAACCATGCAGTTACATTACGAAAATACAATTGAAAATTATTTTAAAAATAAGCGCGAAATGCTTGGTAAAGAAGGTGTCTCTGAAAAGTCTCTGAGCGGTCAGCCGACTTTTATGGACTTGAAAATCATGGAATTTTGGAGCCGCTTTATGCGGTATTATCCAGATGGGGATTGTAGAGTCTTTTGCGACAAGTATATGACGGATGAATGCGTTGCGACTTTTTTGGATAGAGTGTATGAATCCCGTGAATGCATTGAACTTCCTACTGGAATTACGACGGAGATTGAGGATAAGTGGTACAAGGCAAAGGACCTTCTCGAAGAATTCCATAAAAGCCGAAGAATCATTTTTGCTAGGCATTTTCTGGACTTTGTTGCTCATTGGGGCGATGGTGATGCTTATACACGTCAGTTGCTCTCTCAGTCGATTCAAGAGTGTTCAGCAAACTGGCTTGCTGGTGGATGCGATGAAAGTGATGTGTCGATGCAGAGGGCTTTTGAATTGAAGCGTCTTTTCCATCTTTCGGATGAAGCCCTGGATCTTGTGCTGTATTTATGGCTGCGCGATCATCATAATATGTTTTTTAAGGTTGAAAAGATCTCAAAGATGTTTGATTACTTTGATCCGTCCGAACGGGGATCGTTTAGGCGAATTTCTTTGATTGCGGGGCTTGATTCGACTGTGCTGCATAATCTTTGTTCTAAGGAGAGTGCTCTTATCAAGTTCCAGTTGGTGTGTATGGAGGAGTCGTTCCGAAATTCGGATTTAAGAATCAAGCGACGTGAACTGTATTTGGCGAACGAGGTTAGCGATTTTCTGTATGGCTTTTCGGATATGTCGAGGATTATGGATTTGAAAACGGCGCCAAAGCCTTGCGTCGATTATGCTCAGATTTCCAAGACGAATCCGCGGGCGTCCTTTGTTTTGCAGATGCTGAAAACTCATCAGAAGGGCGCTCCTCTTAACATCCTTTTTTACGGTCGTGAAGGAACTGGAAAAACGGAACTTGCGAAAGCGCTTGCTCAGGAGTTGAATGTCCCTTTGCTTGCTGTGGGCATGGGCGATGAATCTATGGATAAGGAATCCCTTTTGCAGACTCGTTTGCGTTCTATGTTGCTTGCTGATTGGGAATGTGAGCGGGGTGGTGGCGTAATCTTGATGGACGAGGCTGATTTGGTTTTGAACCAAGCGGAGAAAGGTTTGCTGAATATCATTTTTGAAAATCTGAAAACGCCTGTCATTTGGATAACGAATAATATTGCGTGTATTGAAAATAGTACTCGTCGCCGGTTTGACTATTCGCTGGAATTTTTCACGTTCAGTAATAAGGAACGCGTTGCGATTTGGCAGTCTGTTCTTAAAGCGCAACAGGCGGAATCGATTTTGTGTAATGACGAAATAGAAAATATCGCCAAGGAAATTCCCGTGATGGCGGGGAGTATTACTTTGGCGGTTCGTCAGGCGCAGCGGATGCAGGCAGCGGATTTTTCCCCGTTGAATGTGGTTCGTGAAATTGCGACGTCTCATGCCAAACTTTTGGGCATATCGATGGGTTCGCAAGAGGCTAAAGGAAACGAGTATAATATGGAATGTGTCCGCATTTCTAGCGGGGATGTAAAGAATATTGATTATGTCGTTCCGATGCTCAAAAATTTCGATGCGCAATGGCGTGCTTCAAAATTGAATGGACGCAGAGAAAACTTGAATATCTTTTTGTATGGCCCTCCGGGAACGGGGAAGTCGGCTTATGCAAAGCATATTGCTCATGATATTCTTGGACGAGATTTGCTTGTGAAACGCGCAAGCGATATTCTTGGCGGCATTGTGGGCGATACGGAACGCAATATTCGTGAAATGTTCAGAGAGGCTGAACAGAGTGATGCCATTCTTTTCGTTGACGAGGCTGATAGCTTTTTTGATAATCGTAGCAATGTGAAAAATCACTGGGAAGTGACTTTGGTAAATGAGTTTATATGCCAGATGGATTCGTTCAACGGAATGCTTATTGCGGCGACGAATTACGAGAATGTTTTGGATTGGGCTATCCGTCGGCGTTTTCAACTGAAGCTGTCGTTTGACTATATGGACTCTAAGCAGGTCTCGAAAACATGGACATCGTTTTTTGGGGATAAATGCCCAAGAGAAGTTCTTGCTTGCGATAATGTGTCCATTAGCGATTTTCAGAATGTTCGCCGTAAACTTGTCTACGTTCCCGCTGACTTGCGCACGCGAGAACTGATTATGCAGAACATGCTCGAAGAAATTGCCAACAAAGATGACCATCAAGGACGCAGATTGGGACTGTAATTTATTTTACAGTAAAGTTACAAATTGCCACTTGCCACTATATTCAATTATTGGTACATTACTGCATGACCCTTGAAATGGCCTCAGGCATCCGAAAAAATCGGATGTTTTTCTTTTTTCAGAATCAGGAGGCTAAATGAGTCAAGATAAAATGCGGTCGCGCGACCACGACGGATTTTTCCGTTATGTCTATAGCGTTCCCAAAAATGCCAAGGCGTTGCTGAACATTTGCCGCAAGGACAACGGCAATCTCGACAGAGTCCTTGCCGAAGTGGACTTGGATTCGCTTGTGCGTCTGCCGGACACTTACAGCGAAGTTGGCGAACGCGGCGAAGCTGACATCGCGTTCAAGGCTCATCTTTCGGGCGGCGGCGAAATCAATGTCGGCATCCTTTTGGAACACAAGTCCAAACAGGAGAAAAGCGTACTCAATCAAGTCGGACGTTACGCTCTTCGGGTCATCATGGATCACGAAGACGAAGTGTTCAGCTGGATTCCGACAAAGGCGATTATCATCTACAACGGCCCTACCGGATGGGATCCTTTGGCGGAATTTCGCAAAAAGGCGCGTGCTAAATTTCAGGGGAACGAACTTCCTTTTGAGTGCGTGCTTGTGAATCTTGCCGCAGCTGATGATATTGCCTGTGTTGAATCCGAATCCCCTGCGGCGGCAGTCGGGGTGATGGCGATGAAGTACGCTTTCAGCCCTGAAGGTTTTAAGGCGGCTATCCCGAATGTCGAAACTATACTTCGAAAAATGCCTAGCGACGAGCAGGCTACCCTTATCGAAAAAATCATATTATATTTGGGAGAGTATATTGACGAAAGTACCGTGGAGGATCTTCAGATGGCATGGAAAAGTATCGGACAGAGGATGGGCTTTGTAAGCGCCGGGGATGCTCGCCGTGCCGCTGAAAAAGCTAGTCTTGAAAAAGGACTCGAAAAGGGTTTCGACAATGCTTTGGATGTTATGCGCCAACTTGGAATTCCTGAAGAAAAGATTCAGGAAGCCAAAGCGATGCAGGAAAAAGCGTCAAATAAATGAGCCTGTAACAAAAAAAAGGTAGTCCTTAGACTACCTTTTCAAATCTTTGCGCGTTTCTTGCGAATTTCGCGTGCGCGTCCTGCGTTTTATTGCTTGCCGTTTGTCTCTTATGCGAACAGCCTGATCACGCGCTTGATTCCCGCAACAAAACGGTCGATGTCGCGTTCGAGCGTGTAGGCGCCAAAGCTCAAGCGGAGCGTGGCGTCAAGCCCAAAGCGGTCCATCACGGGTTGCGCGCAATGGTGCCCGCTGCGCACGGCGACGTTTTCTTCGTCGAGAATCATCGCTGCATCACCAACGGCAATTCCGTCCAAAGTAATGCTGATGAGTGCACCACGTTCCTTCGGATTGCCAAGAACTTTTACTTGCGGAATTTCGGCGAGCTGCTTCAAGGCGTACTGCGTAATTTGAGCTTCGTGTTCACGGATGTTGTCGAGGCCTTTTTCGTTCAGCCATTCCACCGCTTTTCCAAGGCCGATAACTTCGGCAATGGCAGGGGTACCAGCTTCAAAGCGGGCTGGCACATCAGCGTAGGTTGTCTTTTCGAAAGTCACGTTCTTGATCATTTCGCCACCGCCGTGCCAAGGTGGCATGCTGTCGAGTACATCGTATTTGCCGTAAAGCACGCCAATTCCGGTCGGACCGTACATCTTGTGACCGCTGAAGGCGAGAAAATCGCAGTCGAGCTTTTGCACGTCAATCTTGATGTGGCTAGAACTCTGGGCGGCGTCAATCAAAACTTTTGCCTGTGGGGCAAACTTGCGTACTGTGGCGATGATTTCTTCAATTGGGTTGACTGTGCCGACGGAGTTGCTTACGTGGGCAACGGCGACCATCTTGGTGCGCGGCGTGAGGAGGCTGGGAAGTGCTGCCAAATCCAAGTCGCCATCGTCCTTGACGGGGATGACCTTGATTTTAGCGCCTTTCATTTCGGCAACGAGTTGCCAGCTCACGATGTTTGCGTGATGTTCCAAAGCGCTGATTAAGACTTCGTCGCCTTCGTTAAAGAATTTGCGTCCGTAGCTCCAGGCCACGAGATTGATGCTCTCGGTGGTGCCGCGGGTGAACACAATTTCGTCTTCGGTTTTTGCGTTGATGAACTTCGCAATGTCCTTGCGCGTCTTTTCGAACGCTTCCGTGGTGCGGGCGCTCAAGCGGTAAACGCCGCGTTTTACGGAACTGTAATGTTCGCGGTAAAAATCGTCCATCGCATCAATGACGCAGGCGGGTTTTTGAGTCGTGGCGGTGCTGTCCAAAAAGGCGAGGGGCTTTTGCTCCTTGTCGCCAGCGACTAGCATCGGGAATTCATTGCGTGTGAGTTCTGCATTAAACATGGTGCCAAAGATAGAAAACCTACATAACAGGTGGCTAGCAATAGTAAAATATTATTAGTGTGCAACAATTTTTTTGCATCTGCGTTAAGTATTGGTTATAATTCGTAATATATTTAAACTATTCAATGGTCATCCTGAGCGAAGTCGATATACGAAACTAGTCAACTTGTTGAC
Organism: Fibrobacter sp. UWB11; assembly: GCF_900143015.1. Taxonomy (NCBI): domain Bacteria; kingdom Pseudomonadati; phylum Fibrobacterota; class Fibrobacteria; order Fibrobacterales; family Fibrobacteraceae; genus Fibrobacter; species Fibrobacter sp. UWB11. The sequence continues at coordinate 180,953 of NZ_FSRT01000003.1, read as the reverse complement.
TTAGTTGAGTTAGGTTCGAAGGAGCAGGATCCAGTAAAGGTAAAAAGAGGAAAAAATGAAGAAGTTTTTTGTGGCGGGTTTGATTTCCGCATTTTTGGCTCAGGGGGCGTTTGCGCAGGAGGCTCTCCGCAACGCTGTCGATTCGAACAACTGGAAAAAGGTTCGTAAAATTGTTGATTCCGGTGAAATGGAAGAAATTTATTGCGGCAAGATGTCTGCAAAGAACGCGTCCAATATTTATGCAAAGGTTTTCAAGCAGATGCCGGATGAAGCTTTTGCTGCTTGCCCATCGCAATTCGCGTATGGATTTGGAACAAAAGTTTGCGGGATGGCCAATGCGGCCAATGCTTGCACGGGTGTAATCAAGTATTTGTTTAACGATGCCGAAAAGGGGAGTGGCAAGGCTCTCAAGACGCTTGACGAAGTGGCAAAGGTTGCAACGAAGACAAAGGCTTTTGGAAAACAGTCCCTTGTGAGTGTCGATACGACGGTCTGGAAACCGTGCCCTAAGAAAGGTGCGGCACGAACAAAGTGTCTTGCCCAATGCAAGGTGGATGCAAATTCTTTGATGGCTATCAATCATGATGTCGACTGCAAAAAGAATCCGGAGCAGATGGTCGATAAGACAATCAAGGTTTATAAGCCGTCGCCGGTTTTTGCCGCTCTCCGTACGGGTCTTACGGAAGGCTTCTGGAAGGCTCCGATGTCTGTTGCCGGAACGTATGCCGCTTACACGAGCAAGTATGCCAAGGTGCTCTCGATTCCGGATACTGCTGTGACGGGCGTGAATTATGTGAAATCTTGGGCCGCGAAGCACAAGGCTGCAAAATCGTCGCTCCCAGGCGGTCAGTTGTTCCGCTTCTGTACGGCATGGAAAGGCAAGGTGGATCCGATTCTTTCTGCCGAAGGTTTCAGCACTCGTTGCCCTGTTTTCAAAAACTTTGTTGACAAACGTGACAAACAAGTTTATAAGGTCAAGGAAATTGGCGGTGTTAATTGGTTCGTAGAAAACTTGAATTACGATGCCAAGGATGGTTCGATGTGCTATGACCGCGATGATGGAAATTGCAAGACCTTTGGCCGCCTCTACACGCAGGAAGCCGCCAAGACTGCTTGCCCGGATGGCTATCATCTCGCTACGGATGCAGACTGGAAAAAGCTTGAAGACTATGCAGGCGGTTCTCGCGAAGCCGCTCTCAAACTCAAGAGCAACGGCAGCGACGATTACGCGTTTACGGCCATGTTCGGCGGTTACGCCAACAAGAGCGGCGTCTGCACGACGATGGGCGATGGCGCCTATTTTTGGACGGCGGATGTCGATACCGATTCTCGCGGCAAAGCTCGCACCATGTTTGCTTCAGACAAGGATGTTGGCTCTATCACGGTGGACCCGAGTTTCTATCTTGCTGTCCGTTGTGTAGCCGGAGCTGAATAAATGGAAAATTTAAAGTCGGGCGCATTTGCGCCCACCTGTTCGCGTGAAACTTGGATCAGGCGCCAAGCGCTGATGACCAAAGTCCGTGATTTCTTTGTTCGTCGTAATGCGCTCGAAGTCGAGACGCCTGTGCTTTCTGCCTATGGTGGAACGGACCCGCAGCTTGATTACTTTGAAATCGAAGACCCGAAGCGGTTCATGATGACGAGCCCAGAATTTCACATGAAGCGTTTGCTTGCCGCGAACTTCGGGGACATTTTCCAGATTACCAAATCGTTCCGCAAGGATGAATTCGGCGGCCACCACAACAACGAATTTTCGATGGTGGAATGGTACCGCGTGGGTATGCCGCAAGAAAAGCTCATGGACGAAGTCGAGGACCTCGTGAGCGAAATTATTGGGACTAAACTAAACGCGCGCCGCACCCGCTGGATTGACGCGTTTAAGAACTACGCTGGTATCGATCCGTTTTGCGAAAAACTTTCGGACTTTGCAGATGCTTGTGCTGCACGTGATGTCCCGGTGCCTGTTGGGAGCGAAACGCTCACTCGCGAAGAGTGGTGGGACTACATGATGGTATTCTTGGTCGAGCCCGCGCTGGCGAGTAACGGCCCCGAGTTCATCTTGGATTATCCGCCATCGCAGGCTGCGCTTGCGCAGACCTACACCGACGCTGACGGTCGTGTGTGGGCTCGCCGCTTTGAACTTTTCGTGAATCAGGTGGAACTCTGCAACGGTTATACGGAACTCACAGATGCCGTGGAGCAGCGCCGCCGCTTCAATGCTGACTTGGACATCCGCCGTGCAATGAACAAGCCTCTGCCTCCGCTGGACGAACGCTTTCTCGCTGCTCTTGAATCGGGAATGCCTGCTTGTTCCGGTGTGGCGCTTGGGCTAGACCGCCTGTTCATGCTCGCCCTCGGCAAAGAAGAAATCGCTGACGTGATTTTGTTCCCGAGCCCCATTGCTTAACGCGCAACAGCCCCTTACATTGTCACCCCGGACTAGTTCCGGGGGCGCCATCTTGTATTACAATCCCAGCAGTCTCTTTAGCTCGTGGCGGACTTTCAGTTCATTCAGCGATCCGACATCGACATGCTGGATCTTGTCGTCCTTGTCCACGACAAAGCTGACCGGAATCACGCCCGGGTTTCCAAGTGCCTTGATGGCGTCGTAGTTCCAGTGGAGCATCGTCCACGGAATGTCCATGCTTTTTTTGTACTTGCGGGCGACCTTTTTTGAATCGTCCTCGTCAATCATTAAGATTTTAAGTCCCTTGGGCTCGAATTCTTCGTAGAACTGCTTGAGTACAGGCAGTTCAGCCCGGCATGCGGGGCACCAGGATGCAGTAAGTACAATGAGCGTTGCTGTCCCTTTCTCGCTTGCGTAGTCCGACTTACCCCCCATCACGTTGTCGGCGGTGAAATTCACGACCGTCTCCGGGAAGTTCAGTTTTGGGCGGGAATGCGATTCAATCGCGTAAAATGCAAACGCGAAGAAAATGATTGCCCCTACCCATGCGAGTATTTTATAAGTGGAAGAACGCATTGTGTAAAGAATTTATGAAATTTTTGAGCTTTTTAAGTTATATTCTAGAATATGGCATATAACATTCAGGATCTTTTAGCAGAAATGGTTAAACGGGGCGCTTCCGACTTGCATATCACAGCCGGTTCGCCTCCTCTTATTCGTCTTTCCGGTAAGCTCACTCCTATCGGAGAAAACAAGCTCAAGCCCGACGAAACCATGCGTATGACTTACAGCTTGATGAATGAAGCCCAGAAAAAGACTTTTGAGCAACAAAAGGAATGTGACTTTTCATTCGGTATTGCAAACCTTGCGCGTTTCCGTGCTAACGCATACTTGCAGCGCGGTTGTGTGGCTCTTGCGCTCCGTATTATTCCTCTTGAAATCAAGACTTTTAAGGACCTCGGTCTTCCGAAAATCATGGCCGAATTTACGACCCGCCCTTCCGGACTTGTCCTTGTGACAGGTGCGACCGGCTCTGGTAAATCGACGACCTTGGCTGCAATGATTGATAAAATCAACAAGGAACGTCACGACCACATTTTGACGGTTGAAGACCCGATCGAATTTTTGCACAAGCACCAGGGGTGCATGATTAACCAGCGCGAAGTCGGTAGTGATACGCACAGCTTTGCCCAGGCTCTTAAGATGGCTCTCCGTCAGGACCCTGACGTGGTGCTCATCGGCGAAATGCGTGACTTGGAAACGATTCGTGCTGCCCTTACTATTGCTGAAACGGGTCACTTGACTTTTGCAACGCTTCATACAAACTCTTGCGTCCAGACGATTAACCGTGTGGTTGACGCTTTCCCGAAGGGCGAACAGCAGACCGTGCGTACGCAGCTCTCGTTTGTGCTTCAGGGCGTTATCTGTCAGACCCTTTTGCCGAAAATTGGCGGTGGTCGTGTGATGGCATACGAAGTCATGAACGTGACGCCGGGTATTCGCGCTCTAATCCGTGATGACAAGGTTCATCAGATTGAATCCATGATTGAAATTGGTCAGAAGTTCGGCATGAATACGATGAATATGTGCTTGTGTGAACTTGTCAAGAATCACAAGATTGACCGCTTTGATGCTCTAGCCCGTTCGTCGAGTCCGGACCAGTTGGAACAGTTGTTCGTAAAAGAAGGGGTGTAATCAATGGCTGAATTTTTGTATAAAGCCCAAAATTCGCAGGGCAATAGCTTCGAAGGAACTCTTGAAGCGAAGGACAAGGCCGAAGCCGAAGCCCTTTTGCTCCGTCGTCGCTTGATTATCACGAGCCTCAAGAAAAAGCCGACTGAAATCAAGATCAAGATTGGTTCGGGCATTAAGACTGAAGATATTACTCGTTTTACGCGTATGTTCTCGTCTATGTGCTCGGCTGGTCTTCCGATGTTGCAGTGCTTGAACATTCTTGAAGCGCAGTGTGAAAACCCGGAACTCAAGGCTGTTGTGCATAAACTCACGCAGTCGATTAACGGTGGTTCTTCGCTTGCCGATGCTTTGGCGCAACACCCGAAAGTATTTGACTCCCTGTATTGCAACATGGTGGCCGCAGGTGAAGCGGGCGGTATTCTTGAAGGCATTCTTGCTCGTTTGGCCGAAACGCTCGAAAATAACCAGCGCCTCAAACGCAAGGTGAAAAAAGCTTTGACCTACCCGATCATGGTTATTATCGTGGGTATCGTGGTGGTGATTGCACTTATGACGTTCGTGGTGCCGACGTTCGCTGAACAGTTCGCGGCTCTCGACGCAGAACTCCCTGCCCCGACGCAGGTCGTGATGAATATTTCTGACTTTGTTCGAAATAACGGCGCGTTCATGTTTATCGGACTTGTTATTGTCATCTTTGCATATAAAATGATAATGCGAATACCGGCGGCGCAATTTGCGATGGACAAGTTTACCTTGAAACTACCCAAGCTAGGCGATTTGCAAATTAAGTCCGCAACGGCAGGTTTTTCGAGAACGCTTGGAACGCTTTTGAACGCCGGTGTGTCTGTGATGGATGCTCTGAAGGTCGTTGCGACAACCGCAGGTAATAAAGTTGTTGAAAAGGCAATTTATAAAATATCGATTGGTATTGCAGGTGGTAAGTCCATTGCCGAGCCGATGGAAGAAGTGGGCATTTTCCCGCCCATGGTGATCCAGATGACGGGCGTTGGTGAAAAGACTGGTAACTTGGGCGGTATGCTTTTGAAACTCGCAGACTTCTACGATGAAGAAGTGGACGCGGCCGTGGACGCCGTCGTGAGTATGATTGAACCGCTTATCATCGTGTTCTTGGGCGGCGCTGTCGGTGGCCTCCTAATTGCTATGTATATGCCGATGTTCTCGATGGGCGACGCAATCAAGGGCTAAAATTTCGCTGAAAACGCATCGCGATACTGCATCACGCTTTGGCTCACGTATTATTATACGCTACGCCAAAGCGTTCTTTGTCTCGCTCGGTTTTGAACGAAATTTGAAAAGCAAACGGCTTCGGGGATTCGACGCCTTGTTACTGAGACTCCGCGCTTTAGCGCGGGAAATGGACGTAGTTCGTTGTTCGTCGAAGGATGTCGCAAACATATCTTGTCGGAAACTTGTTTCCGTGTCAAGATGTAGCTTGTGACCTTACTTGTTTCTTATCCCTTGCTGGAATGTGTGGGTACGCTACGCGAAGTTGATTCCTGCTCTCGCTCGGTTTTGAACGAAAGCTCGGTTGAATTGTCACCCCGGATTTATTCCGGGGTCGTCTTTTTTTATGTTGCCTCTTGCTGAAGTTTTGAGCGAAATTTTGATAAAACGGGTTCTAATTAACGAAATCTTTTTTACAGCTGTTGTTTGTGAAAAACCAATATGTAATATCAATCAAATTCTCATTTACTTCTACAAGATAAAATAAGTCTAGAATCCTTTGGATTCTAAATAGCAATACATCGTCGGCTACATGTGGTCTTGGATATACAAGGCTGTTTCCTTCAAATTTTCCATCCCAAACATTACGGTCGTCTAGAGTTAAAGAAGAACTATCTGAAATGCAGTGGATTCGGAAACCATCGTATAAGAAGTAATCTGTTGCGTTTCCTTCTCCTCCTTTTAAAACAAATAGATCTAGGGAATCTACGAAAGGACTATACGATAAAATACTAGCATCAATAGCACATTTTTCTAGGTTTAGACAAATAGAGAAATCCTTTATTTTAAATGTAAAACAAAGAAGGGCGATAATTGGAATTAATAGAATCAAAAAGATTTTTTTTAAAGCATTTTTAATGTTTTTCATGTGCTGCTTGTGACCTTACTTGTATGAAATGAACGTCATGCCGGTCTCCGAGCGGGCATCTCCTTTTTTGCGCTGTCATCCCGGCCTTGTGCCGGGATCGCCATCTCGTATAGCGCAATCCTTCCTATTTCTTCATCCAGCCGGTGTATTTTGCGGTTTCGAGAATTTCGTTCGCGTTCTTGACGCGTTCGGCGGTGGGCGTTTGCGTGTCCTTGAGGGCGTAATCGATGCCAAGTTCCTGGTACTTGCTGAGAGCAAATGCGTGGTAGGGGAGGACTTCGACGCGCTTGACGTTGCTTAATGTGCGGATGAAGTCGCGGGTGCGCGTGAGGGCTTCGTCATTGTCGCTGATGCCTGGCACGAGCACGTGGCGGATCCAGATGGGCTTTTGGATACGGTCAAGGTAACGGAAAAATTCGATGATGTTTTCATTACCAAGGCCAGTGAGTTCTTTGTGAGCCTCGCCATCAATGTGCTTAATGTCGACGAGCAGAAGGTCGGTCGCTTTCATCAAGCGTTCGATTTTTGCGAACGCGTCACCGGTGCGTCGGAACGTGATGCCGCTTGTGTCGACGCACGTGTGGACTCCCGCCGCTTTTGCAGCTTCGAAGAACTCGATCATAAAATCGATTTGTGCAAGAGGTTCGCCGCCGCTTACGGTGATGCCACCATCGGTTCCCCAGTAGGGCTTGTAGCGTACGGCTTTTTTCAGCAAGTCTTCGGCGCTTATTTCAAACGATTCATTTGGTGTTCCGTTTGCGCTTTTGGTACCAAAGTCCCACGTTTCCGGATTGTGGCAGAACTTGCAGCGCATGGGGCAGCCCTGCGTAAATACGACAAATCGAATTCCCGGTCCATCGACCGATCCGAACGTTTCAAGCTTATTGATTCTTCCGAGAGTCATGCTCCAAAAATAAAAAAGTCTTGCATCGCGTGAAAGTGTTTTTGTTCTATATAATACAAACCTCGAAAAAAAAGTCGGTCGTGGCGGGTTTTGGTGCGATATTGTTCGGAAATTATGCATCTTTTAAATGCTTGTTCATTTATATTTAAAAGAGTGATGAGGAGGAAGTCTTTATGAAAAAATCATTGCTCGTTTTGATGGCGGCTGTAGCTACTTTTGTGATGTTTACTGCTTGTTCCGATGATTCTGGCGTCGATAATGGTGCTGGCGGTTCTGCAGGCTTAAACACGGAATCTCAAAAATCCTCTGATTATGAGGTGGGGGAAGGTTCGTGTGGCGGTGGACATTTGGAAAAAAGAGCAGAATGGGGGGATGAATCTATTGATTTCGTGATGAACGAAGACGGCTCTGCTGTTTTTTTCCTGAATACGATTTCTGGTTGTGCCGAATATGGACATGTAACAGATGTTAAATTGGAACGTCATGACGATACTTTATTGGTTAATGATGTTTTTGAATATTATCCAGATTATGATAGTCGCCCCATGCATAATTGCCTTTGTTTTGCCGATTATCGAGTGAAAGTCCCTGCAGAGTATATTGGCGTCAAGTACCTAGAATTTCACGATGTTTACACCATCGTTTATAAGGATAAAGAGTAAGGGAAAATTTCTATCTTTGGCGTTGTGCCGAGAATTGTTAAGTTAAACGATAGAATCCAATATTTGCAGGTTTCGTACGAGCCGCTGAGTGCGGACGTGGTCGCCGTGCGTGGCGATTGTGCTTGGTGGATATTTGACGTGGGCGCCTGCGATATGGCGGTCGATTTTATCAATGCCTTGCCGCGCGTTTTTGCGGCCTGTAAAGGTGATGGTAATGTCGCGGCTCCACTGAAAAAGAATATCGTCATTTCGCATTTCCATCGGGATCACTTGTTGAACGTTGTGCGTCATTGCAATGGAGAGGTCTCGCTAGATTTCGATACGCTTTATGTCGGCTCGCATGCATCGAAAGTTGTTGGCGAGATGAACGACCGCGAAAAGGTTTCTGTGACATCACCGCTTTCGTTTGACGATGGCGTGCATATCGAGATTTTACCGATTCCGAATAGCCATGCGAAAGGTTCGTTGATTCTTGTTGTCGACGATTTCGTGTTTTTGGGTGATGCGACTTATCCGATGGTAGGGCATGGGGAACCGGATGTTTATAACGTGCAGATTCTCGAACAGCAAATTAAAATGCTCAAGTCGCTTAATGCATCGCGCTTTTGCTTGAGCCATAAGCGTGGCCTTGTACGCGACAAGGATTCTGTTATCCAGTTCCTGGAATCTGTTTATGCCCGCCGCCAAAAGAACGAAAATTACATCGAGGCATAGACCGTCGCCTTCCCATTTCCGCGTCTTTTCGCCGCATCTCAACGCGCGCATTTCCTCATAAATCGGCATTCCCCCAATAACAAAAAAAGGTCCCCTTTCGGGAACCTTTTTAAGCTTTTCCAAGCGATTAGAGCACGCCGTGTGCCTGGCGGGCAATCACGTCGAGCTGCTGTTCGCGAGTGAGCTTGATGAAGCGCACTGCGTAGCCAGAAACGCGGATCGTGAAGTTCTGGTATTCTTCCTTCTCCGGATGTTCCATGGCATCCTTGAGCTTTTCGACACCGAACACGTTCACGTTCAAGTGGTGGCTGCTCTGGCCGAAGTAACCGTCGAGAACCTGCACGAGCTTGTTGGTGCGTTCTTCGTCATCATGACCGAGTGCATCCGGGTTGATGGTCTGCGTATTGCTGATACCGTCGAGAGCGTATTCGTACGGAATCTTGGCAACAGAGTTGAGAGATGCCAAGAGGCCGTTCTTTTCGGCACCGTAGCTCGGGCTTGCACCCGGAGAGAACGGTTCACCCTGCTTACGACCATCCGGGAGAGATCCCGTTGCCTTACCGTAAACAACGTTACTTGTAATGGTAAGGATAGATGTGGTCGGTTCAGAGTCGCGGTAGGTCGGCGTCTGCTTAATCTTGGCCATGAACGTCTTGAGGAGCCAAACGGCGATATCGTCTGCGCGGTCGTCGTCGTTTCCATAACGCGGGAAGTCGCCTTCGATCTGGAAGTCCTGAGCGAGGCCGGTAGCCGGGTCACGGATGACCTTGACCTTGGCGTACTTGATTGCAGAAAGGCTATCGACAACGTGGCTGAAGCCTGCGATACCCGTTGCAAACGTACGGCGAACGTTGGTATCGATGAGAGCCATTTCGGCAGCTTCGTAGTAGTACTTGTCGTGCATATAGTGAATCAAGTTCAATGTATTCACGTACAAGTGGGCAAGCCAATCCATGTAGAGACTAAACTTGTGGACAACTTCGTCGTAGTTGAGGTATTCGCTAGAGATAGGCGGATATTCCGGGCCAACCTGCGTACCCTTCACGAGGCATTCATCCTTACCGCCGTTGATGGCGTAAAGGAGCGTCTTGGCGAGGTTTGCGCGAGCGCCGAAGAACTGCATTTCCTTACCAGTCTGAGTTGCAGAAACGCAGCAGCAGATGCTGTAGTCATCGCCCCAGATCGGACGCATCGTGTCATCGTTTTCGTACTGGATGGCGCTGGTCTTCACGGAGATCTCTGCAGCGAACTTCTTGAAGCTTGCCGGGAGGCGCGGGCTATAGAGAATCGTGAGGTTCGGTTCCGGAGACGGACCCATGTTCACGAGCGTGTGCAAGAAGCGGTAGTCGTTCTTGGTCACCTGATGGCGACCATCCTGGCCGAGACCAGCGACTTCGAGCGTAGCCCACACCGGGTCACCGCTGAAGAGTTCGTTGTAGCTAGTGATACGGGCGAACTTGACCATGCGAAGCTTCATCACGAAATGGTCGATGATTTCCTGAGCTTCGCTTTCGTTGATGACGCCGTTCTGCAAGTCACGGGTCATGTAAATGTCGAGGAAGGTAGAAACGCGGCCAACGCTCATGGCGGCACCGTTCTGCGTCTTGATGGCAGCGAGGTAACCGAAGTAGAGCCACTGCACAGCTTCGCGTGCGTTCGTTGCCGGCTTGGAAATGTCATAGCCGTAAATCTTTGCCATGACCTTCATGCCTTCGAGGGCCTTGATCTGTTCGGCAAGTTCTTCGCGTTCGCGGATCACGTGTTCGCGCATATCCGTTTCATCGGTCAGAGCCTTGTCAGCCTTCTTCTGGGCGATGAGGTAATCGATACCGTAAAGAGCAACGCGGCGGTAGTCGCCGACGATACGGCCACGGCCGTAAGTATCCGGAAGACCCGTAATGATGTGGGCCTTGCGGGCCATACGCATTGCCGGCGTGTAGGCGTCGAAAACGCCCTGGTTGTGAGTCTTGTGGAATTCAGTAAAGATGCGGTGAAGTTCTTCGCTCGGTGTGTAACCGTAGTTCTTGCAAGATTCTTCAGCCATCTTGATGCCGCCGAACGGCATGAATGCGCGCTTGAGCGGTTTGTCGGTCTGGAGACCTACGATCTTTTCAAGATCCTTAGTTTCTTCGGAAATGTAGCCAGCGTTGTGGCTTGTAAGAGTGGAGACAACGTCTGTGTCCATGTCGAGGACGCCACCCTTTGCAATTTCTCTCTTCTGTAGTTCCTGGAGTTCTGCCCAGAGCTTGTTCGTAGCTTCAGTCGGTCCCTGCAAGAACGACTTGTCACCGTCGTAGGGAGTATAGTTTTTCTGGATAAAGTCGCGGACGTTAATTTCTTCTTGCCAGCGACCGCCTTTAAAGCCTGTCCATGCTTCCTGCATATAGCCTCTTTTGCTCGTGCAAAACCATTAATGCAACTGAAAAATCACCTAACTTTTCTGGTTGGGGAAAAGGTTTTGCAACGACTTTTCCTTTTTTTTCTTCATTTTTTCAATGTAAAACGCAATATACATATTTAAAAAGGGGTGGGCAAGGTATGAAATGCACCAATTTCGCCCAAAAGTTCGCTTACGAAATGCTTACATGGCCAAAGGTTGACCAAAAATTGAAAAAGATGATTTTTTATGTAAAATTACGACCAAAATGTGTAAAATACGGTTGATACGGTTAGTTCTGAAATTCCTCTTGCTGTGTATACGCAGAATCAGAACAAAAGGTATCTTATGATTAAGAAATTAAGAGGTCAATTATGAAAAAGATTATTCTTCCGATGGTAGCTGTGGCGCTCATGACTGCATGCTCCGATTCGAATGATACTGCAAATTTTGCTAATGCTCAGAATCAGCCTGGTGCTATATCTTCTAGCTCTAATGCAACGGTTCCGGCTGGTGAATCCTCCAGTTCTGACGCTGTAGTTCCGCCGACTGGCCTTTCCTCCAGCTCTGACGCAGTCCTTCCGGGCGTATCTTCTAGCTCCAATGGTGCTCTTCCGGTGGATTTGTCTTCTAGCTCGGTTGCTTCTTCTGCAGCATCCCAGTTTACTTATGCTGTGCCGACACTTACGGAACTTGATCCTACGAAGACTTACTCCTTCTATGGTGCAGAACTTTCCGGTAAGGTCCAGTTCAAGTATGGCCGTTTTGAAGCCCGCATGAAGATGGCTGCAATTTCTGGTTCTGTGAGCTCCATGTTCCTTTACTACGATGATTCTTGGGAAAAGGGTGAAAAGCCGTGGAACGAAATTGATATCGAAGTGCTTGGCAAGGCCCCGGACAAGTGGCAGTCCAACATTATCACCCGTGAAGGTGACCCGTCTATCAAGGCAAATACTTCTTCTGAAAGCAAGCCGCTTCACGAATATGGCTTTGACGCTACGCAGGATTTCCACCTTTATGCAATCGTCTGGACTCCGGAATACGTTGCTTGGGAAATCGACAGTGTCGAAATCCGCCGCGATCCTATTGGACTCAGCCGTGGTTCTCACGCCGATGCTGACCAGGTTGCTTTCTTGACCGAAGATCAGACTCTCCGCTTTAACCTCTGGGCATCCAAGAGCACGGCTTGGACCGGTGCATGGAACAAGGGAATTGGCCTTCCGGTTGAACAGCAAATTGACTACGTCCGCGTCTATTCTTATGATGCCGCAACCAAGGGCTTCACGATGCTCTGGCAGGACGATTTCAATGGCGAAGATATTGACTACGAACGCTGGGGAAGAGGCGACTGGGAAATGGAACGTGTCAACCTCCGCCCGGATAACGTCATCGTCGAAAAAGGTGTTTGCCGTCTCATCTTGGACTACGAAGTTAACTAAAAAAGTATTGGTGTGATGGTTCGCCTCCTGGAGCAATCCAGGAGGCTTTTCTTATTCTTGGACGTTTTTATAAAGTTTTATGGACAAGTACAATTTTTTTTCTATTTTGAATGGAAAATTTGTAATAAATCATTTTACTTGTTGGATAAACGCATGAAAATAAAATATTGTGCCGTTATTGCCTTGCTTGCCGTTGCTTTATTTGGCTGCGCCGCAAACGAAGTTCACCGTGTCTCGGAACCGGGGCTTGAAATTTCTGGGAAAAAGTTGTACGTGCTTGTGAACGAACGAGCCATGCACGAAAATTTGACGCAAAAGATAGATTCCGTGTGGAATGCGAATGCTTCCGATTTGGATTTGGAAACGGAATTTATTTACAACGAAAAACTATCTATTAATCCAGTGCCCATCTCTCAGGTGCTCGACAATTGTGGCGGCAATTATGCTATGGTGCTTGGCATGGGTCTTGAATCCATGAATTCGGCTGTTACGGTTGAATATTTGCCAACGATGTTCAACTGCGACACCCGTAAGGTTGTGTGGAAAATGTCCATCAGGACGGGTGGTAGCTTTGCTAGACATTACTTGGTTAAGGAAATCGTCAATGACTTTAAAACCAATAAGATTGTAAGGAGCAAATAATGAAAAAGCTTTTGTCTGTTCTCTTAGTCTCCTTTCTTTTGGCTGGCTGTTCCATCACGAATATCGGACAGTCCAATTTCGAAAAGGTCTATGCGCTTAAGGGTGAAACGGTTGTTGTTATGGCTACCGCTAACAGTACACTTAGGGACTTTGCAAATAAAGTTGCGGATATGATGGCGAGTTCACTTGGTGGGACATATGGCGTAAATGCCATTGCGTTCCACGAAACCGACGAAGTGACGCTTTCGGAATCCCCGTTGGCGGAATTTGCCAAGCAGAATAACGCAAAGTACGTTTTGATAAAGACGTTCACGAAAATCGGCCTTTATGGTAACGCCATCGATACGTTTAATGAAGAACTTGCTTTGCTCTCCATTGCTGAACGTAAGATTGTCTGGAAAGCGACAATTAAGTACGAAGCCTATAACCGTATTGGTAAGACCCATGCAGCCAATGGTTCGATAAACAAGACCGCCGAATTGCTCCAGAAAGATGGCTTTATCGCGGGCGGAATGTAAATTCTGTTTTTATCGAAAAAGTTAAAGTTGGGCTGGCTGCGCGCTAGCCCTTTTTTATATATTGGATTGTAAATATAGACCAACTACAAAAGAGGATTATCATGAAAAAACTTGCCTTATTGGCTCTTACTGCAATTTCGCTTGCTTTTATGGCTTGCGCCCCCTCTAAACTGGATATTCAAGAAGCGGCTGTGACGAGCGATGTGTTGGTCGAAGTGCGTCAGGTGCTGAATGATTCTATCAGTTTGTATGTTGGTAATGTTCTTTACTTGAATTCAAAACAGGTCGTAGCTGACGATATATATCCGTTGCATGTGAGTACGCGCGACCCGTCTGAATTTGAAAAGCTGACGCCTACAGATGTGATTAACAGCGACGAAGAATTCTTGGACTATTTGCGCCGCAAAGCTCCGGATATGATGAATGTCGGGATTGTAATTGGCGAAACTGCCTATAACGAAGTTGGCTTTGAAGAAGCTGCTGTTGTGACGAAGTTGACCTCGATTTTCCAAAAGATTCAGGGTGGCTCGCTCAAGCTTTTCCATGAAAAAGAAGGCCACCTCACCGACATGAAAAAGATTTATTAGTTGTTGGTCAGTAGTCATTAGTCAATAGTTATTGGTGCTTTGTCATGCCCGCCTCCGTGCGGGCATCTCCTTTTTTTTCTATCTTTGGGCTCGTAAAAAATCAAAGGAATAGCTATGTCCGAAAAAATGACTTCTGCGCAGGTGCGCGAATCTTTCATCAAGTTCTTTGAATCCAAGGGCCACCTCTTTGTGCGTTCTTCGCCGGTGGTTCCGCATGACGACCCGACGCTCATGTTCACGAACGCGGGCATGAACCAGTTCAAGGCTATCTTCCTGGGTGACAATCCGAAGGGTTGGAAGCGCGCATGCAACAGCCAGAAGTGCCTTCGCGTGTCCGGTAAGCACAACGACCTCGACGTGGTGGGTCGCGACAACTACCACCACACCTTCTTCGAAATGCTCGGTAACTGGAGCTTCGGCGACTACTACAAGAAAGAAGCGATTTCTTGGGCTTGGGAACTCCTGACCGAAGTTTGGAAGCTCCCGAAGGAACGTCTGTTCGCAACAGTGTACCAGGATGACGACGAAGCCTGGCAGATTTGGAAGGACGTGTCCGGTCTTCCGGATGACCGCATCATGCGTTTTGACGCTCACTCCAACTTCTGGGAAATGGGCGACACCGGTCCGTGCGGCCCCTGCTCCGAAATCCACTATGACCGCGGCGACCTCGCTACGCAGGCCGAAACGTTCAAGGACCCGATCAAGGGCGTGAACGGCGAAAACGACCGCTACATTGAAATTTGGAATAACGTGTTCATGCAGTACGAACGCGTGAGCGACGGCTCCCTGATTCCGCTGAAGGCTAAGAACGTCGATACCGGTATGGGTTTCGAACGAATCTGCGCTATTCTTCAGGGCAAGACCAGCAACTACGACACCGACGTGTTCACCCCGATCATTGCAAAGATTGCTGAACTCTCTGGCGTTCCGTACAACGATGGCGAAGCCGGCACTCCGCACCGCGTGATTGCCGACCACATCCGTGCTATTTCGTTTGCAATTGCCGATGGCGCTCTCCCGAGCAACGAAGGCCGTGGCTACGTGCTTCGCCGCATTCTCCGCCGCGCAAGCCGCTTTGCTCGCCTCCTCGGTCAGAAGAAGCCGTTCATCTGCCAGCTCGTTCAGGTGCTTGCCGACACGATGGGTGACGCCTTCCCGGAAATTCGCGAACGCAAGGAATTCGTCGCTTCCGTGATCAAGAGCGAAGAAGAAAGCTTTATCCGCACGCTCGACGCTGGTCTCGAACGCTTTGCTGCTATCTCTGCCGAACTCAAGAAGGGCGACAAGATTCCGGGCGACAAGGTGTTCTTGCTCTATGATACTTATGGATTCCCGCCGGACCTCACTGGTATCCTCGCCGAAGAAAAAGGCCTTACGATTGACGAAGAAGGCTATAACAAGTGCATGGAAGAACAGAAGGCCCGCGCCCGCGCTAACATGAAGCAGGGCATCAACACGATGGGTACCGAAGGCTGGACGCAGTACAGCGAAGCTAGCACAAAGTTTGTCGGTTATGAACTCTCCGCTTGCGAAACGAAGGTTGTTCGTTGGCGTGAAGACAAGGGCGTTTTGAGCATCGTGCTTGAAACCTCTCCGTTCTATGCCGAAATGGGTGGTCAGGTTGGCGACAAGGGAACGCTCGTTTCTGCTGACCTCGAAATTGACGTGTTCGACACCGTGAAGGTGAATGATACCGCCCTCTGCCGCGGTAAGGTGAAGAAGGGTTCGGCTAACGAAGAAACGATGGGCGCCGTGTTCATGGCGACTGTCGATAACGACCGCCGTAACGACATCCGCAAGAACCACTCTGCAACTCACTTGCTCCAGGCCGCTCTCCGTCAGGTGCTTGGCACTCACGTGCAGCAGCAGGGTAGCTTCGTTTCGAACGAACTTCTCCGCTTTGACTTCAGCCACTTCAGCGCAATGACCGCCGAAGAAATCCAGAAGGTCGAAGACATCGTGAACGCAAAGGTCATGGAATGTTTGCCGGTCAATACTCAGGTGATGGGTGTTGACGAAGCTAAGGCAAGCGGTGCTATGGCTCTGTTCGGTGAAAAGTATGGCGATGAAGTCCGCGTTGTGAAGATGGGCGCTTGCAACGAAGAATTCTCCAAGGAACTCTGCGGTGGCTTGCACGTGCAGAATACCGGTAACATCGGTCTCGTGAAGATCGTGAGCGAATCAAGCGTGTCCGCTGGTGTGCGCCGTATCGAAGCTGTTTCTGGCCGTGGCGCCTTGAGCCTCCTCCGCGCCGGTACGCAGATTCTCACTGCTCTCCGTGAACAGCTCCGCTGCAAGGACGCCGAAGTTCTCGACCGCATTCAGCAGACGTTTGCCAAGACTCAGAACTTGGAAAAGAGTCTGCAATCTGTGAAGCTCGAACTTGCAACGCTTGCTGCTGCCGAACTCTTGAACGGTGGCATCAACGTGATGGGCGTGAACCTCTACGTGCGCGAACTCTCCTTGCCGGACGAAAAGTACAAGAACTTGCTCGACGGCGTTCAGAACAAGCTTGACTTGGATAGCGTAGCCGTGATTGCAAACAAGGATAACGGTGCCGGTAGCATCGCTGTGATGGTCGGCAAGAATGTTCAGGCCAAGGGCATCAAGGCTGGCGACCTCGTCAAGGATCTCGCCGCTGCTTGTGGTGGCCGCGGCGGTGGACGTCCGGACCGCGCTCAGGCTGGTACCAAGGAAGTCGAAAAGATTGCCGGTGCTATCGCCAACGCGAACAACTGGATTAGAGCCAAGTTGGGTGCATAATTAGAATCACCATCTCAAAAATTTCAAGGCGGCCTTAGGGTCGCCTTTTTTGCAAATCCATATAACATGAAAATCTTCGTTTGTGAAGATATCTTTGCTTTCGATTCCTTAAATAAAATGTATACTTATAGATAAGGTTGGATATATGGAGCCGCTTTTTAATCTAGAAAGCATATATGTTACAAACGCAATCGGAATAGTTTTGATTGCCGTCATGATAGTGTGTAACTTGTGGCGTTTTCAAACGAGGAGTCGGGCGAACAGGAACTTGTTAATGATGATGTTCCTGGCCATGACTAGTTGTATTGCCGATCCCATTTCTTATACCATGAAAGGTGTGACTGGCCTGCTTCCTAAGATTGCGGTCTATTTTACGAGTACATGGCTTTTTGCTGCGAACATGCTGGCTGTCTTTTTTTGGGTGCGATTCTTGTCGTTCCATTTGAACGGGGGAATGCCGAACCGCTCGCGAATAGTGGTGAATTCAGTTGTCGGAACGGGTCTTATTTTACTTGTAATAAATTTCTTTGTCCCAATCGTATTCTCTATTGACGATAACAACCTATATTCTAGAACTTATTTGTATTTTTTGTATATGCTGATAGATTACTCGCTAGTAGTCTATAGCTTGGTTATTTATTTTAAAAGCAAGGCGAAAGGTGGAGCTCTCAAATTTTTCCCGATATGGGTTTATATTGTGCCAATTCTCGTCGGTGGTATAATCCAGTCGCTTTTCTACGGAATTTCTGTTATCCCCACAAGTATTGCTGTTTCGATTGCAGGTGTCTTGGCAAGTTTGCAAAACGAGATGATTTACTATGATCAACTTACGGGTTTGTTCAATCGCTCTTACTTGCTTTATTTGCTGAAAAAGTATGTCCAAAACCCCAAGATGGAAGTTACGGGGATTATGATAGATTTGAACGGCTTCAAGCATATCAACGATGAATTTGGGCACGCTGTGGGTGACGATGCGTTGGTGATATCGGCGCGAATCCTTAAGTCTGCTGTGAACAACGGTGGAAGTGTTATTCGTTATGCCGGTGACGAATTTATTGTATTACTTAATACGCAAAATGATGGCGATGTAGAAAAGTGTATCGCCAAGATTCGTACTTGTTTTGATGGATTTAACAAGGGTGGATCTAAACCTTATGTGTTGTCCGTCTCGGTCGGGTCCCATAAACTCCATGCGAAAACGGAAAGTGTCGATACGTTTATTAACGTAATCGATGCCCGCATGTACGAAGACAAAAAGGCGTTTTACGCGTCTCATGCAGGAATGGATCGCCGCAAACACTAGGCGAATCTTTGGGTGCGCTTTCTCTTTTTCTATCTTTGCCCCGTATGAAATTTGAAGAACTTCCTTTGGCAAATCCGTTGCAGCGGGCAATCCGCGCTGTTGGTTATGAAACTCCGACTCCGATTCAAGAACGCTCTATTCCGAGCCTTCTCGAAGGCAAGGACCTTTTGGGAATTGCACAGACGGGGACCGGTAAGACGGCTGCATTTGCTCTCCCGATTTTGCAACGCTTGCTTGATTCTGGGAAGTTCCGTTCTCCCAAAACTTGCCGTGCGTTAATTCTTTTGCCGACGCGAGAACTAGCCATCCAAGTGGAAGACTGCTTCAAGGAATATGCGCAGTTCACGGCAATTTCGACGACGTGTATTTTTGGTGGCGTGAATGACAATCCGCAAAAGCAAAAACTTGTTCGCGGTGTCGATGTGCTTGTTGCTACTCCGGGGCGCCTGCTTGATTTGATTGGGCAAAAGGCTGTATCGCTAAAGAAATTGGAATTTTTTGTTTTGGACGAAGCAGACCGCATGTTGGATATGGGCTTTATCCATGATATCCGCAAAGTGGTCGCGATGCTCCCGCCGGATAGACAGAATTTGTTCTTTAGCGCAACGATGCCGGATGAAATTCTGAAACTTGCTTCGACGATTTTGCGCCCGAACCCGGTGCAGGTAGAAGTTGCTCCGCAGAGCACTCCGATTGAACGCATCCGACAGGAACTGTACCGTATTGACAAGCGCCGCAAGGGTGCGCTCCTCAAGGAACTCTTGGCGGAACACCCTGAAATGAAAAAGGTGCTTGTCTTCTGTCGTACAAAGCATGGTGCGGATAAAATTGTGCGCGTGCTTGAAAAGGCTGGTGTCAAGTGTGCTGCGATTCACGGTAACAAAAGCCAGAACCGCCGTCAAGAAGCTCTTGGAAATTTCAAGTGCGAACAAATTCGAGTTCTTGTGGCGACAGACATTGCGGCACGCGGCATTGACGTGGACGATGTGAGCCATGTGTTCAATTACGACTTGCCCAATGAACATGAAACGTTCGTGCATCGCATTGGTCGTACGGCGCGTGCGGGCAAAGAAGGTGTCGCCATTTCGTTCTGCTCTCCGGACGAAGAATCCGATTTGCGTGGGATTGAAAAACTTACCCGCGTGAAAATCCCGGAAGGCGATCAGAGCATTTACGAGAAACTCCCGCCTCCGCAAAAAGAGACAGCCGAAAGTTTGATGCGCAATTCTCGCGGGCGCATGTCTCGCGAAGAAGCTCAGGCTCGTGCTGCAGAAACTCGCAATAATAACGGTTCTCAGAAGGCTAATCGCGGACCGCGCGGTCGCAAGGACAACCGCAATGAAAATCGCGAGAACGCCCGTAATGCAAATGCTGAAAATCAGCAGCGTAACAATGCGCCGCGCAATTCCGAGCAGATCTCTCGCAATCCTGCCCAGAACGTGAACTCACAAAACGTTCCGGCCGACAATACCCCGAATCCGCAAAACGGTGGTCGCCGTCATCGCCGTAACCGCCCCGGTTCCCGCGCTCGCCGCCGCATGCGCGAATCGCAAGGCCAAGGATAAGCGTCATGGCGGCCTCAGAGCCGCCATCTTGTCATTCCCGCGAAGGCGGGAATCTCCTATAACTTCATCCAGACTCTATAAGGGCAGAGGCGATCCAGTGGTTTATTCCTACAATACATTTGTGTTGTGAAAAATGCTTAAATTTTGATAGTACTTTACAAAAACTTTAAAAATTTTGTAAAAATCAATATTTTGTGTTGTAAAACTATTGTGTTTTTGAAAAATATGTTGTATATTTGATTTCAGGAACGAAACGGACGAAAAAGAGCCGCAATTCGTTTTTTTACGGACCCTGAAAAAATTTGGGGATTGTCGTAAGGAGGAAAAATGAAAGAAATACTAGAATATACGAGCTATCGCCAGTATATTGCGGACTACTACGCTGATAAAAAGGCGAGTTCTGCATTTACGTGGCAGACGTTCGCGACCGAAGCTGGTTTTTCTTCGCGTGTTTATCTGAAATACGTGAGCGAAGGCCGCTTTAACTTGAGCGATTCGGCGACAGCTCGCGTGGCAGATGCCATGCGCTTGGTCGATTATGAACGCGAATATTTCACCGAAATGGTCCATTTTGACCATGCAAAAACGGATGATGAAAAGAAGGCTGCGTTCAGCAAGATGCTTGCGATTGCAGACGCTCACAAAGCAAAAATATTGGAAGGCGATGCATTTCGCTTTTTTGAAAGTTGGAAAAATCCAGTCATCCGTGAACTTGCTCCATCAATGCCAGGTGCAAAGCCGCTTGCGCTTGCTCATGCATGCCGCCCTGAAATCACCGCTGCTGAAGTCAGCGAAGTGCTTAATTTCCTTGTCAAAGGTGGCTTCTTGGTTAAAAATGCCGAAGGTAATTACGTACAAACGGAAAAATCCTTGACAACGGGCCCCATGGCGGTAACGCCTGTGGCTGTTCGCACGATGCACCGCCAAATGGGTGAACTCGCGCTTGAGGCGATTGAAGGTGTTTCTCCGGATAAACGAAATTTTTCCGGTGTCACGTTCGGTATCACGAAAGACGGCTACGATGAAATCGTGCAAGAAATTGCTGATTGCCGTAAAAGGGTTGTTGCCATTGCTCGGAAAAATGCGGCCACAGACGAAGTCTATCGCCTGAACATGCAGCTTTTCCCGCTGACACAGAAACAAGAATTAAAAAAATAGAGCTGGAGGAAACAATGAATTACTTAAAAATTAGCGGACAACTTGTCTGCAAAATGGCGATGCTGCTCGCCTTTATGTTCGCAGCGTGCTCGGAAACAAATTCAGGAAACAACGTTGCCGGCGGTACCGTCGAAGAAACGGGAGTCTATGCTTTGGCGGGTCGCGTGGGTGATGTATATCCGAAGTTGCTGAAAGTGGCGGATCCATCGGGAGAACCCACTGATACTGCAAAATATGAAGGCTCGGTGTTTGCGGAAAAAGGATCGATTATAATTGTTTATGAACTCGATTCATTGACTCTCGATACGACAGGTCGCTTTTTTAAGGATACCGTAGATAACGATAGTGGCCGCTTTGAATTTAAAGAAATGAATCTAAGAAGCCCGTATGTGTTAATTGGAGAGCATGCGTATCCTTCTGACGCTCGCAATAAACGGGGTACTATAGTTTATACGTATTATAACTACAGCGCGATAGTAGATTTGCGAAACGTGAAAAATGTAAATGTCAGTACCTTGACAACGATGAAAGTCCCACTTTTGCAGAAATATTTTGCAGAAGGCAAGTCTTTTGCCGAAGCGGGAAAGATGGCTGAGCATGAAATCCTTGAAGGTTTCGGAATATATGAGGATTTAGGAACTTTTGAAGAAATGCCTGAAAACGGTTCCGAATTAGATTTTGTAAATGAACTCTCTCAGTTAGATGAACTCAATGTGCGTCATTATGTGGAAACTATGGGTGTTGTTCTTTCTTTTATGTCGCCCAAGGAGTTCTCTAAAAGCGAGATAATGGAGCGGTACTATTTGAATTCTATGAAAATGATTGATTATGATATTGGTTATTTGGCACATATCGATAGTTTAGGACGTTGTACTGAATCTCGCGAAAATGAGGCTAGTATGGTAAAGGGGCGCATCGGTGATATTGCTGTTGTGTGCCGTTCTGGAAAATGGGCCATGGGCTTTAAAGCGGTTGAACATACCAAGGGCACTATGACGGATAACCGCGATGGAAAAACGTATAAGACCGTAACGTATAATTTTGGCGGAACTTCGCAGACATGGATGACTGAAAATCTTGATTTTACGGATACGGCATCTTTGAGTGTTGACAGTTCGTTAAGGGCGAATTTGTCTGGAAGTATATATTGCTACCATGAACCTTATTTGGATAATGATGAAGAAGGGTGTGGTGCTTATGGACATGAATATCTGTGGAGGGCTGCAATGAATATCGGAGACGATGATATAAAATCGTATTCAGTTGGTGCTCAGGGCGATTCGTTGCTAGTAAGTGAAAAATGCATGGATGCAATTCGTAATCGTAGTCTTCTTCCTGGGGATTCTGCAGAGGCTGTTGAAGATTCTTGTGGTACTATATTGTATGGTGAAAATGATTCGGAAGAAAATTCTTCGAGGACGTGGACTTGGAATTATTCAGACTTTATTACGCCTTCGAATCAAAATTCTTATCAAGGAATTTGTCCGGATGGATGGAGAATTCCAACGCTTGAAGATTGGTTGACTTTGTTGCAAAATTTGGGCGAACAATATGGCGTTGATTATGGAAACGTTGTGATGGTGCTGTATGATGAGGCCGCAACTGGTTTTGGATTGAATAATATTGCAAAGATTTTGGGCGTAGAATTTGATCATGTGGTAGTGCAAGGTTTTAGTTTTTACAATTATTTTGTCATGGCAGATGCTTCCTATTATACGGCTGAATTTTTCAACATGTGGAAAAAATTCAGTGGGTTCAATCTGTCTTATCCGGATAGGTGGCACGTCCTTCTTTACAAATACAATAATCCAGAAATGCGTCAGAGTTCTTTGGCCGATCCGTATACTTCTGCCGCTGTCCGCTGCATCAAAAACTAAACCAATGAAAACTTAACGGAAATACTGTTAGGAGGAAAAGGGAAGACGGGCTTCGGCCCGCCTTCTTTTTGCATTGTCATGCGTCATCCTGAGGCGTGAAACGCCGAAGGGTTTGGTAAAATCTTGCATGTCATTCCCCGCTCCGACGGGGAATCTCCTTCTACACGTTTAACTCAAGTCCCGCAATTTGACTTTCGAGCTTTTCCGCTTCTGCGTGTAGCTTTTGAAGAAAAGTCGCGGTGGCTGTCGAACTCTCGTCTTGAATTCTGTGGTTTGCCATTTTCATGAACTTTTCCACCTTGCGGATATCTTCGCGCGTTTTTTCACTGCAATAAGTTTCTGCCATGCGCTCAAAGATGTAGCCTTCTGCCGTTTTTGACAAATGAATCATGTCATCGTCGTAAAATCGGTAGTCGCGCAATTCATCCATCACGATTTCGTAACTCGGAAAATAACTGATGGTCTCGGCTCCCACGTCATTGCGAGCCGAAGGCGAAGCAATCTCTTGAATTACTTTATTGATCGCTAACTGCAATGTTGCTTTCGAAAGCGTGTTGTTGTGGGCTCCATCGCTCATGTGGCGTAACGGCGAAATTGTAAACACGATGTGAAGTTTACGATTCTCGCCACGCTCGTCATTGCAAACTGCACTTACGTCTGGCGAAGCAATCCAGTCGCTTTTTATTTTACGTAGACTTTCAACAATTTCTTTGAGCGCGTCTGCAGCTTCTTCGATAGAAATCATCCGGCGTTCAAAAAGTCTCGGATCTTGCCGGTGACAATTTGCAACAACCTGCGACTTTAAAAAATAAACGAACGAAGTCCCGAGAGTAATAAATACGACGTCTGCGTTGCGCAAAAAATCTCGTGTTTGTGTAGCTGCGTTGTTCAGTTTTGCGATACATTCTTCGCGGCTTTTCCCGGAAAGCGAACTGTGCGCATCCCAGCAATGCCATGGGGCTGCGCCGTATTCCTCGCTGCTGCGGTTGCCTAAACAAACGCTGTTGCCAAAGCGCATATCCTGAAAAACATCCTCTTCTCCAAAAACTTTTCCGTCTGCAATGGCCTTAATCTGTTTTGCGATTGAAAGTGGATTGTACACGGTCCCGAATGGATTTGCCAAAACATTGAATTTTCGCGATGCAAATTGCGCAGAAATATTATCCGCAAAACACGATCCGAAAAATGCAATTTGCGATTTGTAGTTAATGAGCAAATCTGATGCGGGAATATCAATTTTTGTGAAGAAATTCATGTTGAAAAGCTAGTAAATCCCCGCGCGTTTCCCATGCCGTTTCGCGCATTCCCTGCATATTCCCCATGTCTTTTGCGCACAATCTCGCCGCGTTCTCGCGACATTTCAATCGCGTTTTAAACATTTTAATCCATATTGTGAAAATTACTAAAATTTTAATATTCTATGAAATTCTGTAAAATTTTACGTAAAAATAAACTTTTATATTGTAAAACTATTGATTTTTGTAGAAAACGAGGCTATATTTGTAACATCTGCAAACGGTACGCCAAATAAGAGGCCGTTTTGTAAGGAGGAAAAATGAAAGATATACTTGAATATACGGACTACCGCCAGTATATCGCAGATTACTATGCCGATCGAAAGGCCAAGTCTGCGTTCAGCTGGCAGGAGTTTGCCGCTGCGGCGGGGTTCTCGTCGCCGGTTTACCTTAAATATGTTAGTGAAGGTCGCTTCAACTTGAGCGAAGAAGCTGCGGTTCGCACGGCGCGTTCCATGCGTCTCGCAGATTTCGAATGCGACTTCTTTGTTGAAATGGTCAAGTTTGACCACGCAAAGAACGATGCCGAAAAGCGTGCTGCGTTCAGCAAGATGGTCTCGATTGCCGATGCTCACAAATCGAAAATCCTAGAAGGCGAATCGTTCCGCTTTTTCGAAGACTGGAAAAATCCGGTGCTCCGTGAACTTGCCCCCGCCATGCCTGGCGCAAAACCGCTTGCGCTCGCTCATGCTTGCCGCCCCGAAGTTACAGCCGCAGAAGTTTCTGAATCGCTTAATTTCTTGGTCAAGGCGGACCTTCTCAAAAGAGATAAAGATGGCAATTACGCACAAACTGAAAAAGTTGTGACGACCGGTCCTATGAATATCACTCCGCTCGCGGTTCGTGGATTGCATCACCAGATGGGCGAATTTGCTCTCGATGCCATTGAAAATGTTCCACAGGACGAACGACATTTTTCAGGTCTTACGCTTGGTATCACGCGCGAAGCTTACGATGAAATCGTGCAGAAAATTGCCGAATTCCGCAAAGAAATTATCGCGATTGCGACTCGTGAACCTGCAACAGACGAAGTCTATCGTTTGAACGTGCAGTTCTTCCCGATGACGAAAAAAAGTTTAAATAAAAAGGACTAGGAGGAAACCATGAATTATTCAAAAATAAGCGGACAATTTGTCTGCAAAATGGCGATGCTGCTCGCCTTTGTGTTCGCAGCTTGCTCCGAAGACAATTCACCGATAAATGGTGCTCATGGCGGTGCCGCCGAAGAACAGGGCGTTTACGCTTTAGCTGGTCGCGTGGGTGATGTGTATCCCAAATTGTTATTGGCGGTGGATGAAAATTCGATGCAGGCGCCTAAGGGCAGCTCTATCACTGTTTATGAATTAGATTCCTTGACGCTCGATACGACGGGACGTTCTTTTGTTAGCTCGATTAATGACGATGAAGGGCGTTTTGTGATTGATAGCCTTGATTTTGATAGCCCGTATGTATTGATTGAAGAAATTGTGCCTGCCCGTGATACGTGCCTGTATGTAAGCGATTGGCTGCTACCACTAGTAGAAAATCAGCTACGGTACGAAAAGCTAGAAAATCCTTCTTCGGAAACTCAGTGCTTTGAACGGACGTTAAAGGCGAAAGAATTTCGCGCTGTTGTGGATTTGCGAAAAAAAGAAAAAATAAGTGTTAATTCGTTGACGACGGCTAAGGTTCCGCTTTTGCAAAAATATATAGCCGAAGGAAAGACCTTTGCTGAAGCGAGCCAAATGGCTGAACGCAAAATTCTTGAAGATTATGGAATATACGAAGACTTGGGCTCGTTTGAAAAAATGTTTGATGATGATTCTGAATTGTCTTATGTGAATGAGTTGATTCGATATACTGATTCAAGTGCACGCGAGATGCTTGTTTGGAAGGATGTGATGGGCAATTATGTTTCTCCCAAAGATTTTATGGGGAATGCGCAAATGAAAAAATATTATCAGAATATGAAGAAAATGATAGATTATAGAATAGGCTTCTTGGCTAAAGTTGATGGATTGGGTCAGTGCACTGAAGCGCGTGAAAATGATGTAGGCGAAATTAAACTTTTTTATACCCCAAATTATGTTAATGTGGTGTGCCGCTCTAAAAAGTGGACGATGGGTTTTAAATCGGTGGAACATACGAAGGGTTTGTTGGTCGATAATCGAGATGGTAGATCTTATGAGACGGTGACGTATAATTTGGGCGGAACATCGCAGACTTGGATGGCGGAGGACCTTGTTTATGCGGATTCTACGCACCCAGCATGTCAAGATTATATTGATAAATCTTATGCCGCTTGCAGAGAGAACGGTCGATATGTATGGTTGCACGCGATGGATATTGGGTTGGATGATGTGAATATGTTTTGGATCCGTTGGCAAGGAGGGGATACGGTCTCTTACCAGGATTGTCTAAAAGTATTTTCTGGTGACTTGGATTCAGTTGTCCCGGGAACCTGTATGCAAGGAAGTCTTGGCGGGCATTGGGATTATGTCTATACCAATCCTTTGCTGCGGTCGAATTTGAATGCTCATCAAGGAATTTGTCCAGATGGTTGGCGTATTCCGACTACGAGTGACTGGAGAACTTTGTTGCAGAATTTGGGAGAACAGTATGGAGTTGATTATGCTAAAGCCGTGCCTGTCCTTTATGATGAGACTGCGACAGGGTTTGGTTTGTATAGTACACATGAAGGGCTTGTTGTGGATAATGAAGGCCGTGTTGTTGTGAGTCAAAATGGTGTTTTTAATGATATGTTTGTAGTGACGGATGAGCATTTGTCTAGAGTTCAATTCTTTGGAGGGTATTCAACCGGATACGGCTTTGGATTTAGAACTCCCGGGGATCGCGAATATGAAGAAAGCTATTTTAATATACCTCCTTTAGATAAACTGAATGTCCGTTGCATCAAAAATTGATTCTCCCGTTTTTTTAAGGGTGATTTTATAGGAAGAGTCAGTTTTTGTGTAAGGAGGAAAGGGAAGACGGGGTTCGCCCCGCCTTCTTTTTCGTCATCTTTACAATTGCTTATTGATTTCTGTTGTCTTTTTATTGTTTCTGTATATTGTGAAAATTGATTAAAATTTTTGAATTTTTGACATAAATTGTGAAATTTTAATAAAAATTGCATTTTCTTATTGTGAAAACTATTGCATTTTTGAAATTTTAATCGTATATTTGTTTTTGAAAATGATTCCGCTTTTTGCTTTAGGCGAATTTATGGGGTCATTGTGTTAGGAGGAACAGAATGAAAGACGTGCTAGAGTATACTAGCTACCGCCAATATATCGCGGATTACTATGCCGAAAAGAAGGCAAAATCTGCGTTTACCTGGCAGGAATTTGCCAAAAGTGCGGGCTTCTCTTCGCCCGTTTACTTGAAGTATGTAAGTGACGGGCGCTTTAATCTGAGTGAAAATGCAGTTGCTCGTGTTGCTTCTGCAATGTCTCTCGCTGATTACGAACAGGAATATTTCCGAGAATTGGTCAATTTTGATCACGCCAAGACAGACGAAGAAAAAAAGATTTTCTTCAACAAGATGCTTGCGATTGCAGATTCGCATAAAGTGAAAATCATAGAGGCCGATTCGTATCGCTTTTTCGAAGACTGGAAAAATCCGGTGCTCCGTGAACTTGCTCCCTCTATGCCCGGTGCAAAGCCGTTGGCGCTCGCTCATGCGTGCCGCCCAAAGATTACCGCCGCCGAAGTCAGCGATTCATTGAATTTTTTGCTCAAGGCTAATTTGTTACAAAAGAACGAAGACGGAAATTACGTACAGACTGAAAAATCTGTGACAACAGGCCCGTTGACGGCGACCCCGGTGGCGGTTCGAACATTGCATCATCAAATGGGCGAGCTTGCGCTAGAGGCAATTGAAGGCGTTGCGCAGTCGGAACGTCATTTTTCGGGCCTTACGCTTGGCATCACGCGTGATGCTTATGATGAAATTGTTCAGGAAATTGCTGAGTGCCGCAAACGCATTATTGCTATTGCACGACGGAGCGATGTTACCGAAGAAGTGTACCGCTTGAATATGCAATTTTTCCCGTTAACAAAAAAGAGTGTTGGAAAAAAGGATTAGGAGGACAACATGTTTAATTCAAAAGTTTATACGCCATTTATTTGCAAATGGATTATGCTGTTTGCTTTAATGCTTGCAGCTTGCTCGTCGGATGACGGAACTGTACGTCCGCTTGCATCTCAGGGCGGCACCGAAGAAGAAACTGCCTATGTCTTGTCTGGGCGAATTGGCGATGATGTCCCGAAAATGTTGCGAGAGAAGAAGGCTGATTCGATTTCGGGTGAGGCTTTGATTGCTCAGCCGGGCGCGATTGTTGTCGTTTTCGAATTGGATTCTGTAACGCTTGCTAAGACGGGTCGTAGTTTTACTAGTCCAATAAAAAGCGAAGAAGGTCTTTTTGCGTTCGAAGAGATTGCTTTGCAAAGTCCTTATGTGCTAATTGAAAACCAAAGATCATTTAATTCTTCGACTTGCCTTATGTGTAAAAATCGAGTGGATTGGGATTCCGTATTTACGGATGGAAGTAATGTTGTATACATGGAAGTGGTCAGAGCTATTGTGGATTTGCGGAAAATCAAAAAAATTAGTGTGAATACATTGACAAGTATGAAAGTTCCGTTGTGGCAAAAATATGTTGCCGAAGGGATGAATGTCGCGGCCGCAAGTGATAAGGCTGAAAGCGAAGTTCTTGAAAACTTTGGTGTTTACGAGAACTTGGGCGCTTTTGAAGAAGCTGCCGATGAAAATTCGGATTTGCCCTTTTTGGAAGAAATAGCTGGTGATTCGAGGCCTTATTCTGCATTTAAGATTTTCTTGGATCTTAATAAATTTTATGATAAGCTGTTGTTTAATTCACCCGAATTAATCTCTGGGAGAGGAAGCACGGTTGAACGACTTTATATGAATACCATAAAGATGGGCTATTATCGAGTGGGCTACTTTGCAAAAGAAAAGGGCTATGGACGTTGTACGGAATCGCGCGAAAATGAAGTTCAGTATTTAGATGATTATGATGGCACTCCTGTTTCGATTGTATGCCGTTCTGGAAAATGGACTATAGGTTTTAAAAAGATGGATTATACGAAAGGAACGATGACAGACCCGCGCGATGGCAAAATTTATAATACGGTTACGTATGATGTTGGAGGTGTTTCGCAAACGTGGATGGCCGAGAATTTGAATTTTTCGGATACATCATTGACTGCGGATAGTGCGTTGAAAGTTAATTTGCCGGGACATTCGCTATGCAAGGCTTATGATCCAGAGTGTAAATTGTATGGCCGTTATTATTCGTGGATTGGCGCGATGAATATCGGTGAAAATGATTTTAGGATATATTCTGTTGAAGCAAATGGCGATACGTTGTTCTTGGAACAGCAATGTTATGATGCCAAAGTGAAAGAGTGCCCGGATGAAGATTATGATTGCATGAATTTGCAGAACCAAATTAAAGATCATTGTGATACCTTGTATACTTGGTCTCGCGAGATTCCTGGCGATTATGAAGCAGAGAAAAAATGCGTAGATGAAAAATATCTAGAGTGCGACAAGAATGATTATGAATGCCTAGCAAAAGTGAAAACGACTTGTGATTCTTTGTATGGCGATAAAATGCTACCGTCGCTTGATTGGTCGTATGGTTATGTTGAATATATGTCGGATAAAAACAAGGATGACTATCAAGGTGTATGCCCTGATGGATGGCGGATCCCCACGGCGGATGATTGGAGAAAATTGTTGCATATTATGGGTGATGCGTATGGTGTTGAACCTCTTGAATCGGGGGTAGTCCTTTATGATGATTATGCAACTGGTTTTGGAATGGAAAAAGTTGTCACCGATATGTATATAAATGAAGAGCTCGGTTGGATTTCTATAGACAATTCCTGGTGGGTTCGATTCCTTGTCGCTGATGCTGCGGTATATAGTATCGGGTTCTTTAGGGAAAATGAGGGCTTGCCATTAAACAAGCTGGGGTATTCTGATGGCCACGAACCGACGTTCTTTACGCCTGGAGATAACTATTATTCGGCTTTTGTGCGCTGTATAAAGAAATAAAATTCTTAGAACGAAAAACCATTGTTTATTAGGAGGATAATATGGAAATGATGGGGAGTACGTCAGACGAAAATGTCATAAATCCCTCGTGTGAGGGTTAGGAGGAAAAGGGAAGACGGGCTTCGGCCCGCCTTCTTTTTATATTCTGAATTGATACTTTATTTGTATTATCTAAATATGCTAAAATTTTGATGTCTATTAAAAATTGCTTAAATTTTACTAAAAACGCTAAAAATTTATGATAAAACTATTGACTTTTTGAAATTTATGATTTATATTTGGTTTTGTAAACGGCACGGACTTACAAGTCGAGATGCTGTTTGTGTTAGGAGGAAACCATGAAAGATATACTAGAATACACTAGTTATCGTCAGTATATTGCGGATTACTACGCCGACAAAAAGGCCAAATCCGCGTTCACTTGGCAGGAGTTCACGCGGGCTGCGGGATTCTCTTCGCCGGTTCATTTGAAGTATGCGAGCGAAGGCAAGCTCAACCTGAGTGATGCTGCCGCACTGCGCGTGGCACAGGCCATGCATCTTGCCGGCTACGAACAAGATTACTTTTGCGAAATGGTCAAGTTTGACAACGCAAAAACGGATGCCGAGAAAAAAGCCGCTTTTAGCAAAATGCTTTCGATTGCAGATACTGTCAAGGCGAAAATCATCGGAGGTGATTCATTCCGCTATTTCGAAAGCTGGAAAAATCCGGTGCTCCGTGAACTTGCCCCAGCGATGCCCGGTGCAAAGCCGCTTGCGCTTGCCCGTGCCTGCCGCCCAGAAGTTACGGCTGCCGAAGTGACCGAAGCGCTGAATTTCCTTGTCAAGGCGGATTTGCTCAAAAAGGATAAAGACGGTAATTATAAGCAGACCGAAAGAGGCGTGACGACGGGCCCTATGGAGGTGACTCCTATTGCTGTTCGTGAAATGCATCGACAGATGGGTGAGTTTGCTTTGGATGCCATTGAAGGCGTTGCTCAAGATGAACGCCATTTCTCGGGGCTTACACTTGGTATCACGCACAATGCTTACGAAAAAATTGTTCAGGAAATCGCTGAATTTCGCAAGAGGATTATTACGATTGCGACGCAAGATGACGGTATGGATGAAGTCTACCGTTTGAATGTGCAGTTTTTCCCAATGACAAATAAAAGTATTAATAAAAAAGGTTAGGAGGAATCATGAATTACTCTAAATTTGGCGGGCAGATTGCCTGCAAAATGGCGATGCTGCTTGCCTTTATATTTGCAGCGTGTTCTGAAGAACCTGGTAATTCTCCGCTTGCGCATGATGGCGGTTACACAGAAGAACAGGCTTCTCTTGAGAATATTAATGTGGTGGCGTATGCAAGGTTGTTTGAAACAAAAATTGATGAAAATGACACTACTAAGGTCAATTTTGTTAGTTCAGTTCCTGTGGGTTCTGTTGTAAGAATGTCAGAACTGGATTCTGTCAATTTTAGCACAACGGGTTTGGTTTACTATAGTCAATCTAAAGATACTTCGGGCGAGTTCAGCTTTGATAGCGTTTCACTAAAGAGCCCTTATGTTATGCTCGAATTGTCTCCTTACGAATGCGGAATAGGGGATGAGGAACGTAGATGGATAGACGGCTGTGTCGTTAATGGAACTACTCATTATATGGTGTATAGTTTGATAGTTGATTTGCGAAAGGTTAAGAATGTCAGTATCAATGTGGCGACGACTATAGAGACTAAACGACTGCTGGGCTTGATTGGCCAAGGAATGAGTTTTGAGGATGCTAAACGACAATCCGAAAGTGAAATACTCAGTGCTTTGGGAATCTATGGTGTTCCTTATCGTTTTGATAAGGCTGAGTCTCAAGAAAATCAAGATGAAATCTTATTCGCGAGTTACGTGGTCGGCTTTACACCTAAAACTGAGGCTGGTTTGGCAAATGCGTTTGCTAAAGCTGGCTCTTTTAAAGCAATACCTAATGTGAAGAACGACTTTGTCGAAGGAATTGTTAGCTGGTTTGATGCCGAATGGATTGGCGACGATGTGAAGGTTCGTCTGCATGACCTTATGCATAACTTCATGGCGAGCTTGTGGGAATTGGATCCGTGTTCTGCTGGAAATGAGGGCTATAGCACTGCGTTCACCTATGATGTACACAGAGATATTGATTTTGTTTGTAAAAATGGAGCTTGGTCCTATTTAGTCCATTATGTGGTTCCTGATAGTGTCGGTGCTATTTTGGGCGAAATGACGGATTCCCGTGATGGATCGAAATATAAGACTGTTACATATAATGTTGACGGCGGTGCGCAAACATGGCTTGCAGAAAATTTGAAGTATAAATCTGCAGATGGTATTTATTTCTGGAATGATGCAATGGCTTTGCCTGATTCTGTTGCGTTGATTCCTTATGAGGATTGTATTGAAGAAGATTCTTATACGAATTGCGATCGCCTGCAGGCGGAAAAAAGCAATCTTGATTACGAGAGACTTTGGGCTATAACGGATTCTGTCAAGGCGACTGGGAAAAACTATCAAGGTATATGTCCTGATGGATGGCATCTTCCAGATGCAAATGAATGGAAAAAGTTGCGTGCTTATGTGGAAGGAAAAGTAAATGTTCGCATGTTGGATTATAGAATGGATATGATGGCGATTGCCGGATTTGGAGAATCTGATAAAAAAATTGGAGCTAAGTATGCTGTAAAAATTGATAGCACGTTTAAAGTTTTAAATAATACTGATCTTGTGAATTCTACGGTAATCTCGATTTATAGCAATGGAACTAAATGGACTTATATAAGTCGAAAAGCGAAATTTAAAGCTACGCAATCAGAATATCTAGGTGAAAATGAAGTTTCTGTTCGTTGTGTTAAGGATTAAATAAAGGAGGAATGTTTTATGAATATTAAAAAGTGGCTCATGGCGTTTTTGACGCCGCTTGCGTTAATCGCTTGTTCTGAAGTCGATAGCTTGGTGCCGAATGCTCCTTCGGGCGAGCCGTATGGTTTGTCATCGAGTAGCGATGAAGCTCCTGCTTCAAGTTCGAGTGTTGTGTTTGACGGCTCGGATGTAGTTTATAGGGGAATGAACGTTTATACTGCTCCATATGGGTCTGTTCAGATATATGAACTTGATTCTGTAACTTTTGATACCACGAGAAGAGTTCCTTATAGTTGGAATTTTAGTAGTAAACCTTTGTATTTGGTAACTCCTGATATCGATAGCATTGTTATTGATAGTTTATCTTTGAAAAGTCCTTATGTTATGCTTTCGACGGATTATTCCAATCGACGCTATAATATTGTTGATGTTCGGGATGCGAATGCCTTTGCCGTTGACAAGAAGACGTACTTTGAAAGTATTCGAGCTCGTTATCTGATGAAATCTGGAATGAGTTTTGCTGAAGCCAAAAAACAGGCAAGCAAGGAAGTTCTTGAGTCGTTTGGCTTTTATGTTGATTTATTTGATAAACCCGAAGTTGAAAATGTACAGGATCCTAGCTATAGAATCTATATGGCGTTTATCGAAGATTTTATGAAATACACGACCGAAGATACTGTTGTTGCGAAACTTGAAAAGTGTGGCAATCTCACTTGCGGTACGGAGTTTTTGAAGAAACGCTTTTTGACAGAATCATTGAATATGCTAAAAGAGCTTAGCGAAATCTTGACTTATGCGGAGAGTGTTGAAGAACAGGATCAATATGCCGTGCTGTCTGTTGAGAAAGCTCGTCGGAATCTTCTCTTCTTGAAATCCTTCGTAGCTCATTTGCTTGATGCGGGCTTGTGCACTGCGGAAAATGAGGGAAAAGCTTTTGAAATTCTCGACAAAAACATTATGTTGACATGTCGTTCAGAGGGATGGGAATTTTCGTATAAAGAAATGAAACATTCCATGGGAACGATGACGGATGAACGTGATGGAAAAACGTATAAGACCGTGACCTATGATATAAATGGAAAAACGCAGACTTGGCTCGCAGAACGCTTGGACTATAACGCTTCTGAATTGCAGGTGCCTTGCGAACATCGAGCGAGCTGTTGTGGCATGTACGATGTCGGTGGCGCTTTTAGCTTGGACACTTCGATAATTGAAACAAGAGAAATGTGCTTTCAGCGCCATTTGAAAGATTGCCCGGAGTGTGAAGAGTCTGATTTCTGGAATGAGTGTGAAGAAGGCCTTGAACGGAGTCTTGATACATTGAAGTATCGTCAACATATGGATTCTGTTATGGTTGAAAAGGGCGTGTATCAAGGCGTTTGCCCCAATGGCTGGCATATTCCCACGCGTGGGGAAATGGATTCTTTGCTGGATTATATGGTGGAATGGTATAATCCGACTGTTCCGAAGAAGCACGAAAATATTGACAGAAAAGGGTTGGTCGGGGATTATTTGCATCGTACTTTCTTGGGTAATCCGACTGGATTTGGGCTGACTTTGGACGAGTATGATTTTTACGTGGTTGATGAATACAATAGGGCATGCTCTGCGGTAGATAGATACAGTTGCTATGGAGATGAATTTCCGAGTATGGCTGAATCGTATGTTCGCTGCATCAAGGACTAAATCTTAAAACGTAATACAATTATTTGTTAGGAGGAAAGGGAAGACGGGGTTCGCCCCGCCTTCTTTTTTTTGACGCCAAAGGCGGAAGAGCAACCTCGAAAGGTGAGAGTCGCATCCATACTTATGCATGGATATGACCGAGCCGGAGAGGTTGGGGCTTGCCCCAGTCCATTATTTCAAACATACGTCATTCTGACGCCAAAGGCGGAAGAATCCATTATTTCTTGAATTTATAAATTATTTTATTTATATCCTTAAATTCTTTAATTTTTTATTGATTTTTGTAAAAATGCTTGAATTTCTCTAAAAACGCTAATTATTTATCATAATAACTATTGACTTTTTAAATTTTAGAGATTATATTTCAATTTGGAAACGACACGGGTCTTCGGATCAAGAGGTTGTTCTGTAGGGGGGATACGATGAAGGATGTACTAGAGTACACCAATTACCACCAGTACATCGCGGATTACTACGCCGAGAAAAAGGCGAAATCTGCGTTTACTTGGCAAACTTTTACGCAGGCGGCAGGATTTTCATCGCCTGTGTTCCTTAAATACGTGAGCGAAGGCCGCTCGAATTTGAGCGAAGAAACCGCAGGTCAAGTCGCGTTTGCGATGGGCCTTTCGGGTTACGAACAAGAATATTTTGCCGAAATGGTCAAGTTCGACCACGCCAAAACGGACGAAGAAAAAAAGTTTGCCTTCAATAGAATGCTTGCCATTGCCGATGTGCATAAAGTCAGAATCATTGAAGGCGATTCGTTCCGTTATTTCGACAGCTGGAAAAATCCGGTGCTCCGTGAACTCGCTCCTGCGATGCCCGGTGCAAAGCCGCTTGCTCTTGCTCGTGCTTGTCGTCCTAAAATCACCGCTGCCGAAGTCAGTGAATCGCTTAGTTTTTTAATCAAGGCAAATTTGCTCCAAAAGGACGAAGACGGAAATTACGTACAGACTGAAAAATCTGTGACGACCGGCCCCATGGATGTGACTCCTGTGGCCGTTCGTGGAATGCACCGCCAAATGGGAGAATTTGCGCTTGACGCAATCGAAGGTGTACCGCAAAAAGAACGCCATTTCTCGGGCCTTACGCTTGGCATTACTCAAAGTGCATACGATGAAATCGTTCAGGAAATTGCGGAATTCCGTAAAAGAATTATTGCGATTGCAACGAAAAATGATGCTGCCGACGAAGTTTATCGCTTGAACGTGCAGTTTTTCCCGATGACAAAAAAGAGTGTTGATAAGGATTAGGAGGATATCATGAAGCATTCAAAACAAAACTCGCTGTTGCGAGATTTTATTGGAGCTGCGTTCTGTTTGATTATGGCGTTTGCTCTTGTTATGATGTATGTCGGTTGTTCCGAAGAAATTAATCATTCTCCGTTAGCGCATGAGGGCGGTTCTACGGAAGAAACAGCTTCGCTCGAAAATATTACTGTGAAGGGGCTTGCTATGGCAAGTATGCGGCGCGAACCGTTGGATTCTTCTAAACAAGAAGTAGATCTGTCTATAAGCGGAATGCCGAAGGGTTCCATCGTAACTCTTTATGAACTTGATGCCGATTCGCTCGAAAAAACGGGCGTGTCTTATGCCGATACGATTGATAACGATGGCGGCTTGTTCAACATTCAGGGCGTGACGCTAAGGTCTCCGTATGTCTGGATTACGGCTGTTGAACGGAAACCTTTAACTATGAGTGTTAGTTGTGAATATTATGGATGTGGTGAAGATGGACAAGGTAGTACGCTTAGCTTGAATGCCTTTGTGGATGTCCGTGATACAACGCCTGTTACTGTTGATATTTTCTCTGATTTGATAGCGTATCGTGTGCGTGTTTTGACGTTGATTGGAAATGATTTTGCCGATGCGATGGCTCAAGCGAAACGAGAAATTCTTGAAGCTTTTGGACTTTATGGAATTGTATTTGACAGTTTGGATGTTTCGGGGCTTGATTACTATGCGATGCAGTCGGTATTTGTTAGAGTCATGCTTAATTCGTATGGTTATGAAAATTCTAAGGAGGTTTCCTCTGTTGCAAAAGCGTTTGAACAGACGGGAACTTTCATGAGAGGAAAAGAGACTGTGAAAAACGGCGTGATGAGTGTTGTTAAAGATTTGAAGTTCAAGCTGAGTATTCCGCAAGGTGTCTATGATAACATGGGGCCGCAGGTGGCGAAAGAATATCAAGCGATGTTACTTTATGAAAAATACCTTGCAGGGATGATGTCTGTTGTGCTTGAATCTGGACGATGCACTTCCGAATTGGAAGAAACAACCGTAGATGTTACTGGAGGAATTTATAGCTCGGATGATGTGAAATTCAAAATCGTTTGCCGTTCAGGAAATTGGCACTTGACTTATGGACAGGTCCCCCATACGTTTGGAACCATGACGGATGCTCGCGATGGTAAGGTCTACAAAACTGT
Organism: Fibrobacter sp. UWB11; assembly: GCF_900143015.1. Taxonomy (NCBI): domain Bacteria; kingdom Pseudomonadati; phylum Fibrobacterota; class Fibrobacteria; order Fibrobacterales; family Fibrobacteraceae; genus Fibrobacter; species Fibrobacter sp. UWB11. The sequence continues at coordinate 143,896 of NZ_FSRT01000003.1, read as the reverse complement.
AACTATAGACTTTGGCAATAAAACGCAAACATGGATGGCCGAGAACCTGAATTATAGCGGTGTAAATACAAGTTGCCTCGATGATAATGAACAAAATTGCGCTATCTATGGCCGTCGATACAATTGGCTGGATGTCGTGGGGCTAGATGAATCTGTTCTAACTAGTGAATATGAATCTATGCAAGAATGCAAGGATTCCATATCTAAGCGCTATTCAACAGATACGATACCGTACGATTCTGCGTATATCGCAAAATGTATTGCTGAATTGGAAGAACCTGATGAATATGATATTGAAAAATGTGAATATTATGGCGGCGCCATCCACGTTAATATAGACTCTTTACGAGTTATATATGATGCGGAAATTCAGGAACGCTGCGAACAGATTATGAGTGAAACGTCGAAGTTTATTGATGTTAATAAGGTGAACTTGGATAGTCTCGCTGGGACTCAAGGCGTATGCCCGGATGGTTGGAGAATCCCCACAGTTGATGATTGGGAAACTGTCTATACATACATTGATCAAAGATGGCATTCTAATACTGAGGCTTCTTTCTTGCTTACTGCGCCTTCTATAGGAGATCCGTTTGGATTTAATTTATACAATACTGTTGTGATGGAATGGGCTGGTAACCATTCTTTGAAAATTGAAAAAAAGCGGGCGGAGTATATTGTGATTTGGAATGATCGTTATATGAGTAACTCTTATACCGGTTACATCAAATCAATACCGCTGATGAATACGGCGTATTCATTTGGTTACGATGTGGTTTCGATTAACCCTTATTATAAAAATTTGTTTGTCCGCTGCATTAAGGATTAGGAGGAAGTATGTTTGACTGGAAAAAGAAAATAGTTTATGGTTGCGTCGCGTTACCGCTTATGCTTTTGGCTTGCTCTAATGAAGATGCTAATGCTTTAGCGCCGATTGTGTCTTCGCAGATGGGGACTGAAGGAGGTTCAGCTCAAACGTCTTTGGTTGTAGATTTGAACTGCGTTCACGTGGATGGACGTGCCGTTAATTTGTCGAATATGGACAATGGCGTAAAAAATGAGTTTCTTAATTTCGAGTTGGCGTCCAAAGTGAGAATGTATGAGCTAGATTCGGTGACGCTTGATACTACGGGAAAAGTTTGGAGGAGTTATATTCTCGATACGAATGGAAACTTTAGCTTTGACAGTGTATCGCTAAAAAGCCCCTATGTGATGATTGAAACTCAGCCCGCAAAAAGTTCGCGTATGCAAATTAGTCCTAGATTGATTATTGATGTGCGAAAGGCGAGTAATGTGAGTGTCAACTTGCTCACGCATTTCGAAAGTTTCCGATTGCGTTACTTGGTACAGTCTGGCGTGCCTTTTGATTCCGCGAAGGCGATGGCTCAGCGCGAGGTCTTGGATGCTTTTGGCATGTACGACAAATCCCCTGATTACGACAAGAATGATGATGAACATGTTAAAGATTATTTGAATTTTGTAGGGACGTATTTTATATATGTTGTGGTGGATCCGGTGACGGAGTCTTTTGGCCAAAACGGAATGTTTAGAAATCTAGATAGCTGGCTTAAGGATGCGCTTATTAATTGGGCTGAATCCGAGATTGATGTTGGCGATTTCGGTCTAGAGCTTCCTTATGAATACTACGAAACCATTGACAAAACAGACTATTACCAATATTCATACAATCGTATTCGCTTTGCGGTAAATTTCTTGTCTGCCTTGAACGACTTTGGCAAATGCACTGCTGAAAAAGAAGGTACCAATTATGAAATTCAAGAAGGTTACTACAGTATTCAATGCCATGAATCCCAATGGAAAATGACAAAAAATGGATTCAAACAGGTAGGATATTCTACTGGGACGATGACTGATAACCGTAATGGAAAAATGTACAAGACTGTTACATATAACATTGATGGTTCGCCGCTGACGGTGATGGCGGAAAATTTGGATTTTGGAAATGGTGAACATAAGGAATGGTGCCTTGATCTCAAACCGAAAAATCATGCTCTGAATTATCTTGCCTTTGATGATCTTAAACTTGCTGAATCGTCGGGCTGTGGTGTTTATGGTGGCGTGTATAGGGCTTATGATGCGTTTATGTTGGATACGACATTTTTAAGGGAAAACGTATTTGATACGTGTGTGGCGAATTATGTCAAATATTGGCGGGACGAAGGGGCTGCTGTTATTGATTCTAATCAAATTCGAGAATCTTGTTATTACACGCATTTGAATGAACAAAAAATTACGGCATGGGCAGATTCTGTTGAAAAAGCTGACGGTCATGTTCAGGGAATTTGCCCTGATGGGTGGCATATTCCGACCGGTAAAGAATGGAGAACTTTGTGGAAGTTTTTAGACGGTATAAGCATGGGTGACACCTTGTTGGGCGATCCCTCGGGCTTTGGATTGAAAACTATTGCTCGGGTAGACGAAGAAAGCGGATTTGTTGATACGAAGGGCGATGTTTATTTCGCTATGAAACCAGAATTTTTGGCTGATTATCAATATCAGCTGTGGGCCTGGAGCTATAAACCGCGTAACCCTGAGGTTGGTTATGGTGTGGGCATTGTGACCTCGTTCGTCCGTTGCATGAAAGATTGATCCCTCGTGTGAGTGTTAGGAGGAAATGAGGGACAGAAGACGGGGTACGCCCCGCCTTCTTTTTTAAATATTGTATCTTTAACCTATCTTGCGCGTCATGTGCAAAAAGGACTTATTATGAAACCTGGGAAAACTGAACTCCGTTTGAATGCAGAAATTGAAAAGCGTGGTGCCTTGTTTGCTGTGCTGTTGGATCCGGATACTTCGGACGAGGCGGCGTTTGTAAAGGCCGGTTCATTGGCTGCGGAAAATGGAGCAGACCTCCTTTTGGTGGGCGGTTCCTATTTGGGTAATTTTACACTCCCCAAGCAGGTAGCGGCGCTCAAGGCTGCCGTTGATTTGCCGGTTATTCTTTTCCCGGGTGGAGCATCGCAGGTTGTTCCTGGCTTTGATGCCATGCTTTTCATGACTCTTGTGAGCGGTCGTAATCCGAACTATCTTATCGACGAACAGGTTCGTGGTGGTGCGCTTGTGCGTGCACTCAACATGGAAGCTATTCCGACGGCGTACCAGCTCATCAACAGCGGCAAACGCACGACAGTCGAATACATCAGCGGTACGATGCCCGTGCCTGCAAACAAGCCCAAGCTCAGCATGGTGAACTCCATTGCTGCAGAATTGATGGGCATGCGTTACGTTTATCTCGAAGCTGGTAGCGGCGCCGAGGAACCCGTGCCGGTCGAACACATTGCCTACACTCGCAAGGCAACCGAAATGACCATCATCACCGGTGGTGGCATCAAGGACCCGCAGACTGCTGCCGTTCGCGTTGCTGCAGGTGCGCAGATTATCGTGACCGGAACCCTCTGGGAAAAGGTCAATGATCCTGCCTTGCTTAAGGAATTCGCTGCCGCAATCCACGTGAAAGGCTAAAAAGCGTCGCATTAGTGCGTAGTGCCGAATGGTCCGCAAGTGCGTTGCTTTTTATAGAAAAGCACCAATTCATCAAAAAAAGTTATGAATCCAATTGAAAGAAAGTATTAGTCAAAACGGCTAATTCCATCTACATTTGTGCCCGAAAAAAAGAGCTCTTGAAAAATTCATCTTAAAAACAATCTTAAGGAGATTGAATATATGAAGTTCAAGTTCATTGAAATGGCGGCCCTTATTATCGCTACGGCAGTTCTGTTTGCCGCTTGCGAAAAAGTGGAAAACTGCCACTATGATGAAGCTGCCAAGACGCTCAAGTGCCAAGGTCAAACGTACGCTACCGTTGAAACGGGTGGCCGTATCTGGATGGCCGAAAACGCCAACCTCGTGAATTTCGATTCTAGCTATTGCTATGGCAATAACCTCGACAATTGCAAAAAGTATGGACGCCTTTACGATTGGAAATCTGCAAACGATGCATGCCCCACAGGTTGGGAACTTCCGAAACAGGCTGACTTTGAAAGCGCTGACCTAAAGGTGCTCAACATCGGCAAGGATGGCTTCCGCTATTACGACGGAAAATTTGCTGACGAAAATGTGAGCGCCAGTTTCTGGACTGCCGATGCATTCGACGATTCCCGCGCTGTGATGGTGCGTGTACAGGATAAAGTAACGTACGAACATTACAACAAGAGTATTGCCGCCTCTGTCCGCTGCGTCAAGATTAAATAAAACCACACAAACCTGTCACCCTGAACGGCATTGCCCCTATCACGTCGTTCAGGGTGACTTCTTTTTTTGAAGGAATGGCGGAAAACTGCCAAAATTTCCCTTTTTTCGCGAAAATCGCGTGATATTCGAGCTTGGGCTCGTCTTTTTTATTTATAAATAGATATATTCAAAATGTGAGTGCCGTGCGTGTTGCGCGGCATCGTTTCGAGGTTTACGATGCAAAAACTTGTGATTGTTACTTATGTACTCAGGGGACTTGGCTTTATTTTGGTCCTGCTTTCGCTTTTTGGCCATGAAATCATTTTGAATCTATTCCCCGGTCTCGAGGGTATGTCCATTAATCCGATTTTCTATTCGGGCATCGTAGTGTACTTGATTGGAGCTGTCATATACTTCTTCATCAATAAAAAAGAAAAGGCCGATCGCCGTCGTCGTGAAATCGAGGAATCCTACAAGGCTGCAGGCCTCAGCGGTTCTGACGATGAATCCGACGATGAAACTCGCGATAATGATAGCGACGATAATTCTAACGAAAAGTGATTGCGTGTATGAGTGATTTAATGATTGAAATTGAGCACCTGCACAAGACGTATCGCAGTGGCTTTACTATGAAGCCGAAGCTTGCGCTTAAGGATGTGAGCTTCAATGTTGAAACAGGCAAGGTGTATGGATTTATTGGGCCTAACGGTGCTGGCAAGTCCACGACGATTAAGGTTTTGACGGGACTTTTGAATTTTGATTCGGGCAAGGTGCTTGTAAACGGTATCTCTCCGCGTGACACCAAGAGCCGTCAGTATATCGGTTATTCTCCGGAGCAACCTTACTTTTACGATTACCTTACAGGTCGCGAACTTTTGCGCTTTTACGGCAAACTTGTGGGGCTTAAGGGGGCGGAACTCGAATCCCGCATTGGCTGGGCTCTTGAACTTTTGCATGCGAACAAGGATTGGATCGATCGCAGATTGCGTTCGTATTCCAAGGGCATGATGCAGCGTGTGGGCATTGCGCAGGCAATTCTCGGAAAGCCGAAGCTTTTGATTCTCGACGAACCGATGAGCGGCCTAGACCCGATGGGTCGTCGTGACGTGCGCGAGGCTATCCAGCAACTCAATCGTGATGGTGTTACGATTTTCTATTCGAGCCATTTGCTTTCGGATGTGGAATCCATTAGCCACCGTGTGGCGATGATTGTAGATGGGCACATTGTCCGCGAAGGTACTGTTGACGAAATTACGGAATCTTGCGGAGTTGAATATCATGTTCGTGTTCGTGAGGCTATCCTTGCTGCTGATTTGCCACGAGGAGTCTCTGCAACGGGCCATCCGCAGGAATACATTTGCGCTGATGATGTGGCGCGTGACCGTTTGCTCGGCTTCTGCCTCTCGAACGGTATTGCCGTAGAAAAAATGGACCATAAGCGTCCGAGTCTTGAAGATATTTTGACGGAGGAAATTGCCCGTGCAGACGCTTAAGCATATTGGCATTATTGCCCTCAATACGTTCCGCGAATCTATTCGCGACAAGATTCTTTATAATATCGGCTTTTTGGCGATTGCGCTTACGCTTTTTAGCATTGTGCTTGGTGAATGGTCGGTGTTTGATCGTGCTTATGTCATTAAGTCCACGACGCTTTCGGTGATGAGCCTTTCGGGACTTTTGATTTCCATCTTTGTAGGCATAAGCCTTGTGCAAAAGGAAATCCAGCGCCGGACCGTACTTACGCTCCTCTCAAAGCCTATCAGCCGTGCCGCATTTATTGTGGGCAAGTATTTTGGGCTTTTGGCTGTCGTTGCCGTCCACCTGCTTTTGCTGACAGGTATTTACTATTGCATCTTGTGGGTAACGAGTTCTAGTCCGACGATTAGCCTCTTGACTGCTATTTACTTGATTTTCTGCGAAATGGCGGTTGTGATTGCGGTGGCGCTTTTGTTCAGCAGCTTTAGCAGCACGGTGCTTTCGGCGCTCTTTACGTTGGGCGTTTACTTTGCAGGGCACTTGAGCGATCAGCTTTTGGAACAAGTCCGTTTTGCAAGCCGCATGGGTGAACTTCAAAGCACCTCCTCGGCAATTCTTGAAAAGGCTGCGGTTGTAATCCATGCCGTATTCCCTGGACTTTATCGATTTAACGTAACCAACTATGTTGTACATGGCGTAGCGCTTCCGGACATGTATTTGTTCTGGAATTCCGTTTATGCACTTGGTTATATTGGCGTGTTCCTCTCGATTGCGAGCTGGTGGTTCAGCCGGAGGGATTTCTTATGAGAAATCAATATATGGCAAAAGTTCTCGTTCACAACAAGGTTGTGTCCGAGGATCAAGTCAAGGCCCACTGGGGTGAAATAACCGACTCGATGGATATTGGTCAGGTTCTTGTTCGTGCAGGAATCTTGAAACAGTCTATGTACGAGAAGGTTCTTGCTTTTGTGCAAAACCTCGAGGCAAAAAATGCAAAGCCTGCAACTCCGGCGCATGCTTCGGCTCCGGCTAGTGCTCCTGCTGCAAAACCGGCTAGCGCTCCGGCAACTCCCGCGCCGCAAGCAGCACCTGCTCCGGCGGTAAAATCTGCAGCCCCTGCGCCTCAACCAGCAGAAGAGCCCGCTATCAAAATTGAAGGCAACAGTAGCCTTTATGGTGAAGCGTCTTCTTCGACTGTTGTCATTGAAAAAGTCGAAGGGCTTGAATCGACGAGCATGGCGAATGTGCAAGTCCCGGTGGAAAGCGAAGCTCCGGCCGAGGAAAGCGCATCTGAGGAACTCCCGTCACAGTTCGCCGTTGCAACTGGCGAAGGTAATGCAGTCGAGGCTCCAGATGTCTTGCATCCGATTACACCGCTTGCAAAAGTGATTGCTTATGCCCGCAAGTACAATGTGACTGATGTTTATTTGTACGCAGGCCGCCAAATCACGATGCGTCAATCAGGGTTGCTTTTTATCGCCTCTGAAAAAGTGCTTGAAAAATCGCATTTGATGGACCGCCTTTCCGAAGCTGCGGAAGGTTTTTCGGACGGCTATAAAATTGTAGTCGGTCGCAATGTCAGCAAGACTTTTGCACTCCCGGGTGTTGGCCGTGCTCGCATTTCTGTCACATGGAACGACGTGACTCCGAGTATTTCGATTCGCATAATTCCGATGGAATCGATTGCTCTCGAAAATCTTTACCTGCCCGAATTCTGCATGCAGTTTGCAACGCTTAATAGCGGCCTTGTGCTGATTGCGGGCCCGTCTGCAAGTGGCCGCTCTACAACGATGACTGCGTTTGCCGAATGCATTGCCGCAAACAGGCAAGTGTTTATACAAACGGTCGAAAAACCGGTAGAGCGTTTGCTTTTGAATCCGAATGGTTCCATTGCTCAACGTGAGGTGGGCTTGCATGTGCGCTCCGGTGCCGCTGGCATCGAACTCGCCATCCGCACCGGTGCCGACGTGATTCTCTTTGACCATCTCGAAACGATGGAAGAACTTTCTCTGCTCATGCAGGCTTCGAACGCGGGCGCACTTGTCTTTGCTGTGACAAGCGGTAACAATATTCATGCGCTGCTTTCTAGACTTCTCATGTCCGTGCCGAGTGAAAACCGCAATGCGTTTGCATGTACGCTTGCCGACCAGCTCAAGGGCGTTGTCGTTCAGCATTTGATTCCTGTGGTGAATAACCAGGGGCTTGTACTTGCATCCGAAGCAATGAAGGTAACATCGACAATTGCGGGAATGATCCGCAAGGGTGATGTGTCGCAAATTGTTTCTGCAATTAGCGGTCGAAAGGATCAGGGCATTACGTTGGACGAATCCTTGCAGATGTGCGTGGATTCTGGTTATATCGATGGCGTTGAAGCGTGGAAACGTGCAAACGATAGCCGTCGTTTTGCGTCTTATCGTAAGGTTTAATAGCGGGGTTCGTCATGGCGTCAGAAATTGAATCTCTTTTGGAATATGCCCTGAATGTCGGGGCGAGTGACTTGATTGTAACTGAAGGGGCTCCTTCGGCTATCCGCTTTGCGGGGCGTGTATGCGCTATTCCCGAATCTACTGCGCTTCCGTTTGGCTCTTTGCTTGAATTTTTAGGAGCGCTTGATGGTGAATCGGGTACGTTTGTTGGCGGTCCGTGGCAGAATACTAAATGGCGTGTAAAGTATTTTCGCGAAGCTTTAGGTAACGCTGCGATTTTCCGCCCGTTGATGGCGGAATGTCCGGAATTTACAAGCCTCGGTGCGCCCGCTGCTCTCGATAGCTTGCTTGGACTCAGTTCCGGCTTGGTTGTTTTTGCAGGCCCTGCTTGCTCTGGAAAAACGGTTACGGCGACATCGTACGTTTCTGCCATGTGCGAGTCCGGTATTTTGCGTTTTTGCGATTTGGACGAAGGCCATGAACTTTCGGTGAAGATTGGCGAGAGCCTGAAACTTGTAAATACGGTAGGCTCTACTTCTGAAAAGTTGGAGCAGGGACTTCGTAGCGGAACGGACCTTTTCTGGCTTGGCGATTTCGACAGTTCTGCGTTAATCTCCATTTTGCGTGCTGCTGAGGCGGGAGCCTTGGTTGTTATGAATGTAACTGCAGGTAATGCGGTCGGTGTTGTCGATACGTTGCTCTCGGCAGTTCCTTCGGAAAATCGTGATCTGGTCCGCACGATGCTTGCCGCTGCACTCAAGGCTGTTGTTGTCCAGAGATTGTTGCCTCCCGCACAAGAAGGTGCCGTGGTTCCGCCAGCTTGGGAAATTCTTTTTAATACGCAAAATGTATCATCCCTCATACGCAGTGGAGACCATTTCAAGTTGCCTTCCATCATGGAGGCTTCCGCTTCGGAAGGCATGCTGTTGATGGATGATTGCCTTGCTGAATATGTCCGCTCTGGCTTAGTGACTCCCGAAGAGGCAGGTAGGTATGTTTCCAATCCCGCTAGGTTGGCTTAAGAAAGCGCTTCTTTTGTCGGTGGCTACTGTAGCCTCCGTTTATGTGACGCCGGTACAGGCGGCACATTCCGCTGATGAAACGCTCTTGAGCGCTATGCAATTAGTACCCGATTCGCTGCAGGCAAAGAAGACAAAGTCTGTGCTTTACCTTGGTGGTGGAGAACGCTCTCCTTGGTTCCATTTGGGCGCTTTGTACGCATTGGAAGAATACAAGATTCCTGTAGATTCTATTGTGGCAACTTCGTGGGGCGCCTGGATGGGTGCTTTGTGGTCGCTTGGCGTGTCGATTGATGATATCCAGCGTTTGATGATGGATCCGTATGTCATCGAACAATTGGGCGTGAATTCGATACATGCAAAGACGGAACACGATGCCTTTAAACTCCCGATTTCTGTGGATGGGCTTCCGTCGCTTCGTGAACGTTTTTCGTTTTATGCAGATACGGCGGGGAATGTTTACCGCAGCATGCATGCGCTTGTTCCAGATACGGCGTCTATTGAACGCTCTCTTTCGCGCCTCCGGTTTGAAGAAATTCTTTTCCGCCAGCGTGGAACTTATCGTATCCCCTTTACGCTCTTGACTTGCGATAGCATTATTGAAAATCCTTTATATGCAGATATCGTGAATTCGCTTCCGCTAGCGGGTAATGAAAAGTCGGGAGAACTTTGTCCGTACCAGACTGTACCTTTGGCAAAAAATCCCCAAGAGGCTTCGTTAATCGTTATCTCGGACCCCATACGTTACGAACTCGAGGGAAATGCTGAATTGCGTACGCTCAAAAAAGATGTTTTGACGAAATTGGGCGATGTGCAAGGTGTTTTTATAAGGGCTCATTCTATTCGCGATACATCCCGCAAATCCATGATTCAAGCGGGTTTTTCGGCAGTGGAACATGCCTTGCGCGAAATTATTCCGATTGTTGATGGCCGTAGGGAATATTCCGACAAGCAAAAATCCGAAGCTTGGTTTGAATTCAATCCAGTGTTTGACAGTCTTTCTTCGGAACACCATTCGGCTGTGCTTTCGTACTGGAATCCCAAAGATACTGGGTTTGTAGCTCCTGCAAATTTTGCTTATTCGATTGCATCTAAGGCTCCGTACGATACGATTTCGTTCAATATGCAATCCGATGGCAGTTTGTTGATTGATGTAGGCGTGCATCCGACGGTAGACGTTGCTGTAGGCGGTTTTGGCTCGAATGTGATTGGCGCAAATGCATACGGCGAATTGACGCTTAATTATGTGAACCAAATGGAAATTTCCTTGACATTGGCCGGTTTTTACGGAACGTCTTCCTATGGATTCCGTCCGCATCTTGATATTTCCAATCTGATAAATCGTCATTGGAAGTTTACTTTTAGCTACGACTTGATGAAGCTTCGCTTTTTAAAAGCGTTCGAAAACGATAATGTCCCCAGTGTAAACCGCTTTAAATACGAAACGAGGAATGACCTTTATTTGTCGGCAAAGTATGCAATCGACAAAATGCAATCTGTCGAGGTCAAGTTCTTGTTTGGTAGCCGTGAATTTGAATTGTCTCCCAAGGCTGTGCCAGAAATTGACTTTTTTGATGATGAAATTGTAAATACAAGCAGTAATTACGAGACAAGTCCGGTGACACAAAGTGTCCATTATTCCTTGTTGAACGGTGAGGATGACCCATGGTTTGCATCTAAGGGATATGCTGCAAATGCGTCTATTGGCTTGAATTTAATTGGGTACGGATTCCACCAGAGAAGTCCGATTTACGGGATTTATTCTTTTGACGGAAGGTTCTCTTATGCGCCGACGAAATACACGTCAGTGACGGTTGGTGCCGCGATGGGCTTTGATGCTTATCGTGATGGACATTTCAAGTTCCCCAAGAACTTTGACAATACTGCTATGGAAGATAGGTATCGCCTGCATGTTGCTGCAACGCCATGGTCAGGAGACTGGCTCGACCCAGAGCTCTCATCGCATGGGTATGCGATGCTTCGCGTGAACGGAGGCGTTCACCGCCAAGGATTTGGCGCCTGGCTCTCGTTTGCGTATATCCACGATTTTGAGGATAAGGCAACGGCAATGCTCAATTCAAATAAATTTGTAATAGAGCCCGCTCTTCGCTATGCATACCGTTCGTTTACGGTTTATGCCGGGCTCAATCGCGTTGTGGATACAGAGACTTTTGCCGATATCAAGCGTATAAAAAATTACCGATACTTTATCCGTATCGGCGATTACAATCTGTTTTAATGTACTGCGTCATCCTGAGCGCAGCGAAGACAACTCAAAAGGCTAGTGTCGCGACCATGCTTGCATGGGCATGACCGAGCCAAGGAGTTGGGGCTTGCCCCATCCAGTCAATTCTTGAGGCTAAGCTTACTTCTTTTCGCCGCGATTCTTTGCGGCGACATCTTTATACTTGTTGTGGTCGGCGAGGTTCGTGCTAAAGAAATGCGTGTGCGAACCGTCATCCTTTGCGACAAAGTAAAGTGCTTCGGTCTTGGCGGGGAACAGCGTTGCTTCGATGGCCTTGCGACCCGGATTTGAAATCGGGCCGGGCATGAGCCCCGGGAACTTGCGGGTGTTGTACGGGTTATCGCTATTCAGCTGACTCTTGTAGATCGGGCCTGTCAAGTTCTTGAAAATGAACCTCACTGTCGGGTCTGCCCCAAGCGGCATACCGATGCGGAGACGGTTGTGGAATACTCCGGCAATGAGCGGGCGTTCTTCCGGGATGCCCGTTTCTTCTTCGACCACGCTTGCGAGTGTCAACACGCGGTGCCAGTTGCCAAGCGTTTCCCACATGGAACCTTTACGTTGCTTCATCTCGTCGCGGACCTTGAGGTTTGCTGCGACCATCTGCTTGAGTATGGACTCTTCGTCGGAGTCGATGGCGAAGGGGTAGGTGTCCGGCAAGAGGTAGCCTTCGAGCGATTTTCCTTCGATGCCAAGAGATTGGGCAAACTTCGGGTCTTGGACGAGCTTGTTCCACCGAGCCGTGTCGAGGTTCGGGAAACTTTTTTGCAGGTAGGCAGGGATTTCCCAGGAGGCTCGACCTTCGGGGATGGTCACCTTGCGGACAGCACTTTTGCCACTTTGGAACAGGGCTCCGAGTTCATCGAGCGTCTGTTGGGCGGGAACTTCGTACCAGCCGGCTTTGAGGGACGGTTTGTTCATTTTGCACCACAAAGTGAAGGCAAGTTCGTCGTCCCAGACGTTCTTTTCTTGTAAAATTTGTAAAACTTTTGTGGGGGAACTGCCCTTTGGAATCTCCAAAATGACGGTATTTTCGTTGAGTGAAACGGCGCTCAACCGTTGATTTACGTGGAAATACGCAAAAACAGCGATTAGAACGAGGATAATGGCGGTAATTGAAAAAATCTTCTTCATTGCGTAAAAATTTAAAAGAAAATGCAACGGATTGGCAAAATAAAAAGTATATTCGTATAGCATTGTTGAATATTTCCCTTGTTTTGAGGATTCGCTATGAAAATGATGAAAAAAATTATGTTTGTCGCCTTCGCTTTGTTGGTTGCCTCTTCCTTTGCAGCCAAGAAGGTCAAGTCTAAGATTGGCGACGTGGAACTCACCAAAGAAAAAGATGGTGGCTCCGTAGTCTGCACGGCTAGCTTTAACGACGAAATGACCGTCTTGAAAGAAGGCGATACCGAAGTCCTCGTGAAGGGCGCCTGCGGTCAGGGCTGGGTTCCGAAGTCCAAGATTGAATACGTTGCCCAGAAGGCTGGCGACAAGTCCATGAAGTTGGAAGACGTGGACATTGTGGGCTGGCTCGATAACCCGAGCGCCGTGTTCGTGTTGGAAAACGACGATATCGACTTCGACGGTGTGAACATCGACCGTGACTTCAAGGAATACTTGCAGCACACGATGGACCGTGAAACGATTGAAATGAGCAACGGCGAAAACTAATTGCTCTTCATTCGCGAATGTTTGACCCGCGGCTAAGCGCTGCGGGCTTTTTTTATCCTTCAACCTACTAAAATTGCATATATTTAAATATCTGCATAAATCATTGCCGCAAATCGCCTAAAAATACTATCTTTGCGTCCATGAAATTTTCAGATGGTGTAAAAGACGGGCTTCCGATAGGGCTTGGCTATTTTGCAGTTTCGTTCTCGTTCGGTATTGCAGGCTCGAATTTCTTGTCGTGGCCGCTCGTAACGCTTATTTCCATGACGAATTTGACATCGGCAGGGCAATTTGCGGGGCTCCAGATCATGACGGATGCCGCCGGTACGTTTATCGAAATGGCTCTTGCGACGTTCTTCATCAACCTCCGCTATTCGCTGATGGCTATTTCTTTGTCGCAGAAAGTTTCTTCTGATTTCGGAACGGGAAAGCGTTTGCTTTTGGCTACGGGCATTACCGATGAAATTTTTGCCGTGGCTATGTCAAAACAACGCGTGACTCCGATTTATTTCTTTGGACTCATGACGCTCCCTTACATTGGCTGGTCTTCGGGAACGGCGGTCGGTGCTATTTGCGGCGAGATTCTCCCGGCAATTGTGACGAATGCTCTTGGCGTTGCGCTTTATGGAATGTTTGTGGCTATTGTCGTTCCGCAGATGAAGGTGCATAAGCCGACAATCTTTGCCGTGGCTATTGCTGTGGCATTGAGCTGTGCCTTCAAGTTTGTCCCTGCGCTCAGCTGCGTTTCTGTGGGTTTTGCGATTATCATTTGCGCCTTGGTGGCTTCCCTTGTGGCGGCCGCATTGTTCCCCATGAAAAACCTCAATAACGAAGATGAAGGAGCCGGCAAATGAATATCGACATGCAGACTTACGTGATTTATTTGCTGGTCATGGCTGGCGTGACGCTGTTCTTGCGTGCCGTGCCGTTCATTTTGCTCCGCAAGAAACTCAAAAGCGTGTTCTGGAGCTCGTTCCTCGCTTATGTGCCCTATACGGTGCTTAGTGCAATGACTATGCCTGCAATTTTCTTTGCGACAGATAGCCGTTTGACGGGCGCCTGCGCTCTCCTTGCTGCGGTGGTTGCTTCGCTCCTTGGCGGTGGCCTTGTGACCGTTGCTGTGGTCTCGTGCCTTACCGTGCTCGGCGTTGACGGACTCATGCTTCTGTGAGTTTGAAGTTAAGAGTTACTAGTTACTAGAAATGTTTATATCGCAATCTCTAGTAACTACTAACTATTAACTAGTAACTAAGTTCAAGCCTTTTAACATTTATTTTTTATTGAAATGCGGTTTTCTGCATTCGCTAAATTGTATATTCTTGCGTGTAATTTATCGTTTTTCGTTATTTTGGAGCTGAAATGGATATTGGAGCCCTTCATTTTCAAAATCCCGAGGCCTTTTGGCTGTTGTTGTTCGTACCGCTGTTGATTGCGCTTTATGTTTATCGCCAGCAGCGCCGCAAGAGTACAATCAAGTTCCCGGCGCTTGCGCTTGCAAAGAAGGCGGTGCCGAGCCGTCGCGTGAAGTTTAGGCATATTGTACCGGCGCTCCGATTGGCGGCCCTTGTTTGCTTTGTGGTGGCTCTTGCGCGTCCGCAGAACGCGATGGAAGTCGAATACACTTCGACCGATGGTGTGGATATTATGCTTGCGCTTGACGTTTCCGGTTCCATGAGTACGCTTGACATGCTTACGAATGCGGAACAGTCAAAACTTGGTACGATGAATGCCGAACGTTTTTGGAAAAACGGCGATTTTTGGAAGTACAGTCGTTTGGGCTATGCTCAGGATGTGATTGCTGAATTCATTGGCAAACGCCATAGCGATCGCATTGGTCTTTCGGCATTTGGTGCTCGTTCGTTTACGCAGTGCCCGCTTACGATGGATTACGGTTCCCTGCTTGAAATCTTGAAGGCTAGCGATGATCTTGCCCGCGATACGCTTGTGAATAACAGGACCGCCATTGGCGATGGCTTGATGAACGCTCTTGCTCGACTCAAGATGTCCGATGCCAAGTCCCGCGTTGTGATTCTCTTGACTGATGGTCGTGACAATGCGAGTGTTGTCCCGCCGGTGCGTGCTGCTGAAGTGGCGAAGTCCCTGGGCGTGAAGGTTTACACTGTTGGCGTCGGCAAAAAGAATGGCAAGATTCTTGCGTTCCAGCAGAACCCGTGGACTGGCGATATTTCTTGGGGTGAACGCGATATCACGCCCGAAGAAGGCATTGACGAAGACGTGCTCAAGTCGATTGCTTCAAAGACTGGTGGACGATTCTACCGTGCCGAAAACAAGGCCGAACTTGAAAAGATTTATTCTGAAATCGATGAACTTGAAAAGACTGAAATCGAGACAATCGCCTATGCCCGCTATGCCGAAAAATTCTACCCGTGGCTGTTGGTTGGCGCTCTCCTCATTTTGCTCGAACTCATCCTCGCAAATACAAGATTCGTGAGAATCCCGTGATTCGGCATCTGACGCTTCACTCGTCATGGGGCTTGCCCCATCCAGTTAAGTTTTACTATTCCTTCGGTGCTGGAGTTTCGGGCTTGTAGCAGTTCTTCTTTGCTTCGGCGAAAATCTTGGAAATATTGCTTGTCGAAATGTTCGAAATTTCGGCAAAATGCAGGCTGAATGAAATCTTCCACGTTGTCATGTCTGCTTGCATGCTGTCGCGGTCACATTCGCGGATAAGCTTTTGACAGAACGCTTCGATTTCAGAGACTTCGTCGCGTTCCATCACAATTGCAAATTGGCTTTCGCCAGTTCTTGCCAGGAATGCGTTTTGCCCTCTACATTGGCGTTTAAAGAATGACGAAATATCTACAAGCACACGGTCGGACATTTCATAACCAAAATTGCGGACGATATCCTTGAAGTAGTCCACTTCCATGACGAGCAAGAACAGTCGCTTGCTAGGATCCTGGTGCTGTGTGATGAACTGGAGGTATTCGGTCAAGCGTATTTTGTTGTTTACGTTGGTAAGCGGGTCCGAAGTAATTCTGTACTTGAGGAGCGTGACGTAAACATGCAAAAGGGTTAAAGCAAAAATAGGGTCGGTGAGCGGAATGTCTGGAACGAAATATTGAATAATGCAGGAGCAACTTGGGACAAGGGCTATGAACGAGAGATAGAACGCTTCTTTTCTATTCGTGGAATTCTTTTGCGAAAAGGCATGCTGGATGCCCAAAATCATGGTCGCGAGAATGTAGAGGAAATTCAGCCCGATAAGGAATGGCAAAAGCCTTCTGAACTGGAGTGATGTCGTGTGGCAATCGTTTGTGAATCCATAAATGCTTATGCCGATGCAAATGAATATGCCGATGATGCTTGGGGTCGAAAATAGTGGGAACAGGTGCTTGTAAGAATAGACGCTTTTGCGGATTCGGAGGAAGATGAACGAGAACCATAGCTGGGCGAGGAGTAACGAGGAACTCAGGCTCAAAGCGTACATGATTGCATAAATGACGCAAATCTTTTGGTTGCTCAAGTAAAGGTCGCTTTGTGCATGGACCGAATAAAGCATCTTGGTCACCGTGCTCAAGACGATGTAGATGATAGTATCGATGATGGTAAAGCCGAGAATACGCTCTTCTAGATGCCTAAGGATACTGTCTTTAAACTGTAGCAGCGTAATAATTAGCACTGCTATACAGATGATATTTATTTCTATCAGTCCTACGTATGACATCTCGCAACCTTAACCTTAGAGGAAATATAAATAATTGAAAGGTTTTTGTATGAAAAGAAATGCATACAGTAGGAAGTAGGCAGTGGTTTGTAAACAGGATAATAAAATGAAGAATGAAAAATGAAGAACGAAAGATTAATTTCCCATTATTCGTTTTTAACTTTTAATTTTTCATTCCTAACCACTTTCTAAAACACGAACTAGTAACTGTTGACTAGTGTCTAGTAACTTCGAATTTTGTATATTCTTCTTGCCTATTTGAAATGATGCAATTTTATCGGAGTAGATAATGAGATTTGCAGAACCGAATTTTTTGTGGGGCCTTTTTACTCTGCCTCTCTTTGCGCTTCTCTTTGTGTATGCATATCATCGTCGTAAAAAACTTGCAGCACGTTTTGTATCGCTTTCGATGCTTTCGAAACTTTCTACGAGCGTTTCTCCGTGGCGCCGCCTGACCAAAATGCTGCTTTTGCTCCTGGCTATTGCATTTTTGTTTGTGGCGCTTGCCCGTCCGCAGTGGGGGCGCAAGATGGAACATGTGGAACGCCGTGGGCAAGATCTTGTGCTCGTGCAGGACGTTTCGCTTTCGATGCTTGCCGAAGACGTAAAGCCGAACCGCTTGGTTCGTAGCCGTCACGAAATTTCGTCCTTCCTCGAATCGCTCTCGGGTGACCGTGTGGGCTTGGTGGCATTCAGTGGTGAAGCTCAGGTCATGGTTCCTTTGACACTGGATTACGGTACGGTGCAGATGGTGCTCCGTGAACTCAATCCGGGCTGGCTCATGCCGGGTACGAACTTGGAAAAGGCTATTCGTAAGGGTATGACTTTGTTCAAAAACTCCGGTGGGGCAAGCCAACATTCGATCATGATTCTCATGAGCGATGGCGAAGAACTTGAGGCTGCCGCAGTCAATGCCGCGAAGGAAGCTGCCGAAATGGGCATCAAGATTTATACGATTGGTATCGGTTCCCGCGAAGGTGTTCCTATACCGCTCAAGGACAAAAACGGCGGAAGCGTTTACAAGAAGGACATGCAGGGTAATATCGTGACGACCCGCCTTGAAGAAGGAACTCTCCAAGAAATTGCAAATGTGACCGGAGCGCTTTACTTCTATGCTAGTCCGGGCGAGTTCCAGTTGCAAAAGGTCTTGACTGAAATCTCGACGCTCGAAAAGAAGGATCAGAGCAGCGACCGCATGGAAAATTACCAGGACCGCTACCAGATATTCCTCGGACTTGCCGCTTTGCTGTTCTTGATTGAAGCTATTGTTTCGGAACGTGGCCGTCGCCGCAAGCAGCTGAACGGAAGGTTCAGTTAGTTGTTGGTTTGAAAAAAGGCCCGGCGCGCATGCGTCGGGTCTTTTTCATAGGAGGGATTGAAGAAGCCTTCCTGGTGGGGCTTGTGTCTCGACTGGAGAACTGTGCGGAAGCCGGAGGTTGGCTTACTACGCGTGTTGTGGCCACTAGGAAGGCTCAAGTATTAATATATGTCTATTTGCGGAATGGGGAGCAATAATCCTCAAAATGATTGGTCTATTTTGGAATGTTCCGCTTTAGTTTGCTATTTTCTAGTTGATGAATACGAAATATTTAGTTTCTACTGCGTTTTTGGCCTCTTTGGCTGTTTTGACCGCATGTTCCCTGATGCCGAAAAATGGCTCGAATTCCCGTAATACGGTGGATGTGTATGCCGCGGCTGCTCAGGATTCTGCGAATGTGTCGAGTTCTTGGGCAGGCTTGCCCGAACATTATAGCAAGATTGAATTTCCTGAATACAAATATGTAGCTCCGTATCCGAAGGATTTCCGTGTGGAAATTGCTGATGGTATCACGGGCTATATTGTAAGCGACAAGACGCTTCCGCTCGTAGACTTTACGGTTTATTTTGAAGAAAATAATTTGCCGCAGGTCCTCAAAGACAAGGCCGCCTTTGAAATGGTCGGTTCCATGATCCGTCGTGGTTCGGGTGGTGGAATTACTCCACATGCCCTTGAAGACTCTCTTGAATTTGTGAGTGCCTCGATTTCTACAAGCGTCGGAACTTACCTTTCCGCTTTTGACATTAACTGCCTTTCTAAAGATTTCCCGTCGATGCTCGAACTTTCGAAGAAAGTGCTTACGGCGCCTGCGTTCGACAAGACTCAGCTAGAAATTGTAAAGGCAAACTTTGTCACGTCTTACGAACGCCGTTACGAAACTCCGGCGAAGGTGCTTGCTGCACTCAAGTCCAAGGTCAATTACGCCCCGAATCCGCGCCTTTGGGATGCAAACGCCAACGAATACAAGGCTGTGACTGCAGCCGATGTAAAGCGCCTTGCTAAGGGAGTGTTCTCCTCTAAACGCATCGTCTTTGCTCTTGCTGGCGACGTGGACAAGGATTCTGCTGTTGTGGCTCTCAAGAAGTTCTTTGCGGACTGGAAAGTAGAACCTGCGAAGACCGAAAAGCCAAAGCCGACACCGCTTACCTTTGCACGCAAGCCCGGTGTGTATGTGGTCGACAAGGATATTACGCAGGCTAACATCACCATGAACCAGCCGTTCGTTCAGCGCCCGCATCCGGATTACTATCCGACTGCCGTGGCTAGCTTTATTTTGGGCGGTGGCAGCTTTAGTTCTAGACTCATGAATCGAGTCCGTAGCGATGAAGGACTTGCTTACAGCGTCTACAGTACGGTCGGTAACGATTACCGCGACACGGCGATGACAACTATTGCTCTTCAGACGAAAGTGGAAACGATTGATTTTGCGCTGAAGCTCATTTTCGAAGAGGTTGAAAAGCTTGCGAAAGATGGCCCCACGGCAGAAGAACTGGAACAGGCCAAGAAGTCTTTGGTCGAAAGTTTGCCGAGCCTTTTTGACACACCGTCTTCGACAGCATCCATTTTTGCAAAGGGTGAACTTCTTGGCAAATCGGATGATCATTATTTAGATTATGTGAAGGAAATCACGGCTGTGACTGCGGAACAGGTCAAGGCGATGATAGCTAAGTATTTTGGTAAGGACAAGATGACGATTTCGATTGTCGGTCCTGTCTCCATGTTCGAATCGCTGAAGCCATTTACGGTGATTCCTTTGGATAGTCTTGAGTTCCGTTAATCTTTAAAAGCGAGGTGTCTATGCAGGGTAAGAGTTTGCATTTTTCGTTTTTGAGCGTATGCATTGGTGTTGTACTGGCGCTGGGCTCTTCTCTGTCTTATGCCGCCAAGATTATCCCGGCATCGGAAGTCTCACGCAAAACAATTTTGAAGAAAGTGCACAACAAGGACGAAGATGTACGTTCTTTTTGTGCGGGCATGTTCAAGTGCCTTGATATTAGGTACGAGGCTTGTACCGAGAACGATATGAAGCCGTGGCCTAAACTTAATTATGACGAGGAATTCTGCGGCCCCTATAAGGAAATTGTAAAACGTGGTTTCTCGGTGGATATTTATAAGCCTATGGTGGCTGATGTTTTTTTACGTCTAGGCCGCCAGTACAGGGCTATTTATTCTAGCGAAGGAACTCTCCCGCTCGAAGTCAACGAAATCACGTTCTTGTTCGATAATATGCCGTTTACAGCGGACTTGATTAACGCTTATCTAGAATCGGAATACACTCTTGAATACAATAGCCATGACCGTCGCTATTTCTCGGGCGGTAATGGCCATGGACTTTCGGGTGATTTTTATTGGGCCTTGCAAGATAGTGCAGGTACAAAACCCATGTTGCGTAACATGTTCTTTGGCTATGGTTACGCACAAATTCTAAAGTGGTCTCTCAAGGGAACCGCAGTGGCGTTCTTGGATATGGACTTGGTCGCTCCTCGGAAACTCAAGTACAAGCTTACCGCTTTTGTATTCCCTGCAAATTCCGTCTTGAATTCGATTATGCAATTGCGCGTTTTCAAAAGTGTCGTGAATTCGAAGATTGACGATGTCGTGAACGATATCAAAAAAGCATCGTCAATGTATTACGGCGGAAATCGTCGCCCGCTTACGACAAATGCTAAAATGCGGACGCCCGAAAATCAGCGCCATATAACAGAATTTGATAAAGTGGTCTCTGGCGGCTCCTGGAAACTCGGGGATGCTCTCCGTCTTGAACGTTCTATGATGGAACTTAGCAAGCCGAAGGCAACGCCTGCTAAGCCTGCAGAACCAACGGAACCCACAGAAAAAATTTCTATAAAAAAGGATTAAAAATGAGTGAACCTAAGGACTTGGAAACTTTGCTTGCACGTGTTACGGAACGTCGCCGTGAACTCTTGACATCCGTTGTTAATCGTCGCACTCGTCATTTTTGCATGGTGCTCGAAGACCTGTTCGATCCGCACAACATATCGGCTGTTATCCGTACGGCAGAAGTTTTTGGACTTCAGGATGTGCACATCATCGAAGAAGACAATGCCTACAGTGTGAACAAGTCTATCCTCAAGGGTTCTTATAAGTGGATGAGCCTTTATCTGTACAAGAAGCGTATGCTTTGCATGGAAAAGCTTCGTGCAAAAGGTTACAAGATTGCGGTCGCCAGCACGAACACGACGAACTCTGTGCTCGACCTCGATTTGAGCCAGCCGATGGCATTCTACTTGGGTAGTGAATTTCACGGAAACCACCCGGATACACTTGCCCATGCCGATTACGAATTTAAGCTCCCGCAGTATGGCATTACAGAATCCATGAACGTGTCTGTTGCCGGTGGTGTCTTGATGACGTATCTTGATGTGTTCATGCAGAAAGAAGGCCGCGAAAAATTTGCGCTCCCTCAGGCCGAAAGAGATGCTCTTTTGCTTGATTGGCTTGACCGTCATGTAAACGGAATTGAAACAAATAGCCCCATCGTGAGGGTGGAGGGATAATCCCCATATTTTTTATTACGCCTCCAATGCCAATCGTAAAATATGCTAGATTGTTTTTAGAATGAAAAAGAATACTGCTTTATATTTTTCTGTTGGCCTTGTCGTTCTTTTAGCCATTTTCATTTTGATATTTGGCATGATTTTCTTGAACGAGAAGGATCTGCGTGAGACTTTTGATGTGTACCATTTGCGCTTTACGCAGGTGAGTACGCTAGTTTTGGATGACCCGGTTAAGATTAACGGTGTAAAGCTTGGCCGAGTGGAATCGATTGAACTTTCTGGCCATCGCGTTGTTGTGACGGTCAGGCTTAAGTCTAATGTGAAGATTCCGAAGGATTCCGAAATCCGAGTGCAGAATATCGGAATCATGGGCGAACGCCAGATTGGCATGATTCTCGGGGATTCCGAAGAATATTTTGTGCCGGGCGATACGATTACGGGACAGTTTGATGCGGGTATTGCCGAAGCACTTGGCCTTGCTGGTGAAGTTTGCGATTCTACAAAGGTGCTCCTGGAAGCGGTGAAGACTGCTTTGAATGGAACAATTGCAAATCCGGATTTTCAGGACCGTTTCAAGACACTCCTTGTGAAAGCAGAAAATCTTGAAGATCGCCTGATGTCGCTTGTCGTGACGACCGATCCGCAGCTCAAGAAGAGCCTTGCAAACCTCAACAAGGTGACGGTCAAGGTGAATGAATTGGTGGATGGCGTGAAGGAACCGATTAACGGTCTCTTTGCTGGAACGGATAAGGTTATGGGTAACGCGAACCAGTTGATTTCGGAACTGGAAGGCGTGACAAAGCATTTGGATGGGCTGATTGCCAAGGTGCAAGCCAAGATGGATTCAAAAGACAATACCGTCGGTATATTGCTGAACGATAGACAGCTTCATGACGATCTTGTCAAAACGGTACACTCCGCTGACAGCCTGTTCAAGATCATCCTGCAGGATGGCCTTGATATTAATGTGGATTTCTTCTGAGGAATTGATGATTACAAAGTTATTTACTGTTTCCAACAAATTGGGTATTCACGCTCGACCGGCCGGTATGATAGTTGATATCACGGGCCAGGCCAAAAGCGATGTGTCCATTGTATTTGATGGATCGAAGGCCAACGCGAAGAGCATCCTTAACGTGATGATGCTTGCTATCCCTGCCGGTTCCGAAGTCAAGTTCGAAATCGATGGCGAGGACGAAGAGCTAGTCGTTCAGCAGTTGGAAAAGCTTTTTGATGACCACTTCAACGAAGAACCCTGCTGATTTTGTGGCGAAGCCCGCTGAAGGTTCTTCCCGGAAGTCTCCGAGAACTGAACTTGTCGGCGTGCCGTCGTCTCCGGGCTTTGCCATGGGGACGGTGTTCCCTGTTGCAAATCGCGAATTTTCTGTGGTCGATGAGACGCTCCCCGAGAGCCGCCTTGCTGCAGAAGAACAGATGTTCTTGAAGGCCATTAGCAAGACCTCCAAGGAAATTGCTCAGATTAAAGAAATTTCAGAAACCAGAGCTGGTGTCAAGGACAGCCTGATTTTTGCTACCCACTTGATGATCTTGCAAGATCCGGGACTCGTGAATGGAGTTCTCGACAAGATCAAGAAGAAACACAAAAATGCAAAGTGGGCGGTGCATGTCGTATTTAACGCATACATCGAAAAGTTCGAGAAAATAGATTCTCCGGCCATGCGCGACAAGGCGGCGGACCTTAGGGACCTGTACAACCGCTTGATGTCGGCAATGGATGACTCCGGACCGGTATTGGAGGACGTGTCTGACGAAGAAGGCATTGTCCTTGTTGCTCATGAGTTTGTTCCAAGTTTCTTGATGACGCTCAAACCGGGCCAGGTGAACGCAATCGTGATGGATACTGGTGGCCGTACAAGCCATGTCGCCATTTTGTCGAGAGCGTTGCAGATTCCTGCTGTGTCCGGTCTTAGAAATGTTGCGGCCCTCGTTAAAAGCGGCGATACAATTATCGTCGATGGTGCTGATGGTAAGGTTATCATTAATCCGAACGAAGACGATATCCGCAAATTCCATGAACGCCAGGAAATGTTCGAACGCCAGCGCCGTGAACTTTTCACGATGCGTCAGTTGGAGCCGATGACTCGCGATGGCAAGTACATTGTGCTTCATGCAAATATCGAAATTCCTACAGAAGCGGACAAAGTAACGGACTTTGGCGCAACGGGTATTGGTCTTTACCGTTCGGAATTCTTGTTCTTCAGGAAAGATACTCCGACTGAAGCAGAACAGGAAAGCGCATATAGACATATTCTCGAGAAGATGGCTCCGTTCCCGGTTGTCATCCGTACGCTTGATGCGGGTGGCGATAAACTGGTGTCGGGTGTTTCGGCAGTAAATGAATCTAACCCGTTTATGGGTTGGCGTTCCATCCGCGTATGCCTTGATCGCGAAGATATTTTCATTACGCAGTTGCGTGCTCTGCTGCTTGCAAATACAAAAGGCAATTTGCGCATCTTGCTTCCGATGATATCGAGCATGACGGAATTGCGCCGTGCAAAGGCTTGCATTGCGAAAGCCCGCAAACAGCTGGAAGACGAAGGTCATAAGTTGCCCGTTGTGAAAATCGGCTCAATGATCGAAGTTCCCGCTGCCGTAATGATTGTGGATAAACTTGCTAAGGAAGTCGATTTCTTTAGCTTGGGTACAAATGACTTGATCCAATTTACGCTTGCCGTAGACCGTACGAACGAACTTATTACAGATATGTTCCAGCCGCACCACCCCTCTGTGCTCAGCATGATTTATCAGACTGTGGTGGCTGCACACCGTGAAGGAATCCCGGTGGCTGTTTGCGGTGAAATGTGTACGGATCCGATGAGCGTTTTGTTGCTGGTTGGCCTTGGTGTTGATGAACTTTCGATGACTCCGTGGAGCGTGATGACCACGAAGAAAATTATCCGTTCTATCAACTTTGAAGATGTTCGTGAAGCTGCGTTAACTGTTTTGCAAATGGACGATGCCGAGAGTGTAAATGAGTTTTTGCATAAAAAGTATGCACAGACCATTATGGAACTAGGTATATCAGGATTTGTGGGACAGGTAGAAAAATAAAAACAGTTGGTTTGTAAATGAAATTATTTTATTCGTTGTTGTTTGCATGTACAGCCGCCTTGTATGCTCAGGTGGATGGATCGGCATATTCTTTGTATAAGTCTCCGTTTTCGGATCAGGAAATGGTGGCTCCGGATCAGTTCCAAGATGCTGTTATCCGTGCGGCTCGGGCAAAGAAAACAATGAATGATATTTCTGTTTCGCAGAACCATCGTGATTTTGCCCGTGCAGCCTACTACTATTACAGTGGCCAGTGGGATAGCGCTTATGCTGCCTACAATTCTTTGCGCAAACGCGAACCGGAATTGCTTGGTAGTGTTGTGCTCCGTATGGCTAAGGCGAACTTTAAACAGGAACAGTACGCCAAGATGCGCGAAACGCTGCGCCTCGAAAAGAGCCTGGAAAATGACAGGGCTTGGCGCGAATCGGCGGACCGCTTGAGAATCGAAGCCTCGATGGCTGATTTTTCGCTGAATGATGTAGCCCGTGCAGATTCGCTGATGGCATTCCTTAATGGAAATCCGGATGGCGATGATGTCGATCCCTTAAAGTATCGTTACGCACGCTATTTAGAAGATTCTTACCAGTTGAAGCAGGCAAAGCGCCTTTACATGAAGCTGTTGACGAGCCGTACATCGTACAAGGATTCTGCGTACGCTTCAATCCGTCGCTTGAGAGAAGTGCTTGGCACGCCCGAAACGCTTGCTGAAAAAGTCGCTTATGCAAAGATGGCATGCAACAAGGACGAAATGAAAAATTGCCTGGAGTTGCTAGATTCTATCCAGATTCTGGATGCTCAGCAGGCTCAGAAAAATCCGGCTTCGGTGGTGGTGCTTGATGACCCGGCCTATGCGCGCTTGAAGAAGAGCACGCTAGATTTGAACACGCGTATTATGCTGTGGGAAAAACGCGCTGGGGCATTGCGCGCGTTGAACCGCAGTGAAGATGCCATTGAACAGTATCGCAACTTGATTGAAAATGTAGAAGCCCGTCCGTCCTGGATCCAGGCGATTCTCAAGCTTTACCGCAAGGAAGCTGCAGGTCTCTTTGACGAAGAAATCCACACGTACGATTCGCTTTTGCAGGACGTGAGTCAGTATAGCAACGAAAATGCCAATAATCTTTGGTTGCGCGGCTTTGAATTTGAACAGAAGCTGATGTACGACAAGGCGATTGAGTGCTACAAGAAACTCATTCACAAACGTTTTAAAAGCAACTTAAAACGCCAATGGGCGAGATTCCGCATAGGCTATTGCTACTTTAAGCGTGGCATGTGGGTTGAAGCTGTTGCATATTTCCGTGATGCAACGAAAGATCCGTTCTTGTGGAGTGGTAGCGCTTCGAGAATGTTCCTTGGCGATTCGTACATGAAAATGGGCGAGGATTCGCTTGCCCGTGCAGCCTATCTTGATTGTATCAAGGACTTCCCACTTTCGTACTACGCACATCGCAGCCGCACCAAGCTTTTGGAAAATCGCTTGATGCCGGCAGACCAGATTCCTTATGCTCATGGCGTGCCGATGTCCCATGCGGCTACGATTGATTGGATTCGTTCGGTGAATAAACTCGGAAAGCCCGATGCCTCGTATAGCAAGGAACGCTTTGAAAAAATCAAGAAATTGTTCCTCTATGGTTTTGAAGAAGAAGCTTTCAGGCTGTATGAAGAAGTCAAGAAGAAAAACTTTAAGCGTCTTGATTTCCTTTACGAATACGGTAAGCTGTTCTATGAAATGGGCGAAACTGCTGCCGGGTACAGGCTTGCACGTCAGTTCCAGGCGAAAATTGATAGACGTTTGTTGATGGCTCCGCCGATTGACGTGTTGCATTATCTCTTCCCGGTGCCGTACGCCGATCCGGTCGTTTACCATTCGGGGAGCAATATTGATCCGTTCTTTGTGTATAGCGTGATGCGTCAGGAATCCATTTTCGATTTCCAGATTACATCGCCAGCGGGCGCTTGCGGCCTTTTGCAGATTATGCCTGCGACGGGAAAAATGCTTGCGGACAAGGAAGAAATTTCGAACTTCAATCCGAAGCGCCTTTACAATGCCTATATGAATATTCGCTTGGGAATCCGTTACTTGGTGGATCTCAAGGATGAATACAAGAACGACTACATGTACGTGCTCTGCAACTATAATGCAGGCCCGAAACCGACGAAGCGTTGGCAGTCCGAAAGCGAAGGTCTTCCGTGGGATTTGCGCGTCGAAGAAATCAGCTACTGGGAAACCCGCGACTATGTCAAACGCGTCATGGGAAATTACTGGATTTATCAGGAAATATATCGAGATAAGTAGTATCTAGTAACTCGATAAGTTCTGCCAATTGTTATGCTTTTTCTTCTTTTAACCATCGGTCCGGCGTTCCTTTTTGCCTGTGGAAACATTCTTGAAAAATCGGGAGTATCTACTGTAGGCAAACGCACGGGCGGTACTTCTAGACCCTGGGAATTTTTCAAGGGCGTTATCACGAATAAATTTTGGTGGCTTGGCATTGCATGCTCTGGGCTTGCAACGCTAGGTTATTACATTGCCATGGCCCAATATGATTTGAGCCAGGTGCAACCGATGATGGTCTTGAATCCGGTGCTGACGGCACTCATGGGTTTCTGCATTTTGAAAGAAGTCTTGACCAAGCGTATTGTCGTGGCGATTTGCTTTGTTGTGGCTGGCCTTCTTTATTCTGTCGAAAATCTTGGCGAATCGACTGCTGTGCAGAATATCGGGAGCCTTTGGGCGTATGCAGGTGGGCTTTGTTTTGCAACGTTAATTGCGCACCTTTGGGTAAAAGATCGCGAAGTGGTGGACTCGCTCATTATGGGCGTTGGTTTTGGACTTTCGGCTGCGTTTTACAAAAGCCTTGCCATGGATTTTGACCTCGACCACATCGAGTTTTCTTCGGTGGCGAACTTGCTTATGGATTTTAGGACGCTTGGCTATGTCGCTACTTATGGCATTGCTTTTTTGTACTCGCAAGTGTCTTTTTCGCGTGGACGAGCCCTATTTATTATCCCGTTCAGTGCGGCAGTCGGTGCTGCGGTTCCGACATTAGCGGGGGCTCTTGTTTTTTATGAAGCGTTCCCGATAGGGAAGGTTATTTCGGTCGGCTTAGTGCTCATCGGTGCCTGTCTTTTTATTGTTCGCAGGCCGAGAAAAAAAAAGATTGCTTAGTTTATCTGTATTACCGTTGGACCCTTAATAATGGCTTATAAAAAGCCTTTATTTTGCCTATGGGTGATAATGATTCGTGGTGTAATTGCTATTTTATAACATCATGAGTTTCGAAACTAAAATTGTTTGCATTGGTGCAGGCTACGTCGGTGGGCCTACCATGACTGTTATCGCTGACAAGTGCCCCGATGTTAAGGTTACCGTAGTTGATATCAACCAATCTCGCATTGACGCTTGGAATAGCGAAAATCTCCCGATTTTTGAACCCGGCTTGGATGATGTTGTAAAGCGCGCTCGTGGCCGTAATCTGTTCTTCAGCACGGATATTCCTGCAGCCATCAAGGAAGCGGACATTATCTTTGTGTCGGTGAATACCCCGACGAAAACGTTTGGACATGGCGCTGGTAAGGCTTCTGACCTCCAGTATTGGGAAAAGACTGCCCGAAACATTTTGGAAATTGCTGACGAAGGAAAGATCATCGTCGAAAAGTCGACGCTCCCGGTCCGCACCGCTGCGGCCATGGAACGCATCTTGAATTCAAACGATAAGGGCCTTCACTTTGAAGTGCTCTCGAATCCGGAATTCCTTGCAGAAGGTACCGCCATTAATGACTTGTTTGAGCCCGATCGAGTGCTCATTGGCTCTCATCAGACGGAATCGGGCCTTGCTGCCTGCCAGAAGCTCGTTGATGTTTATGCTCACTGGGTGCCGCGCGATCGCATACTTACGACGAACCTCTGGAGCTCCGAACTGACGAAGCTTACTGCAAATGCATTCCTCGCACAGCGCATCAGTTCCATCAACTCGATTAGCGCTCTCTGTGAACGCACCGGTGCAGATGTCGACGAAGTCGCTTATGTAATGGGTAAGGACCGCCGTATCGGTCCTAAGTTCCTCAAGGCTTCTATCGGTTTTGGTGGTAGCTGCTTCAAGAAGGACATTTTGAATCTCGTTTACCTTTGCGGTTATTACGGACTACCGGAAGTGGCTGCCTATTGGGAAAGCGTCGTGAAAATTAACGAGTGGCAGACTCACCGCGTGGTGGACCGCATGCTCGAAACAATGTTCAATACTATCGCCAGCAAGAAAATTGCCGTGTTCGGTTTTGCGTTCAAGGCCAATACGGGCGATACCCGTGAAAGCCCGGCGAACCTCGTGGTTCGCGACTTGCTTGCCGAACACGCACTGCCTGTCGTGACTGATCCGAAGGCTATCCCGGATGCCAAGCGCGACCTTAAGGATGTGATTGACCAGGTTTCATTTGAAGAAAACCCGTACAAGGCCGCCGAAGGTGCTCACGCCGTTGTCGTTTGCACAGAATGGAAATGCTTTGCTGAACTTGACTGGAAACGCATTTACAGCTCGATGGCGAAACCTGCCTTTGTATTTGATGGTCGCAACATCTTGGATGCGGACGCCCTCAGGAAGATCGGCTTTGAAGTGACTAGCATCGGTAAGGGCAAAGCGGAGTAAAAATTTTACTAAGAGATAAATATTATGGCTTCTATTAGTGTATTTGGATTAGGGTATGTCGGTTGTGTTGGAATCGCCTGCCTTGCAAAGCTAGGTCATCGAATGATTGGCTGCGATGTCGATGTTAATAAGGTAAATCGAATTGCTGCCGGACTTCCGACAATTGTCGAAAGGGATATTGATGAAGTTTTGCAGGATGGCTATAAGGCCGGACTTATTTCGGCTACATCTTCAGCTGTTGAGGCGGTTGCAAAAACGGATGTATCGTTCCTTTGTGTCGGTACACCTAATGCTCCAGACGGACGCCTTGATACAACATATTTGATGTCTGCTGTGCGTTCGATTGCCGAAGCTATTCGTTCTAAGTCGACATTCCATATCGTCGTTATTCGTAGTACCGTGCCTCCTGGAACGAATGCTGCTGCTGCGGAATTGATTGAAAAGGTTTCGGGAAAACGTGAAGGAATCAATTTTGCTGTGGCCTCGAATCCAGAGTTTCTCCGTGAGGGTATGGCTGTTGCCGATTATTTGAATCCTCCGTTGACTGTTATTGGGTGCGAATGTCGTCGAGCCCTTGATGCTCTTAGAAATCTTTACGCTCCTTTGGGTAGTGAAATTGTAGAAGTCGAGCCGAAAGTTGCCGAAATTATCAAGTTTGTCAATAATTCATACCATGCCTTGAAGGTTACATTTGGAAACGAAATAGGCGCAATTTGTAAAAAGCTCGATATCGATAGCCATAGTGTTATGAACTTGTTCTGCAAGGATACCCAGCTGAACATTTCGCCGTATTACTTTAAACCGGGATTCGCTTACGGCGGCTCTTGCCTTCCTAAGGATTTGCGTGGTTTGAATTTCTTGGCCGAATCTCATCAGGTCGAAGTTCCTGTTCTTTCGTCGATTGAAAACAGCAATAACATGCACATTCGCCGAGTGCTAGACCGCGTGCAAGAAATAGGCGTGCGTTCTGTGGGCATTGTTGGGCTTACTTTTAAGGCGGGAACGGATGACTTGCGTAATTCGGCCGCAATTCGTTTGGCCGAAGGCGTCTTGGGCAAGGGTTGCTCGTTGAGCATCTATGACCGCTATTTGAATATCGCTCGCGAAAAAGAAACAAACCTGCGTGAATTGAATAAGCGTATTCCGCACCTGCTTCCGCTTCTTGTGAATGAAGTTGAAGATGTTGTGAAAAATAATTCACTTGTCATTATTACCGTTCGAAATCCTGAGATCTCGGAACTGATTCGTAAGAAACCTGAAGTTCATTTCTTGGATCTCGTTCGCTTGAAGGATCCGTCTGTAGAAACGCTTTCTAATTACGAAGGTTTTTGCTGGTAAATTCTATGGAACAGTCTTTGAAGGAACTTTCGGGAAAGAAAGTTTGCATTGTCGTTGAAAATCTCCCGGTCCCTTTTGACCGCCGTGTTTGGCAGGAAGCGACATCTTTGCATGAAGCAGGTGCCGAAGTAACCGTAATTTGCCCGAAGACAAAGAAGTATCCTCAGGAATATGAGGAACTTGATGGTATCAAAATTTATCGCCATCCGTTGCCAGAAGCAAAGCGTTCGCTTGATTATTTCAAGGAATATTTCTGTGCACTTTATCATGAGACTCGTCTCTTGTTCAAGGTGTTTAGAAAGCAGGGCGTACAGGATGTGATTCATGCTTGCAATCCGCCTGACTTGATTTTTATAGCGGCGTTCTTGTTCTTTACATTTACGCGTTGCAGGTTCCTTTTTGACCACCACGATATTAATCCGGAACTCTGGATTGCAAAATTTGGCAAGAAAGGCTTGGGCTACCGCGCGATGATTCTGGTGGAACGCCTTACGTACTTTTTTGCAAAGCATGCCATTGTCACGAATGAATCGTATAAGGAAATTGCGATGCGCCGTGGCAAAAAACGCGAAGAGGATGTGACGATTGTGCGCAGCGGTCCAAACCTCTCGAAGTTGAAAATTGGCCCCGCCAAGCCGGAAGTTAAGAAAGGCTTTAAGTATCTGATTGGCTATATCGGCGTGATGGGCAAGCAGGAAGGCATTGATCTTTTGCTCAAGTCTGTCGATTACATCGTGAACAAGAAGGGCCGCAAGGACATCCGCTTTTGCATTATGGGCGGGGGACCTTCTTTGGAAGAACTTCGCGAATTGAACAAGACGATGGCGCTTACCGATTATGTGGAATTCCCTGGTCGCGTGAGTGACGAATTCTTGGCCGATGTGATGAACACGGCTGATGTGTGCGTCAATCCGGATTTGCCTTCTGAAATGAATGACAAGTCCACCATGAACAAAATCATGGAATATATGGCGTTCGGAAAGCCGATTGTGCAGTTTACGCTCAAGGAAGGTAAGTTCTCTGCACAGGAAGCTTCGCTCTATGCAAAGAATACCGATACAGATGACTTTGCCGAAAAAATCCTATGGCTTTTGGACAATCCTGAAAAGGCGGCGGAAATGGGCGCCTTTGGTCGCAAGCGTGTGCAAAACGAACTATGTTGGGATTACGAAAAACCGAAGCTGATTAGCGCGTACAAGAAGTTACTTGGACTGTAAAAAGGAACTGTCTTTGCTTCAGAACAATTGATAAATGAGATCCGGTCTATTATTGGTTGATGATTAGAATTCTAGTTTTTCCGCAAAAAGAGACTCCTCAGAATAGTTATTTGGGGAATATAACTAGTGTTATTTCCGACGAATACACCGTTGTTGGTGTTAATGAAGCCATAAAACGAAAATGGGGTAGCCTTTTCTTTTATGATGTTGTCCATCTAAATTGGTTAGAAAATATTCGTGGCAAAAGCCGGATTAAAGTTTGGATGAACTTTATTTTTCGCTTTGCTACCTTGATTTATTTTAGGTTGCGAGGAAAGCCTATTATTTGGACAATCCATAACAAGGAAGTCCATGGGCAGGAACTAGGAAAGTCTTTTTCTAGAATAATGATGAGATCGTTGCTGAAATGGAGCACCCGTATTCATATTTTATGTGATGCAACGTTTGATGAAATCCCTGCTTTAGAAAAATACAGGAATAAAGTTGTCTGTATTCCGCATGGGGATTATATACAGAATTATCCTAAATCGGATTTGAATATTAGGGAAAAATATGGAATAGCAGAATCAAAGAAGATTGTGTTATTTTGTGGAAAAATTGATCCCTACAAGAATATTGATGTTCTAGTTCGTGCATTTGAACAGTCAAATATTGGACAAAGTGATTTTGTGCTGCTCGTTTGTGGATCTTGCCGTGATTTATCGTATAGGAATAAGATTGAACAAGCTACTCAGGGAAATGAAAATATCATTTTGGACTTTAATTTTATTCCGGTTGACCAGATGGAAGCCTATTTGACCCAATCGCTCTTGCTGGTTGCTCCGTATGATAAACGATGCACTTTGAATTCAGGTACGTTGTGGATGGCTTTTTCCTATGGCAAAACAATGATATGCCCGGAAATTGGATGCATTCGCGATGTTTTAAAATCTACGGATGCTGTGTATTCGTATGATTATGATTCTGCCCAGTCGCATGAAGATTCCCTTATAAGCGTGTTTAAACAAGTGAAAGAAGATTTCGCTGATGGTAAGCTTCGCATAAAGGAACAGAATGCTTTTGACTATATCGAGAAACGGTCTTGGAAAAATTATAAAAAGTCTTGGATTTCTTTGTATCACTTCTAGCAATGCCTAATATGAAAAAAGAAACCTTTCTTTCGTTTGTCAAAAAAAACGGCTTGAGAAAATATATAAAGTGGTTAGGAATATTTGCTAAATGCTGTATAGCCAAGATACTTCTTGTTTTTATTGGGAAAAACAGGAAGTATAAAGATTTATGGGTCTTTGCAGAACGTGGAAACGATGCTAGAGATAATGCAATGCATCTGTTCCGTTATGTTTGTAAGAAGTGCCCTGATGTTAATGCGGTCTATATTATTACAAAAGATTCGCCTGATTTAAAAAATGTTCAGGATGTTGGCCGAATTGTTTATCATGGGTCTTGGCAACATTATTTATGCTATCTGGTCGCAAAGAAAAAAGTGAGTGCGCATATATTTGGTGGGGCGCCTGAAAGAAATCTCTTTTTGCGAATGGATCATGTTTCTTTCTTGAAGAAGTTATTTGTAAAAGGAAAATACGTGTTCCTTCAGCATGGCGTGACTCAAGCAGATGGACCTTGGTTGCACCGAGATAAGGTTCGGTTTGACCTCTTTGTCACGGTCTCGAAAAGGGAAGAACAATTTGTCATTGAAAGATTTGGTCATCCTGCACAATGTGTGAAATCTTTAGGTTTTGCTAGGTATGACGCTCTTCCGTTGACTCATCAAAAAACAAAAAAAATACTGCTGATGCCGACCTGGAGACATTATTTATCGAAATGTACGGCAGAAGATTTTGAAAAAACGGATTATTTTAAATCGTTTAATTCGCTATTGAATAGTGAACGTTTGCTAAGTTTGCTGGACCAATATGGCTATGAACTGATTTTCTATCCTCACTTCGAAATGCAAAAATTCTTGCATTTGTTCATAATTCCTGAAAAGAATGTGATTGCTGCATCATTTGAGAATTATGATGTACAAAAGTTGATGATTGAATGTGACATGATGATTACGGATTATTCAAGTGTACAGTTTGATTTTGCATATATGCAAAAGCCTATTCTGTTGTACCAGTTTGACCGTGAAGCATATCAAAGCGGACACCAGGGAAAAGGCTATTTTGATCCGGATCAGGATGCTTTCGGCCCGGTCGCAAAATCCTTGGATGATGTCGTCGTGCATGTGGAATCTATGTTAAGCCAAGATTGCAGAATGTCGGATCAGTATATGGAACGGATGAAGTCGTTCTTTTTGTATAATGATACGCAGAATTGCTTGAGAAATTTCAATGCAATTAAGGAACTTTAAAATGAATGTCCTGTTTGTTTTTAATAATCCTTTAGATGCGATGGCTGGTGGCGTAGAACGCGTAACGGTTTCTGTTATGCGGGGGCTTTTGAAATATGGAATACAATCGTTCTATTTGCAGGATACAGGAACCGAAACTTTGTTTGAAGGTAAAACTGTTGATGTAGAACGATTCTTTTTAGACAAGTCCATTGATGTTGTTGTACAGCAACTTGCTTGTGATTGTGTTGTGAGTCGATATCTGAGCAACAAGGCGAAAAATATTCCGTACATTGTCGCATGGCATACTGCGCCGCCTACATTCGTCAAGTCCTGGCGCGTGGCTTCCACGAAAACGTTCGGTTCTGTTAGTGATGAAATAAAGCGCTTTGTCAGGATGGCTTTTTTCCCTATTTTTTATTGGAAAGAATTGAAACGCTTTCATGCTCGTTGGGGTAAGATAATCCCGAGGGTGTCTAAAATTTTATTGCTTTCGAATTCGTTTGCCCCCTTCTTCCAGAAAAATCTTCATGTATCTTCGGATAAGATAACTGCTATCCCGAATATATTGTCATTTGACGTGCGAAATGACAAATCGATTATAGCTCAGAAAAAGAATGAAGTGCTGATTGTTTCGAGAATGAAGGAGCCTCAAAAAAGAATTTCTCTAGCTTTGAAAATATGGCGAGAAGTGGAGAAAAGCAAGATTGCAGAAACTTGGACATTGAAAATTATCGGTGATGGCGAAAATTTGCAGGACTATAAAAAGCTTGCTGCAAGAATGAATTTGAAGAATGTCCAATTTATGGGGAAACAAAATCCGCGACCATTTTATGAAACGGCTGCGATGTCTATGATGACATCGTCGTTTGAAGGCTGGGGGTTGACTCTTACGGAATCTCAGCAATTTGGAGTTGTTCCTTTGGCGTTTGATAGCTATGCATCTATCAAGGATATTATATTCGATGGAGAAAATGGCTTCTTGATTCCTTATGGAAATTTAAAGATGTATGCTCAAAAGATGTTAGATTTAATGAAAGATGATAACATGAGAGCGAACGTTGCTTTGAATTGCTTGGAGTTATCTAGTCGGTTTGACATAGAAAACGTTTTGCCGATGTGGAGGGAAATGCTATGCTCTATCTAGCTCTTTTCTTGCAATTCTTTTTTTCAAATTTGTCCATTCCTGCAGATGTTGTGGGTGGCATTGTTGCAAGTATCGAGAATTCTTCAATGGCAGAATTAGTGCCTGATTCAAGTGGCACTTATCTTCGATTGAAGTACCCTAAAGGTTGTTTTGGCACATCTAGAAAAAATGGTTGTGCGTTGCAGTTTACGATTCCGCTTGAAAAGGATAGTGCCGAAGAATTGTGGTGCTCGTACGAAGTTTATTTCGAAAAGAATTTTGATTTTAGAAGTGGTGGAAAACTGCCTGGATTTTGTGGTGGAAAATGCTATACCGGTGGCAATACGCCGAAAGAAGCCGATGGCTGGAGCAATCGTATTATGTGGAAGAAGGACGGCTTCTTGACGCAATACGTTTATTCGGCCCCCCAGAAAGGGAAATATGCAGATAACATCAAGTGGGATTTAAATGGTAAGTTTGATCAGAAGAAAATCACCAGAGGCCAGTGGCATAAAATTGTAATGCATGTTGGGCTGAATGATGTTGATTCTCTAAATAATTATTCTAGAAACGGCTATATTCAAACGTGGTTTGATGATAGCCTGGTCGTGAAAGAAGATTCAATGCTCTTTAGAAATGGGCGTGATCAGAAAATAGACAAATTCTATTTCTCGACATTCCATGGAGGAAACGACGATAATTATGCGCCTCGATGGGATTCGTTTATTCGTTTTCGTCGCTTGAAGATATCACGAGATCGTGCTGATCACTTTCAATAGATTTTTGTAGCAGTCCAAGTGATGTTCCGATAAAGAGGATGCTCATTTCGGTATTTCTTCCGATTTCTCCCGAAAGGATTAGGAACACAATGAGCATTGATGTTTGCAATATTCCTTGCGTGGCCAAATGCTCGTTTGCTTTCCGATGTCTATAGAAGTAAAAGAGCATTTGCCCATAGAATATCAGTAAAGCGAGCGCTCCGAATAAACCGATATCCAAGAGGGTGTAGAAGACGATGGATTCAAGCCCCTCTGTTTCTTCCTTAGAGTAATACATTCTGTTGCCATCGTCATCGCTTGCTAAAATCGTATGGTTGGTAAAGTAAAGACCATGGCCGAATACTGGCCTTTCTGCAAATTCGATGAGCGTAAACAAAAGCTGTTGTTGCCTAAGAGAAAGAGAACTTCCGCCTTCTTTTTCTTCAAATGATTCTAAGGCAAATGAAGACAATTGAAGGGCGATAAAACCATAAAAGATGATTGCAAAAAGTCTTTTTTTAAGTGAAAGTTGCATTGTGAAATAGATTAAAGAACCTAACAATATGCAACCAAGCGCTGTTCTCGACCCTGATAATATCACCGCTCCTGCCAAAACTGCAAGGACTATTTTTACTTTCTTTATGTCAAACTTTTCCGGGGCTATTTTAAGATAAGCCAAGGTGAATAGGAACATGGTGCTAAGCAGTGTTCCTAAAGCCGTTGGATGTTTTGTTGTAATAGAAATTCTCGGTCTCCAGCTAGAAGAGTATAATCCTTTCGTAATTCCTGCGGGGCCGAACATGTCTGTATTTTTTGTGGACGGGAAGGCTGTTGCGATGATTTCTCGAATGTAGTTGTGGTTTAACAAATATTCAAGAAGTCCGCAACCGGAATAAATTAGGAAGAAGAAGAACAAGTGCTTTGTCAAAATTTTTTCATCGATATCTTTCGCGCAGATGAATACTGCAATTATGGGTATATATTTGTCGAAACAATAACGTAAAGAACTGTAGAAGTCATGCGAGTTACCGCCATTTGAATAAGTTGTCAAGAAATAAGCGATAAAGATTACTAACAAACCTGTTTTTACAGGAAACGATGCGCACGTTCTTCTAAATTCGCTGCTGTTAAAGAGAATTTCTTTTGCGAAAAAAATGTAGGGGATAAGCTGGAAGGGGGTCAGTTCTGGTTTTGCAATTAATGCAATATTGATGTAAAAGAGAATGTTTACAAGAATGAGAGAGAGTAATTGCTGCTCCCGGTTCCCCTTGATGACCAAAAAGACTAAGGCGAAAAAAAGAATATATGCGAATAACGATAAAACAAGCATGATTACCCCTATTTTTGAATTTGCTGCCTGAACTTATCGTATTTTATAAAGAACCAATATAATAACGGCATGAACTGGAATACTTGTGCTCGCCTAGTTAGTCTTTTGTCCAGAACGAATTTGTTTTCGCTGAAAACCTTGAAGTGATGCTTTTTGATTTCTGCCAATAAATTTTTGTGGTTGCCCTTTTGATGGTGCACAAAACAATATCTCTTGGCGGTGAAATTTAAAAAGCTTGAGACGGCTGCTCTCAAAAGAGCAAAGTGTTTATTTTCCCTGTAATAGGCGATTGCCTCTTGTTTTGCTTCAAGTCCGTCTAGCGATTTTGGATTTGTGATGGCTTTTGAAATTCCGGTATCGCGGAGGAAATAGTAATATAGTTCCTGTGACGTATATGTAATTTTCGATGACGAAAGCATCGCTTTGTATGAAAAGAATTCGTCTTCGTTGAATTTACCTACTTTAAAACGAAGATTGTTGAAGACGCTCTTTTTGTAAATCTTATCCCAAGCTACAACGGATTGTGTTGTATATTCTTTTTGATAAAGTCGTAAAGCGGCTTCTTCTCCGGAAAGCGTTTCGACAACGGGGGCTTCGTTTGATGTTGTTACATCGTGTGTAAATGGAACGAAGTTGCAAATGGCAATGTCGGAACCGTTCTTTTGCAACAGTTCAAATAAAACTGCAGCCATTTCAGGGTGGATGAAATCATCCGAATCCACGAAAATGATGTATTCGCCTTGGGCAATGTCTAGCCCTGCGTTTCTAGCATCGGACAGGCCGCCATTTGGCTTGTGAATGACCTTGATTCTAGAATCTTTTTGCTGGTACTCGTCGCAAATTTGGGGGCAGTTATCTGGAGATCCGTCATCGACCAAGATAATCTCAAGGTCTTGATATGTTTGATTAATGATGCTGTCTACGCATCGATGCAAATAAGGCTCGACTTTGTAAATGGGAACAATTATGGAAATGAGAGACTGGCCCATATTGATTATTTGTTCCTCAATTCATCAAATTTGTCTATTAGTGATGCCGATTTGGTTGTAGATATTTTGCGGCAGAAGAAACATCCGCTTTGAATAATGTCGTTATAGTCGTTGATATCGAGAGTGCGGGGAAGCGGTTCTTTTGGAACTTTCCTGGTCCAGTCGATAAAGCGGAGATTCTTGGGGACGATTTGGTTTGCCAAAGGTCCGTTCAAGATAATCATGTGGAAGAACGATTCGTCCGGCACGAAAGTTAAGTAAAAGCGACGAACGAACCATCGATTATTTTTGCAGAAGTCCAATACGTAATCGACGACTTCATTGCTTAGGGAAAACCATTGCGATCCGTAATAGAACGTTTCTTTAAGGGGCTTTCGAATGGTAATATGACGGATGAGCTTTTTTTGGATGTCGTCTGTATGCCAAAGAATGTTTTTCCAACGGCCTCTTCGATTGATGAAGTCGTTAAATGTGTATATCTTAAGACGCCATTCGAATTGGCTTCCGTCTCTAATTTCTAAATAGCTCTTTGTGTTGTTTTCGAAGAACTTATCGAAGGCTTCGTTTGTGGAGCAGAAATAGTCGGTACCGGAAAGTAAATGAAAGTAGGAAAAGTTATCTGCGGCTTTTGCTTCTTTCAAAAGGTTTAGTGTTGCTTCTACAAGGCTAAAACCACCCCAGTTGCAGCTCACGCGCTTCTTTAAAAAAGTGCAGTTTGGAATCTGCTTAAGGCAGGAAAAATCTTCCTTTGATTTTTTATCGATGTGTATGAAAAAATAGTGATTGGGGGCTACTAAGCTGTTTACTAATCTTGCTACAAATTGGGGATTGCTATGGGCAAGAATAAGAAATGCGTGTTTGCGAGCTGACATGAAAAACCTCAATTAAAATATAGTTATTATCCATGTAAGGGTGGGCTTAGGGGCTTGGTTGCGACCATCTAAATAGCCTTAATGTGGAAGCTTGTTTTGCCGTGGTTTTTGTCTTTTGCTATCTTTGCGTTTGCAATTTGGAGTTTTATAAAGAGTAATAGAAAGTGCCCACTCATTCATCGAAAAACAGGCAATTCGTTGTCAATATGGCGGCATCGTTAATAACTTTTGTCGTCGGTTTGGGTATTCGTTTTGGGTTGACTCCGTATATCGTAAGAACCATTGGCCCAGAAGCTTACGGGTTTATCGGATTGTCTGCAAATATTCTTACTTATACAAGTCTGATAACTATTGCTTTGAACTCAATGGTCGGACGTTTTATCACCATTAAATATTGTGAAGGGAATATCGATGAGGCCAATAAATATTATGCTTCGGTATTCCTTTCGAACATAATTCTTGCATTCGTCATCACGTTCGTTGTTTCTTTGTGTATTGTATGGCTAGAGTACCTCATCAATATACCAGAAAATTTGGTGTTTGATGTTAAATTGTTGTTTGCCCTTATGGCGATAAACAATATTATAGGCCTTCTCGCAGGAACATGGACTATCGCAACGTTTATAAAAAATAGACTTGATTTAAGTAATGTCCGTACTATTATTGGAACAGCAATAAAGGCTTTGTCCCTGATTTTATTGTTCAGTTTCTTTAAGCCCCATGTTTGGTATCTTGGTTTGGCAGGAATGCTTCTCACTATATACACTGCGTTTGCAAACTATAGGTTCACAAGCGTTTTAACGCCAGAACTTGGTGTAAAAAAAGAAAACTTTGAGGTTAGCAAAATTGTAGAGCTTTTGAAATCGGGCGTGTGGAGCTTGATTTCGAGACTAGGTGAAATCCTCGGTCAAGGCTTTGATTTGCTGCTTGCAAACCTGTATATTGGCATGATTGAAATGGGATATTTTGCAATTACAAAAAATGTTCCTGTTATTATTTTAGGACTCTTTCAGTCGATATCCGCGGTGTTTGCGCCTACGATGACGAGGTACTTTGCCGAGAAGAAACATGACGAGTTGCTCAATGAATGTCACAAGTCTATTCGAATTCTGTCTTTCTTTACTGCGATTCCGTTAACGTGTCTTTATGTTTATGGCGATTCATTCTATAGGTTGTGGCTCCCGAGCGAAAATGCTGATGATTTGATATTCCTTACTATTTTAGGTACCTTTGCGTTAGCGTATACTTTGCCTCTTGAATCTTTCTGGAATATATTCACTATAACAAATAAATTGAAGTATTCTACGCTGTTCATGTTAGGCAATAACGTCACCGTATTCTTGATTGTTTTCGCTTCGATGTTTATTGTCGAATCTTCTGAAATGAGGTTGTACGTTTTGGCCGGAACCCGCTCTTTCTGTGGTATAATCAGAGGCTTTGTATTTTTGCCTATGTATGGTGCTCGTTGCCTGCTTTTGCCAAAGACTACGTTCTATAAAAACCTCTTTAAGGCACTAGCTTATTTTATCATATGTTTGGTAATTTGTTTTGGTATAAAGCACTTTTTTGAACCTACCTCATGGGCTCAGCTGGCTTTGGCTTTCTCATTAGTAACGGTTGTGTGCATAGTTACTGGTGCTTACATTATCTTGTCTAAGCTAGACCGCGCCTATTTGTTGAAAAAGATAAAGGAAAAAGTTTTTTAAATTAGGAGAATCCTATGATCCCCAAGATAATCCATTTCTGTTGGCTTAGTGATGATCCCTATCCAGAATCTATCCAGAAATGCATGAATTCATGGAAGGAAAAATTACCCGATTATGAAATTTGGAAATGGGATTTCAAGAGATTTCCTAAAGGTACTGCCAAATGGGTTGACCAGGCGTTCGAAAAACGAAAGTACGCCTTTGCCGCTGATTACATACGACTTTACGCCTTATCCAATTATGGCGGCATATATCTAGATAGTGATGTTGAAGTTTTAAAATCGTTCGATGACTTGCTTCATTTGCCCTATTTCATTGGCATGGAAAACACGCCGAAGGGAATTGAGGCTGCAACTTTGGGATGCGAAAAACATTGGAGCCTGATAGACGATTTGTACAATCGCTACAAAGACAGAGAATTTATAACAGCTGACGGTGCCGTGCAAATGACTCCTATGCCCGCTATTTTTAGAAAGTGCATTGAGTCTAATTATGAATTGCGGTTTATAAAAAATCAATCTGAATTTGATTACGACAAGGATGTTGTCAATGTGTTCCCTGTTGATTGGTTTAGTCCAAAGACTTGGGATACGCAAAAACTTGAGGTTACCGAAAATACGTATTCGATTCACCACTTTGCGGGCTCGTGGTTGAAAAAAGAGCCCATTCAAATTAAAAGAGATTTAAAAAACAAACTGAAAACTTTTGGTAGAAGTGTTTTCTCGGTTTATAAAAAATATTTTTATTTCACGCATCCTTATTCAATCATTTCAAACATTCCTTTAGGACACTATTACTACCATTCTTGCAATACATCATCGCACTCTCCGTTTACGGAAGTAAGCCTTTATGATGATGACTTTTTCAATGTTGTTGACAACCTGTCTTATGTAAAAGACTTTAATTTGAAGTTTATTAGATCGTCTGAATCAAAGCATCAAAATGATTTGGATGATTTCTTCTCGATGGCAGCCGTTGAAAACTTTGATATCGAAATACATTTCCGAAATTTGGATTCCCGGAAAATTGCATTAGAAAGTTGGAACGACGGCATGAAAAGATTCAACGTGAAAAATGCCAAATGCATTTATGTCAAGGCGGATCCGACTACGGAAGAACTCGATCGTTTGTCAAAATACGTGAATAAAGTATTGCTGGTAACCAATCGAGAAACTTCTTACCCTTATCAAGTGGTCACGCCAACATTAACGAAGTTCAATGAAAAAACGTTATATTGGTTAAACGGACCGCTTATAAGGAAAATTGCCCGTAAATTCGAACCTGTGAAATAATAAATCTTTCGATTTATTAATACTTCCCGTATTTGTAGCCGTATCCATCGCTATGCCCGTGTTCGTACTTGTTGATCACGAGGCTTGC
Source organism: Fibrobacter sp. UWB11 (assembly GCF_900143015.1). NCBI lineage: Bacteria > Pseudomonadati > Fibrobacterota > Fibrobacteria > Fibrobacterales > Fibrobacteraceae > Fibrobacter > Fibrobacter sp. UWB11. Next base: position 101,580 of record NZ_FSRT01000003.1, on the reverse strand, counting down.
GTGAACGTCGTTGTTGCCCTTGAGCAATTGCTTCATGCCATCCTTGATAGCGTCAATGCTATGGCGGTTGTACTCAATGACCATAACGATTTCAGATACAACGCGGCAGGCGAGAGCGGCGTCAGTAACAAGCATTATCGGCGGAGTATCGATGATGATGAGATCGTACTGCTGTTTTAACTCTTCGATCATGGCGGCGTAATGCCTGGAACCGAGCAGTTCGGAGGGGTTGCTCGGAACGTTGCCGCATTGCATGACTTCAAGATTTGGAACTTCCGTTTTGCGGATGACTTCAGCGGGAGTTGCTGTGTGTAAAAGAATCTGAGAAAGTCCTTTATCGCGCTTGATTCCAAATTCTTTATGCAGGCGACCTTTGCGGAGGTCTGCATCGATGAGAAGGACTCTTTTGCCTAATCCTGCGAATAGCGCTGCAAGATTGACTGAAATAAAGCTTTTACCGACTCCAGGGATGAGACCGCTGACACCAATAATGGATTTGCTTTCGTCTTCCATGCTAAATTCAAGAGAACTGCGTAATGCACGGAGCGATTCGATTGCCACATCATCGGGTTCGACTACAGCGAGCGGGCGAGTGCCTTTAGTTCCGTTGGGGTTCCCCTTCGGTACTTTGGCGTAAACGCTGTACCCTGTTTCGCGTTCAATAAAGTTCGCATCTCGGACACCGTTGTTGAATTTGCTCTTGATCGAGATGATAAGTGTACCAAAGAGTAAACCGATGAATAAAGCAACGCATACAATCATGGATTTCTTGGGCTTTATAGGACTGGAAACTTCTTCGGCAAAATCGATAATGCGGACGGAACCCACTTCACCGGCAGAAACGAGTTTAAGCTGTTGAATGTTGTTGAGCATGGTGGTGTACATGTGCTTACTCATGTCAACTTCATTCGTCAGTTTCAAAACTTCTTGCTGTGTATTCGGAAGTTTCTTTGTTGCTGCGTAGTTGCTTGCGAGCTCGCGTTTCAAGTTGCTTTCTTGATCTTCCAAGGTCTTGATGGTCGGATGTTCCGGCTGGAAAAGGCGGACTGCGCTTTGTTTTTTCTGCTGCAAGTCCAGCAAGCTTTGCTGCAACTTGTTGCGCTTTTCCAAAATCAGTTGCGTTTCTGCACCAATGTCAATGGAACCGACTTTGTTGCGATAGGTGTTGAACTTGAGTAGCGAACTGTCCATTTGGGCTTTGACGTCGGGAAGCTGCTTTTCTAAGAATTCAAGCGTCTTTTGTGCTTCGGCGTTTCGCTGTTCTACGTTCTGTCTCAAATAAGATGTTGCAATCTCGTTAAGGATTTTTGTAGCGCGGTCAGGGTAGATGTCCTGATAGCTGAATTCCAAGATTCCGGTCTTTCTGCTCTTTTCCTTGACTTCAAATGCCTTTTTGAATTTTGCAATAGCGTCAAGACGTTCCAATTTGTTGAGCTTGAATTTTTGTCCGGCAGTTGCATCCATGTGGAATACGCTAAAGATGAGTGTGTCTCCAGCGTAAGGAACTCTATATGTTTGTCCAACAGTTCCTGTTAAGATTTTATTGTTATTGTGATCATACAGGTCGAATGAAGAGCTGTCTACAGCTGTTGCTATCCAAGGTCCCCTTTTTTCATCCTTCGGGATGGATTTCCAAGGCACTTCGAATTGGCTGAGTTCCATGCGGCCTTCGTGGTGCAACAATCTGTCCATCTTGTTTATCGGTGTTGCCGTGTATTGTAAACGCAACTTTTCCACAGCTTCGCCGATGATTTGACGGCTGTAAATGAGTTCTATTTCGGTTTCAGCAGGGCTTGCGCTGGCAAAGAGGCTGGGAAGTCCGCCCATTAAGCCGACACTCTTGTTATTCTTGGATTCGATTTGGAGCAGGGCGTCTACCTTGTAAACCGGACGAATCCACATGGCGACAAAAACGCCAATAATTCCGGCAAGAATTATGCACGGAACCATGATTTTCCAATTTTTGACGAATTCCTTTAATAAATCAAAGAGGTCAGTTTCTTCTTTTTTAGAAGATGCAGCCATAGAACCACCACTGTGTTAAAATTATTTCCTTCACTCGCTAATCAAGATAGCAATTTTTCTATTATATCAATGATGAGAAAAATAATTGCTGCGTTTTTTGCGCTTACGGCGCTATCTTATGCTTACCTTCCTGGCGAATCGGGTTTTGTTTCGCTAGATGGTGGGCATGGTGTTTTCGGGAACCCTGCGGGGCTTTCGTCACTTGATTCCAAGGGAGCGCTGCTCTCGTACCAATTCGATGACGGCATTACCGAGCTACGGATTGGCGGTAATTTGGACCGTCTGGGTGCCGGGTTTGAGTACCGTTTTAACGATAAGGGCATGGACGAATCGCGTTGGAACTTGACGTATAGTTTCCCGCTTTTTGACCGAAGTGCTTTTTTAGGCAGCCGTTTTATGGCGTTTCGCAGTGCGGATTTTACGGGGACGGAGTGGACGTTTTCTCCCGGTATTTTGATTCGCCCGTTCCGCTTTATTTCCCTTGGCTATTCCTGTGATAATCTGCTTTATTTGGGGCCCGCTTCTATGGAGCGCATCCATAATGCAGGGGCGACTCTTCGCTTGGGGAGTTTCTTGAGTGCAAGTTACGATGTCGAAAATTGGAAGGAACATCGTTTGCTTTTGGAACTATCCCTTTACGGATACCGATTTGGCTTTAAAATGCCCTTGTACGGCGATGACGATGAATTCGCTCTCACGCTTTCTACTTCGTTTGGCGGGCATGTCGATGCTTCCCTCAAGATTCTGGATGACTTTTTGCCGAAGGGCGGAAGTATCGGCTTCCATTCGGCGCGTAATCCGCAGTCTTCCCATGCGGCGAAGATTATACGTGTGCCGCTCAATATGGAAGTTTCCGAAGTGGAAAAGAAGTTTCTTTTCTTTGAACCTTCGTCCATTGGCCTCATGAGGGTTCGTAATTTATTCGAACACTTGCTTCGTGATCCGGCGGCAGGCCTTGTCGTGCTTGATTTCTCTGGGTATACTGGCAATTTGGCTATTTCTGAAGAGATTAACCGTTATGTGAAAATGCTTAAATCTCGCGGGGGCCTTGTCATTGCGTATATGGATGATGTTCGTCCAGCTGTACTTATGGCTGCAGCAAGTGTAGATCGCATTGTAGTGGAACCTTCGGCACATTTTACGTGGCTAGGGCTTGGCGGCGGAATTACGTTCTACAAAGGATTTTTGGATAAACTAGGTGTCAAGGTCGAGTTCTTGCGCCATGGTGCTTACAAGTCTGCTGTGGAACCGTACACGGCGGATTCCATGTCGGTAAATGCTCGCGAAAATGTAGAGACGCTTTACAAGGATATTTGGGAATTGATTCGTATGCGATTGGCTTCGCGGATTAAGACAGGATCGACTCCAGTTAATACGGAAAAACTAGATGAACTTGCTCAAAAACCTGTGATTACTGCGACAGGGGCGAAAAAAGCAGGCCTTGCAGATACGACTCTTTATATAGATCAAGTGCCGAGCTATGCTTTAAAAACATTCTTCGGAATAGATGCTCCTTATGCTGGATTTAGAACATGGTCTCCGTCAAATACGAAAATCTTTGATGAAAGCTGGAGCCATCGTACGAAAGTTGCATTGTTGAATATCAATGGAACGATTGATTCTAAAATGGAAACGGCTGTACTCGAAAGTTTGCGTAGACTTCCTGGCATGGGCGTGAAGGCGCTCCTTGTGCGGATTTCTTCACCGGGCGGAAATGCAATTGCATCCGATAAAATCTGGGGTGCGCTCAAGAACTTGAATCGGTTTAATATTCCGATCGTTGCTAGTATCGGAAATATTGGAACATCAGGCGCCTACTACATTGCATGTGGTGCAGATAAAATAATTGCAGAGCCGTTTGCTATTGTCGGAAGCATTGGTATCTATGGCGGAAAAATTGATGTTTCAGGTTTGATGAAAAAAATAGGGCTAAGAAATGAACCGGTGAAGACTAACGATTATTCTGATGCTCGTTCGTTTGCTCGCCCGTGGACAGACACGGAAAAGGCAGCCCTCCAGGAATACATGGATGATTTCTACAACCGCTTTACGGGCGTGGTTTCGCAGGCGACTGGAATTAATCAGGCCGTGGTGGATTCCGTGTATGGCGGTGGCCGCGTGATGGTGGGCTGGAAGGCAAAAGAGGCCGGCCTTGTGCAAGGACTTGGCGGTTTTGATGATGCACTAGACGAAGTGCGTAAACTTGCCGATATCCCCAAATCCACGGATATTGAACTTGTTCAATTGAATACCGAAGATTCGTTTATCGTTCCGTTTGCCGATACAAAGGCGTTGAGCGATTTTGTCCGCGATATGGAACGCACGCAATTCTGGGCGATTGAACCGGGGTTGATTAATGGTTATTAGTAACTGCGCCGGAGGCGCGAAATTATGTTTGAAATTGCTTTAACTGTTTTTTGTTGTCTTGCGGCTTCTGCGTTTTGCTCCGTGACTGAAGCTTCGTTTTATAGTGTCCCGCCTTCGACGGTGGAACTGTTGGAACGGCAAAAGAAATTTACGGCGCGTTACCTCAAGCATGTGAAGGATAATATCGACCGTTATATTGCATCGGTGCTCGTGGTGAATACGGTTGCAAATACTGTAGGTGCGTCCTTGGCGACAGCCCTTGCGGTAAAGCGATTGACTCCTTCGCAGGCGATGCTCCTTCCCGTGGTGCTCACGATTCTCATTTTGCTCTTTGGCGAAATCACTCCGAAAACGCTTGGTGTGAAACAGGCAAAAATCTGTGCGCCACTTGTGGCTGTGCCGTTCTATTACATTACAAAAGTGCTGAGCTGGACTGGAATTATTTGGCTTTGCCTTACGCTTACCAAGCATTGGACTCGCGAAGATAAAGAAAAGAAGGATGTGAGTATCGAAGACATCAATAGCCTTGTGAGTCTTGGTTTGCGAGAAGATGTGATTGACCGCCAGCAGGCACTTGTCATCAAGAATATTCTTTCGCTCAAGTCGCTCCCTGTGCGTCGTGTGATGACACCCCGTCAAGTAGTCTTTACGCTTTCTGCAGATAGCACGATTGGCGAGACGTTGGATGAACGTGGAAACTGGCCGTTTTCCAGAGTTCCGCTTTACGATGGAAAAAAGGATCAATGGATTGGAATTGTGCTCCGTCGAGACGCGTACAACCTTCTTGCGGAAGGCAAGCGCGATGTGAAACTTCGTCAGCTTATGCGTCCAATGCAACTTGTGCCCGATAGCCTTATGACCGACAAACTGTTGCTACGATTCCTCAAACAGCGTGGGCACATGGTCGGTGTTGTTGATGAATTTGGTGCGATTGCGGGCATTGCAAGTCTCGAAGACGTGCTCGAAGAAATTCTCGGTCGCGAAATTGTCGATGAATTCGATGTCGCCGTGAACCTGCAAGAAACCGCCCGCCGCAAGTCAAAAGCGCTCGCCTCCATGCGCAAGGAGAAGAGTAAACAGTAAGGATAATTCGGAATTGTTGCTTTGTCATGCCCGATTGTCACCCCGGATTTATTTTCTTTGATCACTTAGTGCTTTGACGCTTTGCGTCAGCATCTTCGGCTCAATCATGACAGTCTGCAAGCAGCCTGTCGCGACACTCGCCTTGAATGCAACTAGCACTTATGTGAGCATGATCCGCGTATGGGGATGGGGTCGCCATTAATACATTCGTTCTAAGGTAGGGACGTGTCATCCTGAGCGGAGTCGAAGACAACCTCAAAAGGCGAGTGTCGCAACCATACTCGTATGGGTATGACCGAGCCGAAGAGGTTGGGGCTACTAGCCCCATCTAGTGACGTATTTCTAATGACTAATGACCAAAGACCATTGACTAACAACCAAAATACTATACTAATTAATATAATTCTATCAATTGATAGAATGTTTAACCCGCAAAAACACTACTTTTTTCAAAAAATACACATTTTTACCCTTGAACCCTTGCGAAAAATCATCTAAATTTACCTTGCTTTTCTCGGGGCGCCTTTGCCCTGGAATTTCACTCACTAGAGGATTTACATGAAGACCATTACGGTAAACCCGAAGACTGTCTCTCGCAAGTGGAAGCTTGTGGACGCAGCTGACAAGCCGATGGGACGCGTTGCAAGCGAAGTTGCTCGTCTCCTCATGGGCAAGCATAAGGCCATCTATTCCCCGAACGTCGATACTGGCGACTTCGTGGTTGTTATCAACGCTGAAAAGGTTGCTGTTTCCGGCAACAAGGCTCTCCAGAAGCAGTATTTCCACCACACCGGTCACATTGCTGGTGAACGCTGGATCAACTTTGCCGACCTCTTGGCAAAGCACCCGACTGCTCCGCTCGAAGCTGCCATTTGGGGCATGCTCCCGCACAGCGCTCTTGGCCACAAGATGATCAAGAAGCTCAAGATTTTTGCAGGTGCCGAACATCCGTTCGCTGCCCAGAAACCCGAAGTCGTAGAACTTTAATTTAGAACGGAGAAAACTATGGCTACAGCAAAGAATAAGAAGATCTACCGCGGCACTGGCCGTCGCAAGAACGCCATCGCCGCTGTGATTCTGAAGCCGGGTTCCGGCAAGCGCACTATCAATGGTCGTGATTTCAAGGAATACTTCCATTCTGAAGTGCAGAACATGATTGCAAACCTTCCGTTCGCCATCCTCGGCAACGCTGAAGAATGGGACGTCGAAGTTACCGCTCGTGGCGGTGGCATCGCTGGCCAGATGGGCGCAGTCCGTCTCGGCATCTCCCGTGCACTCGTTGCTAACGACGCAGAAGTGAAGCCGGCTCTCAAGAAGGAAGGCCTCATGACTCGTGACGCACGTGCCGTTGAACGTAAGAAGTTCGGCCGCAAGAAGGCTCGTAAGCACTTCCAGTTCAGCAAGCGCTAATCTGCGAATTTGCTTTTACAACAAAATGCCTTGCTTCGGCGGGGCATTTTGTTATTACAAGACCGTTCGGCTCTTTTGCAAGCACGAGAATGTGATATCGCCTCACTCTCGCCTCCACGATTCGTTGATACGAATCGCTTGAGGCTCACGAAGTCTCCGCTCCGCGGGGGCCTTTCCTTTATATAAAAAATGCCCGGCAAAGCCGAGCAATCAAGCCACTCGCCGAAGGCGCTAAAAATTGTCATCGCGATCGAACATGTGCGTCACGAATTCCACAACGAGCGTTTCGTAGGCGTCATCGCTGAAAATCGGCTTTTGCATCAAGTCGATAGCTTCCTGCGAAAGTGCTCCGGTTGTAGCCAGTTCAGCTCCGCCTTTACGGTACTTGTCGCGAAGCATGTTCAAACGGCGCGGACCACCACGATGGTCGAGCGCACGCATCTGCGGGCATGCAATAAGCGTGTAGCCTTCATGGCCAAGAATGATGTCGAACTGCTTGCGGATAGGCTCGTAAACCACGTCCAAGTCCATCCAGGCGCAGCTTGAAAGCAAAATAATTTTCTGCCCTTCTTTTTGGAACTGTAGCCCATGCAGGTGCGAATTCATGGCGTTGGCGCCGTCTTTGAGCTTCTGACCCATGTACGGATGAACCATGCCCACAATGCGGTCCATCAAGACTTTCATTTGTCCGGGAATACTGAAGAGGAAAAGCGGAAAACTCCAGATAACGATGTCTGCATTCGTGAGTTTCTCGCGAATCATCGGAACGTCATCGTCCTTGATAAAGCAAGATCCGTCCTCGCGTCCCCAGCAGCTAAGACAGCCGCGGCAGGGCTTGATGTGCATCTTGTCGATAAAGATGTACTCGGTCTCGTAGTCGCCGTTCTGTTCCAATCCTTCGACAAAAGCCTTTGTCGGGATAAGCGTGCCACTACGTTCATTTTTTGGACTTGCGACCATTACGAGTATTTTCTTTTTCTCAGCCATGCGCGCAAATTTAGAAAAGTTTTTGTAAATTATTTGAACGTCAAGGCGATTGGTGCACGACAAGACTGATATAGACCGGTGAAATAATGTCAATTATTAACGAAATTCAAAAAACTCTTTTTGAAAAACAAGATTTAAAGTTTCAGGCTTTCCATAGTAAGCTGATTCCGACGACGGATGCAAAGTTGATTATCGGCGTACGCACTCCTGACTTGCGCGCGATTGCCAAGGAATTTGCAAATCATCCGGATGTGGAAAAATTTTTGTCAACGCTTCCACATAAGTATTATGACGAAAATCAGGTGCACGCTTTTATTTTGTCTTTGATAAAAGATTACGATGATTGCGTTTCGCATATTGATGCCTTTTTGCCGTACGTGGATAATTGGGCAACTTGTGACCAAATGCGCCCCAAGGTGTTTGCGAAGGCCGCGAATCGTAAGCGCCTTTTGAAAGATGTTGAACGCTGGATGAAAGCTCCCGTGACGGACGTTTACACAGTCCGTTTTGGTATCGAAACGCTGATGTCGTTCTTTTTGGATGATGACTTTGATCCGAAATTTTTAAAGTGGGTCGCGAAAATCCGCAGCGAAGAATACTACCTGAACATGATGGTCGCGTGGTTCTTTGCAACTGCGCTTGCCAAGCAGTACGAAGCGACACTACCATATATTGAAAAACGTGTACTCGACGATTGGACTCACAACAAGACCATCCAAAAGGCAATCGAAAGTTATCGCATTACCGATGAGCAAAAGGCTTATCTTAAAACTTTAAAATTATAGTATCTTTGCAATATGATTGAATATACAGTACAGACCGTAAAGACCGACAATTTTGAAATGGATTACCTCAAGTTTGGCACGGGCGCGCGCCCGCTCGTCTTGCTTCCGGGTATGAGCCTTAAAAGCACTATGGGCATCGCCTCGATGGTGGCTGATTCATATAAAATATTTGCAGATGATTTTACGGTCTACATGTTCGACCGCAAGAAAAATTTTGGCGAATCGTACTTGATGGAAGAAATGGCAACGGATACCGCAGAAGCAATGTCGGCTATCGGTATTGAACGCGCATGCATGATCGGTATTTCGCAAGGTGGCATGATTGCACAGCTTATTGCAGAACAGTTCCCGCAAAAAGTCGAGCGCTTGGTACTTGGCTGTAGCGCTTCCCGCTTGAACGACATGTCCCGTGCGGTGATGACGGAATGGAAACGCCTTGCCGATGCAGGCGATATCGAAGCCCTCTGCTCGAATTTTATAGATAAAGTTTTTTCTGCTGAAACAATCCGCAAGTACAAAAAGAGTCTGATGCGCATGAACACGAATGCAACGGAACAGGACATGAAGCGCTTCTGCGTGCTGGCTCGTGCATGCCTCGCGTTCGAAGCATACGAAGGCCTTTTGAAACTCAAGTGCCCGACTTTCATTTTGGGAGCTGAACTTGACCAAGTTTTGGGCGTAATCGCTTCCCGCGAAATTGCAGAAGTGCTAAAGCAAAATGGCACGCCGGTGGAACTGTACGTTTACGAGAACTATGGCCACGCCGCCTACGATGAAGCCCCGGATTACCGTTCAAGGATTTTGGAGTTTTTGAAGAGGTAATCCCTGTTTGGTAACTTATGGAAACGTTGCTTTTGAATTATTTATACCTAGTAAGGAAAAAAATGTTGCGTAATACCTTGATGCTGGTGAGCTTAGCTTGCGTATTTGTTGCTTGTGGGGATGATTCCAGTTCCTCTCCTGTTGTTGAATCATCAAGTTCTGAAATTGCTATAATCGTATCGTCTTCGTCTGTAAAAAGTAGTTCATCTGAACGGAAGTCTTCTGTAGTGGAATTGTCATCTTCTGCTGAAAGCTCGAGTTCTTCGTCTTATGTCGAAAAGCATTTAGCGTGGGATTACATGAATCCGGCGATTTTTTACGGTGAATTCACTGATGAACGTGACGGACATGTTTACAAGTATATTGTACACAGCAATTTCCGTATTATGGCGGAAAATCTGAACTTTTCGGATTCGGTGAACTATCCGAATTTACGGGGCCAAACATGGTGTTATCAAGATAATTTGGACTCTTGTTCTAAATATGGAAGGTATTACACATGGTCAGCCGCTTTGAATATCAATGCTAGATACAATACAGATTATTATCGCCATGAAGAAAATAGAGATTTTTATTTGAGAGTTCAGGGAATTTGTCCAAAAGGATGGGAACTTTTTGTAAATGAGGGAGACTGGAGAAATTTTATATTCAAGTATATAAATCCAAATAATTTGTGTGCAAAAAAAGGATGGGATGAAAATTTATGTACCGATTCGTTAGGGTTTGCCGCTTTGCCGAATGGTTTTTATAAGGATGGCAAATTTGAGAAAGTTGGTGAAGAGTTTCGTTATTGGGAGCCTTGGGGGCAAAGTATGGAAACTTCAAATCACGCTGGGCAACTTGGTGGTCTTTTGCTTGGAGACTCTTGGGGGTGGTGGGGTTCAAGTCAAACTTTGAAATCTGTTGGGGGCGCGGTCCGTTGCTACCAGATGATTCCCAAAGAAGAGAGGAGTAGTTCCTCCGCTTCTGGAAACGAAAACCTTTGATTCTGCCTTTTAATGCGTCGCCACAAGCGGTGTGAATTTTTCTAGAGGCTCGTTTTCTTTCATGGCGCGCATTCCCACACTAGACACGCCTCCCTATAATTTCTATCTTTGCGCTAGCCCAAGCAATATCGCCTGGGCGTAAACAATCACCGGCTTGCAAGAGTCGCTTCGGTGGCGCGGTACAATTAATATTGACTTCGCTTTGTGGCTTAATTGCAGTCCGGGTAGTAACAACCGAAAAGGAAAATATACTATGGCTAATTTGCCTTCCGTCGAAGATCTGCTTGCTGCAGGCTCCCACTTTGGTCACCAGACTCAGCGCTGGAATCCGAAAATGAAACCGTACATCTTGGCAGAAAAGAACGGCATCTACGTTCTCAACCTCTCCAAGACTCGTGACCTCCTCGAAGAAGCTGCTAAGGCTGCTGCCAAGATTTCTGAATCTGGCAAGACCGTGCTCTTCGTTGGCACGAAGCCGACTGCACGTCAGTGCGTGCTCGACGCTGCTGCTACCTGCAACCAGTTCTCCGTCACCAACCGTTGGTTGGGCGGTATGCTCACGAACTTCCAGACTGTTCGCAAGTCCATCAAGAAGATCGACAAGATCGACGCTATGGAACAGGATGGTACTTTCCAGGCTCTCTCCAAGAAGGAAGTCCTCGACAAGAATCGTGAACGCGCCAAGCTCCTCGACGTGTTCGGTGGTATCCGTGAAATGGTGAACCTCCCGGGCCTTCTCGTCGTGACCGACCTCGCTCACGAAAAGATCGCTGTTGCAGAAGCTCGCCGTCTCCACATTCCTATCATCGGCATCTGCGACACGAACGTCGATCCGACCCTCGTGGACTACCCGATTCCGGCAAACGACGACGCCGTGAAGTCCCTCAAGCTCATTGTGGACTACATCGCTGCTAACGTCAAGCCGCGCGTCGCTGCTGAAAAGAAGGAATCCAAGGAAGAAGTGAAGAAGTTCGACAACGGCGAGGACAAGTAATATGCAGATTACCGCTTCCCTCGTTAACGAACTCCGCCAGAAGACTGGCGTCGGCATGATGCAGTGCAAGAAGGCACTCACCGAAACTGACGGCGATATGGAAAAGGCTTTGGAACTCCTCCGCAAGCAGGGTGCTGCTGTTGCTGCAAAGCGCGCAGACAAGGCTGCTAAGGAAGGCCGCGTTTACCTTATCGAAACCGCAGACAAGGCTGCTGCTTTCGAACTCACCTGCGAAACCGAACCGGTTTCTAACAACGACGACTTCGTTGCTCTCGCTGCTTTGGCTACCAAGGCTGTCGAAACGCAGGCTATCGCTTCCGTTGAAGATCTCAAGAACGCTGTTGTTGACGGCGTCAAGATCAATGACCGCCTCCAGGACGTCCTCGTGAAGATTCAGGAAAACATTGACTTCCGCAAGTTCGCTGAAATCAAGAAGGTCCCGAACTCCGTGTTTGGCGTTTACAGCCACATGAAGGGCAAGATCGGTGTTATCACTGAACTCGCTTTCGAAGGCTCTGCTGACGAAGCTGCTCTCAAGCAGGCTGCTAAGGACATCGCTATGCAGGCCGCTGCTTTCGCTCCGGTTGCATTGAACGATGCTGCGGTTCCGGCTGAAACGATCGAAAAGGAAAAGGAAATTGCCAAGGCTCAGATCGAAGCTTCTGGCAAGCAGACCAAGCCTGAATTCATGCAGCGCCAGATTGATGGCCGCGTGGCTAAGGTCCTTAAGGAAATCGTTCTCGAAGACCAGGAATTCTTCATGTCTGAAAAGAACCCGAAGAAGCTCTCTGTCAAGGACTACCTCCAGGAAGTCGTTGCAAAGCAGCTCGGTCTTACCAGCTTGAAGGTCGTGAACTTCATCCGCTTCGAACGCGGTAACTAAGCTTACGTCATTGCGCAAGCGCATGACGCTTCGGTTATCCAATACGTGTGCAAGCACCCGTGCTGTATAACCTTGGACGTCATTGCGAACCCCGTAGGGGTGAAGCAATCTCTAGCGAAATTAAATTGGTCGTCCCTCGCGGGGCGGCCAGTTTTTTTTGTTCTATACAAATATTAGGATAAATTAATCGTTAAATGAATGCCACAGGAATATTCGCCAGCCGTTGACCGTGCTGGTTCTTTCTTCTTCTGTGCCACCGTTGTGAATGAAACCAAAACTTTTACCGGTTATTTGGTTTAAAATGGCTTCAAGAACATCAACGACAACCTCGGGGCCATAATGCCGCATCGCTTCCCAAGCTTGTGGGGACTTGTTTTCTAACGAAATCCCCTTAACAGCGAGTTCTCTTCGATCGTCCATTAGGCAGATGGTGGCGGGAACTGCCTGAAAGCCCAATTTCTCAAGTTTAACGTAAGCGTCTTTCGCTTTGCTCGCAATTAACATGTCTTCTATGAGACTTTTTACTTCAGAAGAATGCTGAACTGTCGGGCAGATTTTTGCGAAAGTTTTGTTGGCGATGATTTCATTTTGCTTTGCAATTTCCTCCTTTATTTTGACTTTGTCTGCTTCAGGGAAAATTGAGTTTGGCAATCTGTTTGGAAAATAGTAGCCACCCGAGGGTCCAAGAGTTAGAAAAATAACAGATTTTTTGCTATTGAATAAGAATAAATTAGAATCGTTGCAGTAGGGTGCTTTATCCTTCTGTCTGCAAATATATTTGTTGATAATGATTTCTTTTGATGGTACGTCCCCTTTTAAAATAGTATCGACCGTAAAGTTGATTTCGATGTAATCGCCTTTCTCTTTTTTGATTTTCTTAATTTCATTTGTATCGACTTGAAGCGTTCCCGTGAGAATATATGGAGATTGAGCGATGCTTATCCATGAGTTGTCTTTGGTGAATCCTTCAGATATTTTCTTGATGGCTTTTTCAAATGCGGCTTTGTTTTCGGGAGTGTTCTGAGGCTCGTTTTTATCGGAGTCGCATGCGGCAATCCCGACGGCAATTGTAAATGCTGTGAAAATGAGCAGGAAATTTTGTTTTAACTTAAACATATAAGTAAATTACAAAATTATCAATGTAAATTTGCTTAAAAGAAGGCTCACAGAAACAAAAAGCCCGTGGAAAGATTGTATTTTAAATCTATGAAGTTTGTTCTTGCATTGCTTTTATCGTTAACTGCCGTTTTATATGCGCAGTCCTCGAGTTCCCTGTTTACAGGAATTGGAGAATACTTAGCAGAATTAATTGGTGATGACGTGAAAAGCAATGAGTTCTGTAAAGCGAATACGACTGGCCTTAATCTTCTTATTCTTGATGGCTACTTTGTTGTTGACCGCCATGTTGGTGGTAGAATTGCTTCGATTGAAGTTGATGCTAGTTCCACCCGTATTTTTACAAGCGATATTTCTCGTGAAGTCCCTGTTTGGGCTAGAGTTTATGGCGTTTCTCAGGCGCCGTCGGACTCCGTAATCGCCATCCTTAAAGAAATGCGCAAGAAAAATGCTGATAAAATCGACCGCGATGAAATAAACGTCTCGTTCCCGTATCAGGATGAAAGTATTTACAAATACAAGAAGTTTTTTGGAAAACTTAAGGCCGCCGGATTCTCGAAGATAAGGTTGCTTGCTAAAGAGGAAGAATTTAGCGATAAGGTATATAAGAATCTTCTGCTCAAAAAATACAGCAAGGAACAGATTGAATCGTGGGAAAGTTCTAAGCATTCTTGCAATAAACAATGGTTGCACATCACGGACTCAAAGCTTTCATACTCTGCACATAAACCTTTAAAATGGGATGGAATAAGTGATCCTGACTTTTCAAAGAAGCCTGCTAAAAGAAGAAAAGCTTCGCATGTAAAAGAGATTGTCGATAAAAACAAACCAAAACTTTCAAGTATTCGTAAGAAATACCGAATGCAGGCGCCTCGTTTAAAAGAAGTAAAAAACAGTGAACATCCAGATGCAGAAATTCAATACGACATCGTAGTAAAATTTACTATTGCGCCCGATGGAAAAATTAGTGAAATTGAAGTAGTGTCATCATCAACAGGAAATGAAAAATTTGACAAAGCAATATGTGACGCAATTTCCACATGGACTTTTGATGAGGCAGATGATGTAACTCGCGTAACCTTGCCGTTAAAGTTCGATAAAAAGTAAGTATGGATTTGTGATAATGGATCGAATGAAACGACTGCTATTTTTGATTGCTTTGTTTGCTAGCGTGGCGATGGCTACCGTGGAGCCTGAGCGAGCCCATTTTGAAGGCGGAACGGATCATATTATTCATGAAAATGGTCTTTGCCGTATAAACTCTTTTCCGCTCAATGATTACATTAAAAGCAATTATGAGGCATGGCCGTTTCGCCCAATAGATAATAGTCCGTGTTATTCATGTAGACCCATGTTCATGTTTAAAACTCCTCTTGAGGGGGGCGGATATCAGGCTTTTTGGAGTATTCGTGATTCGATGTTCTATTTGGATAGTGTGACTATCAGTGCGTGGGCGCGTTCATTTGATTATGAATCGTCTGGGTCTCTCAAAATAGTTTCTGTTCGCATTCCTCTGCAAGAAATTATCTTGAATAAAACTGCTGAAAAAAAGAATGAGCCTTTGGTTGCTGATTTTGTAAATGATTCTCTTTTTTTTGAATGTGCCAATGGATATTATGCAGTTCATGTAAAGGAAGGTAAAGTCATTTCTTTGCACGAGGAAAAACTTCAAGAAGAATTTGTGGGATGGTATTCTAAACCGGTGAAGTCTCCTGCAACATCCGATAAAATTGAGGAGAAAAAGTTTCTGAAACTTTATCGGGAAAATCAGACTCCGTTTGCATCGTATTATCATGTGCTAGATAGCCTTCAACAGGCGCTAGATGACAAAGAAAAAATGCAGTATATTCAAGAAGCCCGTCTTGACCCGCGTTTTAAACGATTTGAAGATTTTTTCATAATCAATGCAGTGAACTACTCTTATCATTATGAGTTAAGTAAATTGAATTCTCATTATAATGAGTTAAATCGATGTTATGGTTTTTATGTATCCTTGAAAGGAAAAACTCCGTTTAGAGAACTGATTCTTCGACAATGTAAGATTGGTAGTATGACGGAGTCGTTTGATGCTGATCCTGTTGAAAGTGTTAAGCTTTTTCTGAAAACGCTTATAGCGGTTCGTAAAAATCCGTCATTTGAAAAATGGCTTGAGCAGAAGAAACTTTTGAGAAATGATGGTGGAATGAGTCTTTCTTATGAACAAGATTTTGCTGTTATGACCGAAGAAATCTCCAAAGATAGTGTTTGGAAAAAAATTAATATGTCGGGAAATTATGTGGCGACACTGCAATTGAGTGATTGGATCGTGCCGTTGTATGTTTTTATGTTGAGTGATAATGGCGATGTTCTTGTTTCGGATGCTGCTGTTCAGAAAGGGGAAGATTTTTTCAATATTGCTATTGATCGTTTTTCTCCTTGGAATCACCGAGGATTTGAATCTCATATGAAACGATGTGAAGAAAATTTTTCGGAATCGGATCCACTTAATCTTTGCGATTACGTAATCATCCGCCATGACGGTAAAATAGAATACGGTCCAAAGAGCGGTAATCCGTAAGGTGGGTTGTGATGAGCAAATCTGTATGAGTCTAGAATGATGAACAATATCTATTTCTATTCGCTATATGTTTTTGGCTTGGTTCTGTTTGTCGTCGGCTTGTTTCTGCCACCGATACCATCCTTTTGCTTTGTTATGTCCGCCATTGGCTTGGTATCTATTTTGACGTATGTTCTTTTTTTATGGAAACTTGCATCAAAACTGCAAAAGTTTAAATTTACCTTGTCTGTATTTGGGCTTGTTGCCTTTTATCATTTGGCGTGGCTGCTTGTTGGTTTATTGGAAACGCAACTTCATTGGTCAAACGGCCCGGAGAGCATTTTGTTCTTTTACTACATGTCGATTAGCCCTCTTAGAATCCTTCCGCAAATTTCCCCGCACGAAGGCGTGAACATGATTCTTTATTCAATTGCGATTCCTGTGTCTATTGCTCTTTGTGTAGATGGGGTTGTTTTGCTGTTCAAAAAACTCAACTCAAAAAAGGCTGACTAGTTATTTTTTTCTACATTTCCCTTCGTAAAAAACAAAGGATACGCTATATGAATATTCTCGTCGTTGGTAGCGGTGGTCGTGAACATGCCATCGCTCTTGCAGTCAAGAAGTCGCCGATGTGCGACACTCTCGTGTGCGCTCCGGGCAACCCGGGCATGGCAAACCTCGGCAAGTGCGTGCCGGTCGATGTGGCCGACCCCAAGGCCATTGCCGACCTCGCTGTAGCCGAAAAAATTGACCTCGCAATTATCGGCCCCGAAATCCCGCTCGTCGCTGGCGTGGTGGATGAATTCCGCGCTCGCGGTCTCCGCGCTTTCGGCCCGACTGCGGCTGCTGCCGCGCTCGAAGGCTCCAAGGCTTTCAGCAAGGATATCATGAAGAAGTACAACGTGCCGACGGCAGCCTTCGAGACCTTCACCGATCTCGCTTCTGCCAAGAAGTTCCTCGCCGAACACCCGGCTCCGATCGTGGTGAAGGCGTCGGGCCTCGCTGCGGGCAAGGGCGCTATCGTCTGCATGACCGACCAGGAAGCTAACGACGCCGTGGAAGAAATGCTCGGCGACAAGGCCGTCTTCGGCGAATCCGGCAAGACGGTCGTGATCGAAGAATTCATGGATGGCGAAGAAGCTTCCATCTTCGTGGTTTGCGACGGCAAGGACTACGTGATTCTCTCCTCTGCCCAGGACCACAAGCGCGTCTTTGACGACGACAAGGGCCCGAACACTGGCGGAATGGGCGCTTACAGCCCGGCTCCGGTTGTTACCGACGCTCTCCTCGACGAAGTCAAGGCAAAGATTATTGAACCGACCCTCAAGGGTATGGCCGCCGAAGGCAAGCCCTACACGGGCGTGCTCTACGTGGGCATCATGGTTACGAGCAAGGGCCCGAAGGTCGTGGAATACAACTGCCGCCTCGGTGACCCCGAATGCCAGATTGTGCTCCCGCTCTATGATGGCGACGTGCTCGCCTTGTTCGACGCTGCTGAAAAGGGCAAACTTGCCAAGCTCGGTGCCCCGAAGGCTCCGAAGGGTAGCTCCGCTATCGTCGTGCTCGCCAGCGCCGGTTATCCGGGCTCCTACGAAAAGGGCAAGGTCGTCACGGGTATCGAAGAAGCCGAAAAGAACGGCGCCCAGGTGCTTCATGCCGGTACCAAGATGGTCGACGGTAAGCTGGTGACCAACGGTGGTCGCGTGTTCGGTGTTGTCGGTCACGGTGCAACGCTCCAGGAAGCCTTGAACATCGCTTACGCCGCTTGCGAAAAGGTTCAGTTCGAAGGCAAGTTCTACCGCAAGGACATCGGTAAGAAGGGACTCGCCCGTCTTGCGAAAATGGGCAAATAAAAAAAGGAATTGAAAATGCAGATTAATGAAGTTCCGAATGCAAAGGTCGGTATCGTTGCGGGTAGCAAGTCCGACCAGGAAACTGTAGACAAGATCACCGCGGTGCTCGACCAGTTCGGCATCGTGTGGGAATACAACATCCTCTCTGCACACCGCACCCCGAATGCGACTGCGAAGTATGCTCGCGAAGCCGCCGGGCGAGGCCTTCAGGTCCTCATCGGTGTTGCTGGCCTCGCTGCAGCCCTCCCGGGCGTGCTCGCAGGGCACACGATTCTTCCGGTGATTGGTCTCCCCTGCGCGGGCGGCCCGCTCAACGGCGTCGATGCTCTGCACTCTATCGTGCAGATGCCTCCGGGAATCCCGGTGGCCACGGTCGGCATCGGCAACGGCAAGAATGCCGGTTACCTCGCCGCCCACATCGTCGCCCTCTCTGATGCAAGCGTCCGCGAAAAGCTCGTCGCTTACCGCAAGGGCCTCGGAGACATCGAAGGTTAAGCCTTCTAATTCAGAATTAAAAACGCTGGCGTTTCGTCAGCGTTTTTTGCTTTTTTGTCACAGTCTCTTTGATTTTGCGCACATGTAGCCGTATCTATCGCTTTCGACTTTTATATATTGTCCTTATCTTAAATTTTGTCCATTAATAAAGAGTATTGGGGCCTATGTTTTATCGTGCTTTGAAAAGTGTTTTGCTTGGATTTTTATTGCTCTTGGCCGTGCCATTTGCCGGTCATGTTGTTTTTGCTCAGTCTGGCTTGATAACTTCTTCAGATCTTTGCTCAAAGGGAAGGCTTGGGGAATCCGCATTTGCTACAGCAGGTCAAGGACAAAAATCACTTGACTGTTGGACCTTATTAAAAGATAGTTCTAAAAAATATTCTTCCTCCTCATCCGCGCAGTCCTCAAGCGCAGCGCAGTCTCGTGTTGCAGAAGCTTTAGCTAATCCACAGTCCTCGGCGACTCTCGTAGTGCAGTCCTCAAGTTCCATAGCTTCTTCCTCCGCTTCGCTCCCCAAATGGCAGACTCTTCCAGAGATGAAGACCCCGTGGATGAAGGGCGAAAAGTTGTCTTACACCCTCAGCTGGGGGTTCATTACGGCTGGCTATGCTACGCTCGAGGTTAAACCGCGCAAAGACGGCAAGACGGAATTCCTGACTTTTGCAACCGCCAACAAGACTGTCAATAAATTTTATCCGGTACACGACACTGTCTACACGCTTGTCCGTAACAAAGGACTCATGACGGATGTGTTCCGCAAGTCGCTCCATGAGGGGACGTTCCACAACAAGTCGTTGATTCGCTTCGACCGCAATGCCAAGAAGGCATTCCTTTCGGATACTGTTTTCAAGGATGCAGTCAATCATTACGTAAAGCGCTCGGCCGATACGTCTGTGACCATCGAAGGGCTCGAACACAGCATTATGTCTGCGTTCTACCTTGTGCGTACCCTACCTCTCAAAGAGGGCTCTACATCTCGTTTTGCTGCAGTGAGCGGGGAGAAACGCTACGAACTCAAAGTCGTTATCCACAAGCGCGAAAAGATTAAAACGGATCTTGGCGAGTTCAATACGGTCAAGGTCGAGCCTGTTTTGGATGGCGATGGCATTTTCAAGTCCAGCGGCCGCATTTTTATCTGGTTTACCGACGACGACAGGCGCCTTCCGGTACTCATGCAGTGCGAAATCAAGCTTGGAAGCATCAAGGCTGAGCTGACAAAGGTCGAATAGGCCTATTTGAAACTTACAAAATTGTAAAATCAAACGAAAATACAACTTTTACATGAAGTTTTCGAAAAAAACTTCTATAAAAAGTTATATTCCAAGCGTGGTTATTTATCCGAGGCTTTTTAATGCTGAAAAAATTGTTGTTGCTGTTGTGCTTGGCTAGTTTGGTTGCATGGGCTGCTCCTTCGAAGGGGCGTAAAGCGTCTATGAAGAAAAAGGCAGCTCCGGTTGCCGAAAAAACGGTGGAAGCTCCTGCTGCCACGGCTGATTCCGATGATGGTTTTATGTCTGTCACGGAAGCATCTTCATCTTCTGCCGTCAAGGCTGCTGATGATGACGAAGAAGAGGAAAATGTCGAAACTGCTACGGCTGGCATGACTGCTGCCCAGAGAAACGATTTTCTCACTCGTAAAAAGTTCGAAGAAGAACAGCGTTTGGATGAATATGCAAACTCCGAACGTCGTCGTGACTGGCTTAAGGATCGCTTGATTTTTGAAGTAGGTCTCGGTTCTCGTATGCCGTTCATGGGTGAATCTGGCATGGGCATGGGCTTCGGTGCCGGTATTGAATACATTACTCGCTGGCATGTTGCCGCCTTTGCTTCTTTCGGTATGTTGCCGAAGGTCAAGGATAGCGAATTTGATTATATGAAGCTCGAAGGTGGTACGGGCTATAAAGTTGGCCTTAACTACTACTTCTTCCCGAAGATTCCTATTCATTTGGGCTTGTCCGCTTCTTACGGTACGGTCTATTTCGACCACGACATGGAACCGGATGCCGATGGCCTTCGTAGCTTGATTTCCGTTAAGGGTTATCAGTTTGACGTGTTGATTGCTTACCTTTCTAATGAATGGTACTACTTGCAATTCTCCTTCGGTATGTACTATGCTCCGGATCTTGGCAAGGCTCCTGAAAAGAACCCGAGCTTCAAGAAGACGAGAGACTCTCAGACCGAAGCTGTCGATACCTATGCTTCTCGCGTTGTGGGCAAGCCGAATGGAATGGACAAGACGGGTATCGTGTTTGGCATTACGATTGGTTATGCCTTCCCGGAATTCTTCCCGGATGATACCGAAAAGCGTCGCCGCCAGCGTGAAAAGGAACGCAACAAGGCTGCTGCAGGCACCAGTGCTTGGAACCGCTAGTTTAAGCGCATAAAAGTTTAGCCCGCCAGTTCACATGGCGGGCTCTTTTTTTTTAATACCCATGTCCGGAATCGAACCGGAATACCTTCCTTCGGAGGGAAGGACACTATCCATTGTGATACACGGGCCTATGCCGTTAAAGCGGGTATAATATAGTAAAAAAGGCGTTTGTCACCCCGGCTGGAGCTTGCCCCGGACTGGTTCCGGGGTGCCGGGGGCGCCTTTTCCTAGTCTATCAATTTCACCACAAGTTCATGCGGTTCGGCATCCATGACTAGTGCGTTGTGGAACTCTCCCACGTCACCGTCGCCTTCGATGACTTTCACGATGTCGTCATTTTCCATCGAGTTGCCTTCTGTTCGACCGTAGAAGTGGTATTCGCTTTCTTCAGCGACCTGGTCGATGATAATCTTTACTGTCTTTCCGATCATATTCTCGGCGTATTCGGCAGCGAGTTCTTCCTGGAAATCCGTGACCGCTTCGAGCCTTGCGCGGGCATCGCTTTCGTCCACGGCAGGGAGGTCCATTTCCATCACCGGAGTACCTTCTTCGGGGCTGAACACAAAACCGCCCAAATGGTCAAATTGCACGTCTTGCAACAGTTCCATCAGCTCTTCAAAATCTTCGTGCGTTTCACCGGGGAACCCGACGAGTACTGTACTGCGGAGCGTCACACCCGGAATGCGTTCGCGGATTTTGTGCAAAAGATCGACAAGTTCTGCCTTGCGGTAGTTGCGCTTCATGTACTTGAGCATCTTGTCGCTTGCATGCTGGATGGGCATGTCCACGTACTTCACAAGACGTGGCTCGTTTGCCATCAAGTCCAAAAGTTCATCGTCTACGAACATCGGGTACCAATAAAGCATGCGAATCCACGGTATTTTCGTGTTGTCCAAAATGGCGCGCAAAAGCTGAGCTAGTGTGCCGCCTTTCTTGCCCTTTTCACGTCCAAAGTAAGTGGTGTCTTGTGCAATCAAAGTAATTTCCTTGACGCCCTGGGCTTCGAGGTCTTTGGCCTCGGCAACGATATCTTCGATAGAACGTGAGTCCTGCTTGCCGCGGATGAGCGGGATGGCGCAGTAGGCACAACGGCGGTTGCAACCTTCTGCTATTTTCAGATAAGCGTGGTGTGGGAATCCACCCAAGTTCATGCGGGCAAGGTTCTCAGCTTCACAGCCTTGCGGGGCGACAATACCCATCTTCTTCAAAAGTTCGCCGGGCTTGTACGTGCCGACCCAGTAGTCCACCTCGGGCAGTTCCTTCATCAGTTCTTCGCCGTAGCGACCGCTGAGGCAGCCTGCCACGATGAGCTTCTGCTTTGCTTTTTTCGCTTTAGCTTGTGCGAGAATTGCGTTGATGGATTCTTCCTTGGCGGCTTCGATAAAACCGCAGGTGTTCACGAGGATGTAGTCCGCTTTGTTTGCGGAATCGCAGGTAGCAAAACCTGCATGGAGCATTTCGCCGACGAGGTTTTCTGCATCGACCTGGTTCTTGGCGCATCCAAGATGCACAACGAATACTTTTGGCTTTTTTGTAGGCATACCCCAAATATAGATTTTACGGCAGGGAGGTGGTTTTGTCGTTGGCGTCTATCGATAAATCTTGGGGGCTTTGCCCAAAAACAATTAAAATCTTGAACTTGCCGAAAGAATATGGTGAAGCCTTTGGTCGGTAAATAACAGTCGGAAATTTTAACTAAATTATTTTCTAATAATTTAACATAAGGATTGTTTATATGAAAAAATTTATTCTTGCTTCTGCAACTTTGCTTGCATTGGTTGGCTGTGAATCTAGCACAAGTTCTAGCGACACTGCCTTGAAGTGCAACGTTACACGCTCTGCAAATTCTGTCAAGATTGTTGAATCGATGATGGATGGCGCCTATTATTATGAATCGACCGTGACTGTAAAGCTTGGCAATGATGGCTACTACTATTCGGAAATCGTATCGAAAGAAACCGTTCCTGATGCAGGTGCAGCCGCTGAAAACTGCGCTGAAGAAAGGGAAGAAGCAACTCACTGGTTAGATGGTTCCTATCAGGTCCAGTGCTATGGTAATACTGTTGAAACTCACGAAGTCAGCTCCGATGCCGATTTGGACAAGCGCGAAGAAGAATTCAACTATCTATGCAAAATTTCAGAAAGGGCCGGCGAAGAAGGCCTTGAAGATTACGAAGATTGGGATTAATTGATTCTAAATTGATTTAAGTTCAATTAAAAAAGGCTCCGCAAGTGCGGGGCCTTTAACAGTTCGTTGCTTTTGTAAAATTACATGTCTTCGCTTGCGCCGGGCTGGCCAATGCGATCGTTCTTGCGATTGTCCACCCAACCGGCATAACCCTGCGGTGCGAGAACTTCCTTGCCGAATTGCTGTGCGTTTGCGATAGTGGAGAAGTAGCCAACGCGCACGCGGTAGAACGTGCCTTCGAGTTCACCGGGATTTTCGACTTCGGCAACGTAAGCCTTGATGCCTTGGTCAGAAAGTTTGCTTACAACGCTATTTGCGGCTCTTCTAGAAGGCTGGATGCTCACCTGAATCACGAACGGGCCGGAAGATTCCTGCTCAACGCTAGAGACTGGTGCCGGACGTTCTTCGACCGGAGCGCTCTTTTCTTCGCTGAGGGATTGGATAGGTACCAATGCGGGTTCTTCTTGAACAGGTTCTGGTGCCGCTTCCTGGACAGGAGCTGGAGCGGGTGTTTCGACAACAGGCTTGGCTTCGACTTGAGGTGCGGGTTGTTCTTCCTTGCTACCGCAGGCGCAAAGTAAGGCGCAGGAAAGGGTGATTGCCCCGAGTAAAGATACCGATTGCAGTTTCATGGGTGAACTCCACATTGAAAAAATTTTCTCCAGCAAATTGGAATAATCTTACAAAGAATATACATAAGTCTTTGATACTTCGCAAGTTATGAAGATTTATTTTTATGAAAAAAGTTGAAATTTTACAAAAAAATACAATAAAAAGCGAATTTTTTGAGTATATTTGGTGCTCAAATGTTTATTATAAAAACGTTCCGTTTGCAGTTCCTCTCAAAAATGGTTGTTTTATCCGGTAAAAATCGTTAAGGGGTCTAAACAAGGTTTGTTAAGTTACATATATTTTTGCATGTAATAAAAAACGATTTTTGATGTAGTAAAAAGAAAAGGTTTTTTATGGGCTTCAATATGCACGGACTGGCGTTCAAACAGTCCATGATGACCCTAGTCGGTTTCAGCATCGTATTCGCGACGTTGTTCGGGGTTCTCAGTTTTCAGGTGCAAAGCGAGCTTTCGACACTGCTCACAGAAAAAGGCGAAGAAATCAGTCTCGCGAATGTCGCCATAATCGAAAAACTTTTTGAAAAAGGCAAGAAACTCGGCGACGAGTATGCCGAAGTGCTTGGCAAGGAAATGCTTTCGGGAAAGGATCTCGACGACTTCTTGACTCAGGCCGTTTTTGATGCTAGGCAAACGCTTCCGCAGGTGCTGGCCGTTGTCGTTGCCTACGAACCGGGTATGGCTCCCAAGTCCAAGTGGCACCAGGAGGTGATGCGTCTTGCCCAATATTCAGGATCCGAAATCAAGTTGATAAAGGGTGGCGACTATCTTGAAAAGACTTGGTACAAGAGCACGAAAAACTTGCAGAAAGGGCTTTGGCAGGAACCGTTTGTTGGAGACTTTATCAGGGAGCCGATTGCGATTTACACGGTGCCGATTTATCAGAAAGACGCTTACGGGAATACCGTTTTTGCGGGTGTCCTTTGCGTGGATATGTCAATTGCGTTCCTCAAGGAAACGGTGGCGTCAATCCCCGTGTCGAACTCGGGCTACGTCGTTGTGTTGTCTGCGAATAATACCATTATCGCGCACCCCAAGAACGAGATTGTTTTCAAAGAGAGCTTGTCCGACATTTCTGGAGGAGTTGGCGCGCAGGCGGTTACGGAATTTGAAAAGACCGTGCAAAGCATGAAGAAGGGACTCTTCATGGGGACCACAGCCGACGGTAAGGATGCTGTCATTTACTTCAAGGCGATGGAATCGAACGGCTGGACGTTCATGATTGTGTGGCCTGCGAATGAATTTATGGAGAGTCAGCGTTCCCTGGAAAAAATGTTTGCGTGGATGTGCTTTGCAGGCTATGTCGTGATGCTGATCCTGATATTTGTGATTTCGACCAGAGTGTCCCGTCCGCTTAAAGAACTGGCTGTGGCGGCTAACAAAATGGGGCAGGGCGACTTTGATGTGGAAATCCCGCACCTGTCGGGACGCGATGAAATTGCGCAGTTTGCATGGGCGTTCTTGAACATGCGCACGTCGCTTAAAGAACACATGGAAAAGCAAAAGGATTTGGACCGCATCGAAAGCGAGCTTGATTTTGCAAAGGATATCCAGATCGGATTCTTGTCGATGGACGAAAAGGAAGAGGGCTCTGAAGATCCGTATCATGAATTGACTCCGTTCCTCTTACCGGCCAAGGAGGTTGGCGGTGATTTTTATGATTTCTTCAAGCTGGATGATGGCCGCCTATGCGTGGTCGTGGGTGATGTTTCGGGGAAGGGCGTTCCTGCGGCACTCTTTATGATGGTTTCTCGAATTGTTTTGAGGACCATGGCGCAAAACTTGAAGTCCGTAGTCGAAACGCTCGAAAAGTCGAATTACGAACTTGCTAAACGAAACCGTGCGAACATGTTCGTGACGGTGTGGATGGGCTTTATCGATTTGAAAACGGGACATGTTGAATTTGCTTCGGCGGGACATAATCCGCCTGTAATCCGGCATAAGGACGGTTCCGTTGAATTTGCGAAGAGCAAGGCGGGGATTGTGCTTGCGGCAATGGAAAACTCGCGTTACAGACTGCAAACGCTTGACCTTGCTCCTGGCGATATGCTGTTCCTTTATACCGATGGCGTGACGGAAGCGACTAATGAGCATAATGAATTGTTCGGTAACGATCGATTACTCGACGCGCTTTCTATTGGTGGAGGAAAGGGCACAGGTGAAACATGTCGTTTTGTTAAACGCCAAATCGATGCGTTTGCAAAAAACACCTCGCAATTTGACGACATTACCATGCTTGCAATGGAATATAAAGGGGGTAGTGCTCTTTAAGCAGGAAAGCACTTGTGAAAGTGCTTGGAAAATGTTACCCTTGACAGATTTTAAATATTTAGGTATATTTGGCTATCAAAAAATTGAATTTTTAACCAAAGGATTATCGTGATCGGCGTTATTGTTAAGTCCAACGAACCTTTCGAACGCGCTCTCAAGCGTTTCACCAAGTCTTGCGAAAAGAATGGTATCATTTCCGACGTCAAGAAGCGTCAGCGTTTCGAAAAGCCCTCCGAAGAAAAGAAGCGTATTGAAACGGCTGCTCGTCGCAAGCGTCTCAAAGAGATTGCTGACCAGAACCGCAAGCGTCTCTACTAATTCGATTTCTGAATCGGAAGATTTTTGCTAAAATTTAATGAGTTGTCGATGAATGTCGATGACTCATTAGGTGTTTTATAAAACTTCATCGCTTGGGCGAGGCGTTTCTAATCGCTCGGGATCAATATGAGTTGTGCTTTGCTTACCCAGATTCTTGATGACATCAAGACCGCCATGAAGGCTCATGATGCTGCAACACTTGGAACGCTCCGTACGCTTCATTCTGATATCAAGAACGAAGCCATGAAGGCTGGTGCCGCTCCGGCTCAGATTATGGATACCATTACGGATGCAATGTGCATTGACGTTCTTGCCAAGAGCGTAAAGCAGAAGCAGGAAGCCATCGAAATCCTCAAGAAGGGCGGTTTCATGGACAAGATTCCTGAAGAAGAAGCTTGCATCGCTTTGTACCGCAAGTACATGCCTGCCGAAATGAGCGAAGAAGAAGTCAAGGCCCTCATTGCCGAAATCAAGGCTGCAACGGGCGCCTCTTCTCCGAAGGACATGGGAAAGATCATGAAGGAACTTTCCCCGAAGGTCAAGGGCCGCTTTGATTCCAAGCGCGCTTCCGCTCTCGTGCAAGAAGCACTGAAGTAACGCGAAGAGGTTGGGGCTTGCCCCATCCAGTCATGCTTTGTCACCCCGGACTCCGTTCCGGGGTCGCCTTTTTTATATTAAATCTGTATGCCCAACACTCAATCAAAAATTCAAGAACTAGAGCTGCTCTACAAGATCAGCTCCATTTTGAACCAGAGTCTTGATTTTGAGACTGTTGCGCATCCTGTATTGCAAACCGTTGAATCGGTGATGGGGGTCGAACATGCGACTCTCACTTTGTACAATCGCCATACCGGCGAAATCTCTATTGAAATTGCAGAAGGCTTGAGCAGCCGCCAGGCGAGCAAGGGCCGCTATAAGGTGGGTGAAGGTATTACCGGCCGAGTCGTTGAAACCGGTAAGCCCATCATCATCCCATCTGTTGCGAAAGACCCGGACTTCTTGGACCGCACGGGCCGCGGCAAGACCGAAGATAAGGCGTTCCTTTGCGTCCCGATTATCATGGAACAGGAAGTCGTTGGCGCCTTGAGTGCCGACGAACACAATCCTGACGAAGCGAACCTCAACGACCAGATTCATTTGCTCGAAATCATCGCGCAGATGCTTGCGACTGCAGTAAAACTCCGCCGCCAGGCCCGAGAAGAAAACGAAATCCTCAAGGCCGAAAACGAACGCATGGCGATGGAACTCAAGGCACGTTTTCAACCGGATAACATCATCGGAAAAACGCCTGAAATGCAACAGGTCTACACGCAAATCGACCAGGTGGCTCGAAGCCCGCTTCCAGCGCTCATTGTGGGCGAGGTCGGGACGGGCAAAGGTCTTGTTGCAGAAGCCATTCATTTCCGTTCTGACCGTAATTTAGGGCCGTTCGTGCGAGTGCATTGCGCGGCCCTCCCGGAGTCCGTGTTGGACCGGGAACTTTTCGGTAGCGAAAAGGGCGCCTTGGTTGGCGTCGTCAACGAGGCGCCGGGCCGCGTAGAACAAGCCGAAGGCGGAACGCTATTCCTCGATGAAGTCGCTGAACTCACCCCGAACTTGCAGATAAAGTTGCTTCGACTTCTGCAGCAGGGCGAAATGGAACGCGTTGGAGCGCGCTTTCCGAAAAAAGTGAACGTGCGCGTGATTTGCGCAACGACAAAGAACCTGCAGCAGATGGTTTCCGAAGGAACCTTCCGCGAAGACTTGTACTACCAGCTTCACATAGTCCCGATTTACG
The DNA here is from genome assembly GCF_900143015.1 of Fibrobacter sp. UWB11. Classification (NCBI taxonomy): domain Bacteria; kingdom Pseudomonadati; phylum Fibrobacterota; class Fibrobacteria; order Fibrobacterales; family Fibrobacteraceae; genus Fibrobacter; species Fibrobacter sp. UWB11. The sequence continues at coordinate 73,684 of NZ_FSRT01000003.1, read as the reverse complement.
TTCCGCCTCTTCGCAAGCGTCGCACCGATATTGTTCTTTTGGCGGATTACTTTGTAGAACATTATTGCCGTTTGGTTGGCAAAAACGTTCGCCGTCTTGCTCGCGGAACGATCGAAATGCTCATGAGTTACCCGTGGCCGGGTAATGTGCGTGAACTCGAAAATGCCATTGAACGTGCGGTTCTCTTGACCGAAGAAGATGTCATCTACCCGCATCACTTCCCGCCGACGATTCAGACAGACGAAACGAGCGGAACCCCTGTGAGCGGAAACCTCAAGCTCATGGTCGAAGCGTACGAACGCGACATCATTTGCGATGCGCTCAAGAGTTCCAAGGGCAAAATGGCTGCTGCCGCCCGTAGCCTTTCGACTACTCCGCGCATCTTGACTTACAAAATCAAGCAACTCGGCATCGACCTTACTGCTTTTAGTAAGTAGCAGTTATGTTGTCATGCCACGCTTGAATGTCATGCCCGACTTGATCGGGCACCTCCATCTCGTCTAAAAACCTATATTGCTACACATGGAACTCACACAGCTCAAATACTTCTTGGAGGTGGCGCGTACGGAGCATGTCACGCAAAGTGCAAAGAACCTCTGTATTGTTCAACCGGCCCTCACGCAAGCTATACACAAGCTCGAAGATGAGCTAGGTGTATTGCTGTTCAAGAATGCAGGGCGTAACATCAAGCTTACGGACAGCGGAAAGTTCTTTTACGAAAAGCTTCAGCCGCTTTACGAAAATATGATGGCGCTTCCGGCGCTTTTGAAAGAAACGGCGAACAAGCAGAACAACAACGTGAAGCTGAACGTTCTTGCGGCATCGACGCTCATTACGAGTGCTGTGATTGAGTACAGGCGTAGTAATTCCGACATCGATGTGGATATTGTGCAGAACGAAGAAACGAGCGTCTTTGACATCTGCGTTCGTACTTACGCGAATTACAGACCGGAACTGGACAACACTGAAAGTGACGAAACGTTTGTCCATTCCGAAAAGATTTTCTTGGCCGTTCCAAATACCGCGCAATACAAAAAACTCAGTTCCATATCGCTGTTTGACTTGAAGGACGAAAAATTTATTCGTCTTTATGGTTCAAAACAGTACCGCCAGATTTGTAATGAACTCTGTGATAGCATCGGATTCCATACGAATGTAACGTTTGAAAGCGATAACGCGTCCGTTGTCAAGGAGGCTGTTGCTGCGGGTATCGGAGTTGGATTCTGGCCGGAACTTTCGTGGGGAAAAATGGATCACAAGCGCGTCCGTCTTCTCGAAATTACCGATACGGACTTTAAGCGCGATATCGTCATTTCGCTCCGTCGCAACAAACAGGATAATTCCAAGACGGAACAGTTCTACAATTTCCTGACGAAGTACATTCTCCGTCGTCGTCAGCAATGCAAGCGAAAGTAGAAAACGAAAAAGCCTTCACGTTTATCGTGAAGGCTCTTTTGTAAAAGTATGATTCAACAATTAGTTGAAAGTGAACGAGGCAACAACGGCAAATGAGTTGAAAGTGGCTTCGCCTTTATAACCGACAAGTTTGGTATCGGCAGAGGAATGATTGTATGATAATGCAACGCCTATGCCGAGTTCATTGTTCACCCACCATTCCTTGCCTACAGACAGGTTAAAACTGAAATTGGCGTGGTGCTCGGTGACGACTCTGCCACTGGCACAAAATTCAGAGTAATCTGCTAAACCGGCCGTAGCGCTAAAATAAATGTTGGATTCATGAGGAATGTAGTATGTAATACCGGCACCAAAGACGAGGACTTTGTAGGCTTCATTTTTGAGAGGTAACGTTGAAGTTTCGCCTTCGCTGTTAGATGCTTTGATGTCTGTAACGATTGAACTTAAATTAATGGTTGCGTGCAAAATAAAGTTAGGGACAATGGCTCCGCCTATTTTAAAACCAGATTCGAGCTTCGCACCTTTACTTTCTATTTTGACGCCTTCAGTCTTTATCTCGTTGACGTAATTTCCATACCCCAAGCCGGCGATGCCGTTCATGAAAAAGCCATCGTGTGTTTTGGGTGCTGACGTGGCAAATGCGCAACATACAGCAATTGTGATGAGCAAAATGATTTTTCTCATGAACAAATTCTCCTTTTGATATTCGGGTTAAAAAAAGCCTCCATGTAAAACACAGAGGCTCCATACAAGTTTTTATTAAACGATTAGTTGAAGGTGAGGGAAGCTACGATTGCAAATGTGTTGGAACTAGCTTCAACCTTATATTTTTTAACGTTGCCGTCAGCGGAATTGTGGGTGTAAGAAAGAGCAACACCGAGACCGAGTTCGTCATTCATCCACCATTCCTTGCCAACGGTAATGTTGAAACCGATGCCGTTATCAAGGTCGGTAAGGTCATAATCATTGCCATCGAAGGTGATGCTGATGTCTGTCAAGCCTACAGAAGCACTCACATAGATGTTGCTTTCGCTAGGGAAGAAGTAGGTGAGGCCGCCACCGAGCATGAAAATATTGAAGCCATCGTGAGCAATCTTTTGAGATCCAGAGTAGCCTCTTTCCTTACCTTCGAGATCCGGGAAAAGAACGTTCAGGCCAATTGTTGCGTGCAGGATAACGTTCTGAGTGACTGCACCACCAATCTTGAATGAGCCTTCGTATGCAAAGCCCTTGCATTCCAAAGTGGCCAATCCCTTTTCAACTTCTTCTTCAAAGCCGGAGTAGCCAAAGCCCATCGTGCCGTTCAAGAAGAAACCGTCATGAGTTTTCGGTGCGGAAATTGCAAATGCGCTCACAGCAGCGAGAGCAATAGACAAAAGAAATTTTTTCATATAATGTTTTCCTGATAAGTTTTTTGTTTTATGCAAAGCTAATAAATCGCAGTTTTTTTCAAAGCGTTTAGATTTTGATTATGTGTAAAAATACGTTTACGTGTATCTTGGTGATACAAAGTTGGCTGTTTATCAGAGTGTTCTTGTGTTTACGGGTGCAATTTACCGCTCTCCTGATTACTATCTTTACCCACGTTATGATTATCCATTCCTTCAAAATGGGCTTCCAGTGATTGGCGCCGTTAGCTTCTTTCTAACCACTAATCACTAACCACTAACCAATTAACTAGAATCATGCAATTCCGTCCTGTAAAAGAACAGCTTGAAATTTTGATGCGCGGCGTTACTGACATTGTGCCGCAAGACGAACTCGAAAAGAAACTCCAGAAGTCTTACGACACCGGCGTTCCACTCCGTATCAAGATGGGTGTGGACCCGACGGCTCCGGATGTCCATTTTGGCCATACGGTCGTGATGCGCAAGCTCCGCCAGTTCCAGGACCTCGGTCATACTGTTGTGCTCATTGTGGGCGACTACACGGCACAGATTGGCGACCCGAGCGGCCGCAATAAGGCCCGTCCGCGTCTCACGCACGAACAGGTGCTCGAAAACGCAAAGGAATACCAGGAACAGTTCTTCAAGGTTGTTCGTCGCGATCAGGTTGAAATCCATTATAATGGTGAATGGTTCTCCAAGCTTCCGTTCAGCAAGGTTACCGAACTCATGGGACAGTTCACTGTCGCCCAGATGCTCGAACGTGAAGACTTCCATAACCGCTATGCAGCCAATACGCCGATCAGCCTGCACGAATTCATGTATCCGATGATGCAGGGCTACGATTCCGTTGCTATCCAGAGCGACGTGGAACTCGGCGGTACCGACCAAAAGTTCAACGTACTCCGTGGCCGCGACCTTCAGCTTTTCGAAGGCATGGAACCGCAGATCGGTCTTTTCATGCCGATTCTCCTCGGTACTGACGGCAAGGTCAAGATGTCTAAGTCCATCGGTAACTACGTTGGCCTTAACGAACCTGCTGACGTGATGTACCACAAGATTTACAGCCTCTCCGACAGCATTGTCGAAAACTGGTTCGAACTTTTGACGAACATCCCGCTCGAAGAAGTCAAGCAGATGATGGCTGATGTCGCTTCGGGCAAGATGAACCCCAACGAAGCCAAGCATCGCCTCGCTATCGACATCGTGACGCAGTACTATGGTGCCGAAGCTGCCGAAGCTGCTGCCGCCAAGGAACGTGAAATTCACAGCGGTAACGCCATTCCGAGCGATGCTGCCGAATGTAGCGTTGATGCCGGTTCTTATGGCGCTCTCGATCTCCTCGTGAACATCAAGGCTTTTGCTTCCAAGGGTGAAGCTCGTCGCATGGTGCAGAACGGTGGCGTCAAGATTGGCGGTGAAAAACTTGCAGACCCGCAGGCCCAGATTGAAATCAAGGGTGGCGATCAACTCGTTGTCCAAGTGGGCAAGCGCAAGTTCTACAAGGTGAACTTCTAAGGTTTATCATGTCTAGGGAAATCTTAGTTCTCGGTCTCAATCCTGCATGGCAGAGGGTGTTCTTTCTGGATAAGTTTACTCCAGGCGAAGTGCACCGCATCTCCAAGGTCAAGGAATACGCTTCGGGCAAGGGCATCAACTGCTGCCGTGTTTTGCAGCTTTTGGGTGGCACTCCTCGTCTGATGCATTTCCTAGGGACCGGACATGGCGAGAAAATCTTTGACGAGCTTTCTGTTTGTGGCATTCAGCAGGTTCCGATTTGGATCCGTGAAAACACGCGTATCTGTACGACCATTGCCTGCAATGGCGATACAACGGAACTTGTCGAACCGTCTCCGATGCTTGCCGATTCCGAGAACGACGATTTTGCACAAACGCTAACGGACCATTGGGATTCCACGCAATACGTTGCTCTCTGTGGAACGTTCCCGCAGGGCTTTAACGCAAAGATGTTTAATGATCTTGACTTTAATGGCAAGCATATCTTTGTCGATGCTATTGATGGAATCGATGAACTTCTTGCGAAGGGCGTCGAACTCTTGAAAATCAATATGCTAGAATACTGCAAGCTGCTTGAACGCTTGAGCATTCCGTTGGTCAAGTCTAGTCCGCAGTTCTGGAAGATGACGGCAACGGCTGTTCTCGAACGCTTGCCTATCAAGAACCTTGTCGTGACGGATGAAGATTCTCCGGTTCGTGCTTTCCGCCTTATGGAAAAGAAATTCCAGGGAGTCCAGCTCCAGCCGCCAACAATTACGGTCAAAAATGACATTGGCGCTGGGGACTCGTTCTTTGCGGGCTGGCTCTATGCTTTTGAACAAAACTTGAGCTTTGAAAATTGCTTGGCCAAGGCAACGGCCGTAGCCTGTGCTCGTTGCGAAGTGGAACGCCCGTGGAACTTGAGCCTTGATCGCGTCGCTGAGTTTGAAAGCGAACTTGCTGGAAAGGTCGAACGTCTCGAATAAGGTTTTGCCATGGAAGACCTTTTTGTTCCTTTGTTTGCCTTTGCGTCGAACGTGGAATTCTTTGGAACCTTCCCTGAATGTCAAAACTTTGTTCAAAAAAACATTCGTTTAGGTGAAATTGTTGAATTGCCCGATGGCCGCGGTTTTGCGGTCGTTCTTGGCGTTGGCTCGCTTCAATTTTCAACAAATTTGGCTGTATTGCTATCCCGTTTTGCTGCGGAAGGCCCGTTTACGCATGTGGTGCAGGCGGGAATTTGTGGCGCCTATCCAGGGCGTGGACTTAACATTGGTGATGTTGTTCGAGTCGATTCCGAGAGGGTAGGGGATTTGGGCGTTGTCGAGCGCGATGGAACATTTGTTCCTTGGTACAAAGTTTGCAATGGCTCCGAAAATGCGCAAAACTCGGTCTCTGCACTCGTCTACGAATCTTCTTCGTTGCGAGGCGTTCCCGATGGGCTTGCAAAATTGAAATCCGTGGCTGGTCTCTCTGTAAACTGCTGCACGGGGACCGCTGCGATGGCCTCTGAGCGTGTCGAAAACTTCAATGTCGATGTCGAATCGATGGAAGGAGCCGCCTGTTTCTCGATTTGTCATGCTTTCGGCATGCCCTGCCTCGAAATTCGTGCGGTAAGCAACTTTGCTACCGACCGTGACAAATCCACCTGGCGCATTCCTGATGCTCTTTCTGCCCTTCGTACGGTTCTAAGCTCTACCCACTAAATTCAGCCAACTAAATCTTATGCAACTCTCTCTCGGTATTTCCACTTGCCCCAATGACACGTTCATCTACGAAGCCTTGATCCAGGGGCTCGATAATTCCCCTTTCGAATGGAAAGTAACGTATGCCGACGTGCAGACACTCAACGAAATGGTTATGCGTGGCGAACTGGATGTGGCAAAAATCAGTGCTCAGGTCTATCCGCAAATTCGGGATACCTACCGTTGCCTCGGTTGCGGGGGCGCTATCGGGTACGGCTGTGGCCCGCTTTTGCTCTCTTCGGAGGGGAGTACGTTCAATCCGGACCTTTCGACAACCCTTCCGGGCGCAAATACGACTGCTGCGCTCCTTTTCAAGTTCTGGTACGCCCATAAGTTCAAAAACGCCCCAAAAATCGATTATGCGTTGTTTAACGAGGTCTACCAGGGGCTCTTGAGCAAAAATACCCTCCAGGGCGTCACTATCCACGAACACCGTTTTACGTGGAAGCGCGACGGACTCCACCTTTTGCAGGATCTGGGGGCCTTCTGGGAGCAAGAAACAGGTTCTCCGATTCCTCTGGGGATTGCAGTTGCCAAAAAGGAACTTGCCTTTGCCGAAATCGAATCTGTCGAACGCGAAATCCGTCGCAGTTTGCAAATTGCCCGCCAAAGGAATAATCCGGTAACGCCATTTATTGTCGAAAAAGCTCAAATCGATGACGAAGAAGTCATCCGATCCCATATCGCGATGTTTGTGAATGATTTTTCAGAAAATGTCGGTGAGGCGGGTTGGAGGGCTTTGGAAAATCTGTGGCGGTTATCACACTGTTGATAAGTTGTTGAATTACTCCAAACCTATGTAATAGTTTGTAAACGTAAACGTAATTTTGCAAAACAGCGAATTTTTAGCAAAAACTTTATTTATTTTCCAAAAAGCATCTTTTTTTGGAGTTTGCTTATGAGTTTAGTAAACGATCTTGAACTAGAAATTGAAAATTTCAAACGCGAATACGAAAAGTTCGAACGCGGCAACAAGTCTGCTGGTACACGCGCTCGCAAGGTCTTGCAGAATATCAAAAAGACCTGCCAAGAGATCCGTGTTTCAATTCAAGGTGCAAAGAAGGAGGAGGAAAAGGACGATCTTCCGAGCGAGGATTGACAGATAAGTTTTTCCCCAAAATGGCTATACCTGCGTAATTTTTACACGAAAAATGGCGTTTTTGACGAAAAGTATTTGACTAAAGTCATTTTTGAAGGTATATTCCACCATGGGTTTTGTGTTTGCCAAACAGGCAAGCGTATGTTTAACGAATTTAAGTGTTCTATGATTGGAGAAACGTAGCAGTATGACCCTAAAGAAACTGGTCTTAATTACGGCCGGGGCGATGCTTCTTTCAGGAACCGCCATGGCAAAGAATATCAACGTGCCTGGCGATTTCGCAAAGATTGCAGATGCTCTCGGAAATGCGGATGCCGGGGATACAATCCTTGTCAAACGCGGTGTTTATAACGAAAACATCACCTTGATTATGGGTGTTGTTCTTAAAGGTGAGGACCCATTGTCTACCATCATCGATGGTGGCCGCCGCGGTCCGACCGTCATGGGTACTTCGGGCGCCGAAATGTCGCACTTCACTGTGAGGAACGGTCTTGAAGGTATCCTTTGCGAAAACGCAGCCCCCTACATCCATCATTGCTATGTGATCGATAACCATGCAACGGGTATCGGTGCTTTTATTTCTCTGCCTTGGCTCCGCAACAACGTGGTCTACGGCAACCGCTGGTCCGGTATTCTCGCCTGGGGTGCTAAGTCTCTCGATGCTTACATCGAACAGAACGTTGTGCTCCGCAACGGCTACTCTGGCCTTGCTTTGAAGGGCCCGACCAACTTGGTCGCCCGTAACAACATCTTCATGGAAAACCACTACTACGGTGTGTTTGCTGACCCGGCTGCCGGTCAGACGAAGGTGGAATACAACAACATCTACAAGAACTACTATCCGTTCAACCAGTTCATCAAGGTGAACCGCACGAACGTTTCTTTGGACCCGAAGTTCATGAACCCGTCTCTCGGTAACCCGAACTTCTTCTGCCAGTCCACTTCCCCGATGATCAAGCGTGGTAAGGGCAAGTTGGATATCGGTCTTACTGCAACTGACGTCGTCAAGGAAGAAGAAGCTGTCGAAGAAACCCGTAATCCGGATACCGATGGCGATGGCCTTTGCGATCCGTGGGTTTCTGAAGAAGGTCTCTCCGAAAAGTACGCCGGCACTTGCTCTGGTTTCGATAACTGCCCGGAAGAAGCCGAAGACTTCGATGGTTTCCAGGACGACGATGGTTGCCCGGATGCCGACAACGACCGCGACGGTCTCTGCGACCCGTGGGTTGAAGCTAAGGGTATGCTTTCCCAGTACGCTCACATCTGTAAGGGTGTGGACCTCTGCCCGGAACAGGCTGAAGCTTTGAACAACTACAAGGACGACGATGGATGCCCGGACGAAGTTCCGCAGCCGCCGAAGAAGGTCTTCGTTCTTGAAGGTGTGAACTTCGAATCCGGTAAGGCTACCATTACTCAGGACTCCTACATCTCCTTGATGAAGGTTGTCGATATCATGGAAACCTTCCCTGAAGCCACATTCGAAATTGTGGGTCATACCGATAACATCGGTAACAAGGACAAGAACATGACTCTCTCCGCAGACCGTGCTAACGCTGTGAAGAACTTCCTTGTCGAAAAGGGCATTGCCGAAAGCCGTATGACTACAAAGGGCTTGGGCGATACAAAGCCTGTTGCTTCCAACAAAACACCTGAAGGACGTGCGCAGAACCGTCGTATTGAGTTCACCCGCACGGATATTAAGTAAAGGAGTAGGTGATGTTGCGTACTAGTTTCATCAAGACGTCCGCTCTCGGACTTGCCGTAGCCAGCACATCTTTGTTTGCAGAGGCCACCTACACGCCGAATAAGTATCAGCAGAATGACTGGTTTGCCGAATTTGGTGGTAACACCTCTATGTATGTGAACCCGGCTGGTATTTCTGAAACTGATCAGCTCGAATTCAGTGCTGCATTCTTTAGCACCATTAGTGGCGAAGCTAGCCAGGAATATGTCAGCTTGACATACCCGATTGACTACAAGCACACATTGGGCTTCTCTCTTTTCGAAAACGGTGCTTCCATTGAAGGTGGCGAATCCTATAGCGAAATTGCCGCTCAGTTCGGTTACGCTTACAGACTCTTCCACTTGCTCTCTCTCGGTGTCGACCTCTCTGTCTTGTACATCAACCAGTTTGATGAACTCAAGCAGCTCACTGTCGGTGCTGACGTAGGCTTCAGCTGGAACCCGCTTGCTTCTTCGAAGTATGGTTACTTGCTCATTGGCGTTGCCGTGCAGAACCTCCTTGCTCCGGCTGTCAGCGAAGCTGATGGCGACGGTAGCTTCAAGTTCGTGCTCATGGGCGCTGACGATGCTTACAAGATTCCGACGAACCTCAACATTTCGTTGTTCTATCGCGGATTCAACCGTCTTCTCGAATTCAAGGCCGAACTCTCCGTGATTGACCTCATCCACGATTCTAAGGAAGGTGGTAAGGGTTGCAACCTCGAAATGAGCTTCTCCTTGACCTATTATCTTTCTTCTCACCTCGGTGTCCGCGGCCGCTTCACTAAGGAAGGCTACCCGGTCCTCGGTGCTACGGTTAACGTCAAGGATGTCAGCATCTTCCGTTACCTCGCTCTTGACCTCGAAATGTCTCACGACGATCTCTGGGCTAAGAAGAACCGTGGCTTTGTGTGGGCTGTCAAGCTGACTTCTCGCTTCGGTGATACCCGTGAAGAGAAGATCGGTGAAGAACGCTATCGCCGTTTGAAGATCGAACCTGAAAACGACTACCGTGCTGCAATGCGTCTCTACTTGAACCGTGAATTCCTTGCTGCTGCTTATGCATTCGGTAAGGTTCAGACCAAGTACCCGGCATTCCACCTTGTCGACCAGGCTGCTTTCTATAAGGCAAAGTCTTTCGAAAACCTCCGTATGCACAAGGCTGCTAAGTCCATCTACGAAGACGCTATCAAGCGCTATCCGCAGAGTGACCAACGCGCCAAGTACCACTTCCAGTTGATGAACATCGACTATAAGGAAGGCAAGTACACGGAAGCTATGAACAAGTATCAGAACATTGCTCAGAAGTTCGGTGAAAGTGACGTGAAGGCTGACGCTGACTACGTTGCTGGCCAGATCAAGTTCGAACAGGGTCTCTATCAGGAATCCGTTGACTTGCTCGCCTCCATTCTTCCGGGTAACGCAAACTACTTCTACGCTCGCTATACCATGGGTATTGCTAACAGCCGTATGAGCAAGTTTGACGAAGCTGAAAACTGCTTCCGCGATATTACGGAACAGCCGGTTTCCAACCAGTCTGAACGCGACCTTCAGGACGCTGCAAGAGTTAAGCTCGGCCACCTCTTCTTCTCTGGTGAAAAGCCGGACATCGCAGCAGCTGCTCAGATGTATGGTCAGGTTCAGAAGGAATCTCCGGTGTTTGACGAAGCTATGCTCGGTATTGCTTGGTCCTTCCTTAAGGTTAACAAGCCGGATGAAGCTATCAAGCCGGCTAAGTGGATCATCAGCAACCTTCCGGAATCCTTCCTCGTGTCTGAAGCTTACCTCGTTATGGGTTACTGCTACTTCATGAAGAAAGATTACCAGAACGCTCTTGAAGCTTTGACTCAGGCTGAATCTCGCACGGAAAAGCCGATTGTGTCTGTTGCCGCTCGCGACAGTGCTCGTCAGGCCTACGATGCAATGCAGAGCCAGTTCGATTCCGTTCAGGTTATCGCCTTGGATCTCGCTCGCCAGTTGCCGACTCCGCGTGTGGAAAGCAAGCGTGAAGCTTTGCGTCCGACGTTCAACAAGGCTAACCAGGCTATTGAAGATTACGCAACGTTTATGCAGAGATCTATCCAGAGTGACCGCTTTGAATCTAACCGCAAGCGCATTTTGGAAGACGCTGGCTTTACAAAGGCAACCCTCATGTCTAAGATGGGTGGTGCAGGCGGAACCAAACAGTCCGGACCTGATATGCCCCCGTTGGAGGACGACCTTTAGTTAAAATTCGGGCCCGCTTAAAACCGGGTCCGTCCTTTTTATTTTTAGAAAATCATAGGTGGATAGAGAACGATGAAAAATCTATTGCTCGTCTCAGCAATTGTGTGCTCCATGGTAGGAACATCTTTTGCTGCATCGGACCCGTGTAAGGATAAAACAACCGAAGCAAAGAATCTTTACGCAAAGTGCAAGTCTATTGGAAAGGGCAATGCTGGTTATGATCAGTGCGCCAGCTCCTATAGAGTGATTAAGAACCAGGCAGAACAGGCTTGCCGTTCTGGTGGTCTTGACGAAAAGGGCATGCGCGATGCTATTGCCCAGTGGGAAAAGCAAGTTGAACGTTGCGCCGGCAAGATAAGCAACCGTTGCGCTAGCTCTTTGCAGCAACTTGGCCACTATCAGTTCCAGCTCGAAGAAAAGCAGTTCCTCGACAAGAACGCCCAGTATGAAGAAGATGTTGCATGGTGCGCTGACCGTGATAACAAGCCGGCAAAGTGCGCTAACATCAACCAGTTCCCCAAGCCGGATCACCAGAAGTCCTTGGGTTACTTCCTTGAATACATCGACAAGTATCCGAAGGAAGCTAAGGCTCCGACCGTGATTTACCAGGCTGCTGCTGTGCAGGAAGCAAGCGGCGAAGACGACAAGGCATACAAGCTTCGTATGCAGCTCGTCCGCGACTTCCCGGACAACGGTCTTGTGCCGAAGGCATGGCTCCGTATTGCAGAATACCACTTCATGAACCGTAAGTTCAAGGACGCTATCAGTGCCTATAAGAAGGTGACTGGCTTCGAGAACCTCACGGGTAAGGAAGCTGCACTTGCCATGTACCACTTGGCCGAATCCTACTACAACACGGCTGAATACGAAATCGCCGCTAAGCAGTACTTCGACTACATCGTCGGTGCTGACAAGGGTAAATACCCGAACGACTTGCGCGCTGAAGCTATGGACTTCATGGCTGCATCCTTCTCTGACTTGGAAGGTGGTGGTGTCCAGGAAGCTGAAGCATTCTTGAAGGACAAGAAGGTTGCTTTCAAGGACTCTGTCTACTACCGTATCGGTATGAAGAACAAGGACCATGACCGTAACGAAGAAGCTGTCCAGTCCTTCAAGCGCTTGATGAACATCAACCCGGACTACATCGACGCTCCGCTCGCCGATATTGCTATGATCGAAATCTTGATCGTTCAGCAGAAGTTCGAAGATGCTCAGGCACACCGCTACGAAGTGGTGAAGCGTTACGACCGCAACTCTTCTTGGTACAAGAAGAACCAGAAGTATCCGGAATCTGTGAAGAATGCTGAAGCTGCCATCCGTGGCGCTATGCTCGACATTCCGCAGTACCATCATGCTCAGGCTGCTAAGCTCACCAAGGAAGGTGATATCGAAGGCGGCAAGAGACAGTATGCAAAGGCTATCGAAGCTTATGAAGCATTCTTGAAGCGCTATGCCAAGGAACCGACCTGGGATGAATACAAGGTTCACATCAACCTCGCTCTCGTCTATCAGGAAATGGGCCAGCATGCTAACGCTGCCAAGATGTTCAACTGGATCGTTGAAACTGACACGACTCGCTACGGCCGTCGCGAAATGGGTTCTGCCGCTCTCCTCTCCAAGGATGAAGCTGGTTATAACGCCGTTCTCATGATGGACCAGGCTCGTGAAAATGCTCGCAAGACCAAGGCTAACGATGACGCCGTTCAGGCTTACAACTTGCCGGAAACCAAGGCCTACTTCGACCAGGTCGACAAGTACATGGCTAAGTTCGGTAAGAACAAGGAAGCTGCAGAACTTGCATACAACGCTGCTATCGTTCATTACGATGCAAAGCAGTTCAATGTTGCTGTGAACGTTCTCCGTAAGCTCAAGAAGGACTTCCCGAAGCATCAGTATATTTTGCTCATCAGCCGTATGCTTGCTCAGTCTCTCTTGGAATCCAACCAGCTCGATGAATCTCTCACCGAATTTGAATGGCTCCTCAAGCAGTACAAGGCCAAGGAAACTCGCAACGACTCCATGGCTGCTGAAATCGAAAAGGCTATCGCTTACGTTCTCTTCCAGAAGGCAGAAACCTCTGTTAAGGAAGGCAAGAATGAAGCTGGTGCAAAGGCTTACTTGGACCTCGTAAAGCGCTACCCGAACATCGACATTGCTGACAAGGCAATCTTCGAAGCTGCTGCCGCTTACGAAGCTACCAACCAGTACAAGAAGGCTGCAGAAACCTTCATGCTCCTCCCGAAGAGCTATGCTAAGTCTCCGCTCACGGTTAAGGGTGTCTTGCGTGCTGCTAGCAACTACAAGAAGGACAAGCAGCCGGTGGTTGCTGCTAAGACGTTCTTGTTCATTACGGACAACTTCCCGCAGGATTCTATGGCCTTCCCGGCAATCGGCTTTGCTGCTCAGACCTATGACTCCATCCCGGATAAGAAGAACGCTGCTCTTACCTTCGAACTTGCTTACAAGCGTTATCCGCAGAACGAAGAAACTCCGGCCTTCCTCTATAGCGCATGCTTGAGCTATGACGAAGCCAAGATGACTAACGAAGCTATCCGCTGCTCCAAGGACCTCGTCCGCGACTATCCGAAGAGCTCTTACGCTGTTGACGCTGCCTTCTCTATCCCGATGGCATACGCTAACGCTAAGAAGTGGGACCTCGCCATCCAGGAATATCGCAACTTCATCAAGATGTACCAGGAAGACAAGGAAAAGCTCATTGCCGCTTACATCGGTATCGCTCGCGCCTACCGCAATGTGAAGGACATGGACAACTCTGTTGACGCTTACAAGAAGACTCTTGAAGCTTACGACAAGTACGGTTTGCAAATCAAGAATGCAGATGCCGCTATCCCGGCCGAAGCTGCTTTCTACATGGGTGAATACGAATACAACAAGATGACTCCGGTTGTCTTGAAGGGTAAGGAAAAGGAAAAGGCTAAGATCATCAAGAGCTTGGTCGAAATCCTCCAGAAGGCTATGGGTCACTACTCCAAGTCTGCTGCCTACGCATCTGAAAAGTGGACCTTCCGTGCCACCAACAAGATGGGTATGCTCTTCGTGACGATGGCTGCAAAGATTCGTGAACAGCAGCTCAACGGTAAGAAGGAAGAAGAAAAGTTTGCAGAACGTATCGGTATCGTGCAACAGCTCCCGTCTTACTACGAACAGGCTCGTCCGATCTTCCAGAAGAACATCGACCTTGCTCGTGACCAGGGCTTCTACAACAAGGACGTGATTGCTGCAGAAATGGGTTACATCGAAATGTACTACCAGGGCTGCGCTGTGTTCGTCGAAGTTGCTGATGCATTCGCCAACTCTCCGCTTCCGGATAGTGCTTTGATCGTCCGCGAATACGTGGGCCAGGGCATGGTGAAGGATGACGCTATCATGGCTGCACACGAAGACTTGGAAGCCTACCGTGAAGAATTGAACAGCCGTTCTGATGCCGCTAAGCAGCTCGCTATCCCGCAGTGCGCAACCGGTATCAAGGCTTCTGCTCACTACGGTATCGATAACGAATGGACGAAGAAGCTCTTCGAAACATTGAGAACTTTGGACGAAAGCAACGAAGATCTCAATACCCAGATCCAGAAGTTCGATCCGTCTACGCTCTTTGCTGACCCGACTTACTTCAAGTTGAAGGCTCGTATCGAACAGATCGAACAGTCTGACGCTATGACCCTCGAAGAAAAGGTCGCAACGTTCCGCAACATCGTCAAGGAAACTAAGGACGATCGCGCTAAGCTTGAAGAAGAACTCGCCAAGCTTAAGGAATGGACCGCTAACCCGAGCTTGATCCCGGCTTCTGAAAGAGGTGTTGAATCCACTTCCGAATCTTCTAGCGACGAAGTGATTGAAGATACCCCGAAGAAGGGCAAGAAGGGCAAAAAAGCCAAGGCTGAATCCAAGAAAGCCAAGAAAAAAGCCAAAAAAGGCAAGAAAAAATAGCGGTAAAAACTATTTTACGGGGAATCCTAGTTCATGGGATTCCCCTATTTTATTGGGCTTGAGAGCGATTTGCATGCGGTAAAGAAAGTTTTACTACTAAAATCTCCCACAACGCTCCAAAAAAAAATAAATATGAACGAAGATTATCAAAAACAACAAAAAAACAATAACTCAATTAAAGGAGTCTCTAATGTCTAAATTGCTTCAATCCTTCAGCCCTGAATCTGATGGTTACCAGTTCATGTGGATCATCTTGGTCGTGTTCATCATCGGCCTTGGTTTCTCCCTGGAACGTGTTACCTACATTATGATTAAGAGCTCCAAGGGCCGCGCTAAGTTCATGGCTGATTTCGGTAAGCTCGTTATGCAGAACCAGCTCGAACAGGCTCTCCAGTTCGCTAAGAGCTCTAAGCTCCCGATCGCTAAGGTTATGGACGCTATCGTTGGTGCAAAGCTCAACTGCAAGGATGCTGACAAGGCTCGCGACATGATGACTGCTGCTTCTGACGCTGTGTTCCTCACCGAAGCTCCGCGCCTCACTCGCTACATCTCCATCATTTCCGTTATGGCTTCCATCTCCACGTTGCTCGGACTTATGGGTACGATTTACGGTCTGATCTACACCTTCGACGCTGTTGCTAACAAGCCGGCTTCTGAACGTGCTAAGGCTCTTGCTGATGGTATTGCTATCGCTATGGGTACTACGCTCCTCGGACTTCTCTCTGCAGTTCCTCTTCTCGTCATCGTCGGTCTTCTCAACATGAACTCCGAACGCCTCATCCAGGAAATGGAAGAAAAGGGCCTCAAGATTATCAACTCCCTTGCTTAATCATCAGAGAGTTTAATTTTAACTGGAGTTTATAAAACATGGCAAAACAAATCAAGAAACCAGGAAAGGTCGAAGAACCGGATTTGCTTCCGGCGATGGGCTTGTTCACCATCTTGATTCCTATGCTTCTGACCATGACTGCTTTCTCCAAGCTCGCTATCGTCGAAGTCAATCTGCCTGAACGCAGCCAGATGCTCATCGACGATCAGACGCCTCCTCCACCTGATGAGCAGGCATTGAACTTGTCCCTCGCTATCGCTGGCAACTATCTTGTTATCGGTGCTCGCGGTGGTTTCCAGCCGAACGTCTATTTCAAGGAAATGTGGACGTTCCGTTGCAAGTCCGATGCTCAGCTCGTTACATATCCGATGGAAGACGTAAAGGCTGCTGTTGAAAGTGGACACGGACCGAAGTGCAAAGATGGTTCCGAAATGGACAAAGAGAAGTATCTCTATGAAATCGAAACCATCGAACTCTGGGCTATTCAGAAGGAATCTGAAGAAGATCCGGGTAAGGTCATTTGGGCCGCTTATAAGAACGACGGAAGTGCTGAAGAAGCTCACGCTGACAGTGCTTACGTAGATGGCGCTAACAACTTCTTGTCTCTTCCGGGTGAAGGCGTAGGTGGCCTTCAGAAGCCGGCTGCTCTCAAGGCTCCGACTCCTGGCATGGCTCTCGCAACGCTTCAGCCGAACTCTGCCCGTACTCTCAAGCCGGGTGACAAGACTATGATTTATCCGCTTTCTGCATACGATCTCATTGCTAAGGATTTGATCGCTATCCATACTCAGTTCATCGACTTGGACGACGTTGATAACATTATCATCGTTGCTAACGACGATGCTCAGTTCGATAAGATCATCCAGCTCATGGACCGTGCTAAGGAAGCTGGTTTCAGCAAGATCAACCTTGCTAAGTTGGGAGGTTAATCATGGCTAGAAAATCTCGTAAGTATAGCGAAGACGTACCTTTCTCCTTAACGTCCATGATGGACATGATGACCATCATCTTGGTGTTCATGATTAAGAACATGGACGCTGAAGGTCAGCTTTTGACTCAGGCAGAAAACTTGATTCTTCCGATCTCTACCTCTAAGGTTCAGCCGAAGGAAGTGTCTCTGACTGTCGTGGTCGATGCTAACTACGTTATCGTTGACAATGAAAAGGTCGTGCCGACCGCTGACGTTCTCGCTCAGGAAGACCTCCTCGTTACGAAGGTGGACGAAATCTTGAAGGATCGTCGCGCAATCGAACAGGAACACGCTCTCAAGATGGGCCTTCCTGCCGATGAAGCCGGTCACATCATTGTTCAGATTGACAAGAACATCCCGTATGATGCGATGTATAAGGTCATGGCTACTTGTGGCTTCTCCGGATACACGAACATCGCATTCGCCGTGATGCAGAAGAACGGCGGGGAGGAATAATCAATGGCTAAGAAGAACATAGATCCGTTTATTGCGTCGCTCATGCCGGAATCCGACAAGAAGATGGGCGCAATCGCCGGTGTCTCTCTTGTGATCGCTTTGGCTATGTGTATTTGGGCTTCCATGTACGAACAGGTCGTTGCTGAAGTCGTATTCGACAACGCTGATTCCGTGGACCTTACTACTTCCATGCAGATTGAGCAGAAGGAAGAAAAGAAGGAAGAAAAGAAGAAGCCCGAACCGAAAAAGCCTCGTAAGAAAGCTGGTGGCGGTGGCAAGCCGCGTGGTAAGGGTCAGCCGAACGCTCCGCAGACTCGCGGCGTGCTCAAGCTCCTCACTGCACAGACCAAGAATGCCTCTGCTGCTGCTTATGACTTGATGAAGAACCAGAAGTTCACCAAGGACATCGATAAGGTGCTCAAGGACGTTGCTGGTCTCCAGACTACGGGTAAGACCGTTCTCGGTGGCCGTCGCGGTAAGGCTGATGGTGGCTTCAACGAAGGTTACGCAGAAGGTGGTTCCGGTGGTATCGGTGACGGCCTTGCAGGTCTCCTTGGCGGTGGTGGCGGTGGTATCGCTACTAAGGCTAAGGGCTCCATCAAGACTCCGTCTATGCGTGATATCGACATGGGTGCCGGTGGTGGCTCTCGTTCCGCAGCAGACATCATGAAGGTTGTCCGCCAGCGTACTCCGGGTCTTCGCCACATCTATAACAAGTGCCTGAAGAAGAAACCGGGATTCCAGGGTAAGGTTACCTTGAAGTTCACGATCGCTCCGGGTGGCGAAATCATCAGCATTTCCACTGTGTCTTCCACGACCGGTTTCAGCGAATTCGACAGCGAAATCAAGAACGCAGTCAGCCGCTGGACCTTCAGCAAGGTGAAGTCCGGTAACACGACGGTTACTATCCCGTTCACGTTCTCCGAATAATTCACTTGGAAAGCTTGAAAAAAAGACCAGACGAAAGTCTGGCCTTTTTTGTTTTCTGTTTTTGGAAGACGAAATGTATCAAAAAAAATCGTTTTTCATTAAAATTTTGTTGCGTTTTTTATTTTATAAAACTAACTTTATAAATGAATTTTCAATAGGAGTTATTCCATGAACTTAAAAACCGTAGCTGCAGTTGGCACCGCAATCGGAATTTTTGGTGTCGGTTCTGCATTTGCAACATTTGCCCGTATCGAATCTATGGGTAAGAATACGACTTACATCATGGACGATGTGAGCATCTTTGATAACGCGGCAAACATCAACCTCTACTCCAACTACTTGATCGGCGAATTTGGCCCGTACACGGATCGTGTTGAAGTGGGCGCAAACCGTGATCCTCAGCATCCGAACTTTGGTGGTATTTTCTCATTCTCCATTGGTGGCGAAAATAATCCGGACCCGCGTATTTCTATCGGTGGTCTTTTTGGCCGTATCAATGCCGACCTCTTCCAGTATTTGCCGGATGTCGTGATTGGCGATAATGGTTCCAAGACTTCTGTTCCTGAAACGGTCACGAACTTCGACGGTTTCTTGGGCGGTACGCTTTTGAACGGTAACGCTTGGGGCTTGCATGTGTATATCGCAACGCAGGACGGTGGCGACAAGGGCGAAGATGGCAACTACCAGGTGAAGAAAAACGCCTTTGCTTCTGTTGTGCAGGCCGATGGTGGTATGAACTTCCAGTTCACGAACTACTTTGACTTGGAATTTTCTTTGGCTTTGGCCCGTATCCAGTATGGTCCGGAACACCACAACTTCTTTGATGATGGAAACTTCTCTTGGTTGATCAAGTCCCGTGCTTTCTTTACTTTGGATGCCATCAACGGTGAACTCGTTCCGGCCTTGAACCTCAAGTTCATTGAAGCTCCGGGCTTGGATGAAACGCATGCTCAGGTTGGTGTCGGCGTGAACGTCGCTCTTGATCGTGGCTTCTTCTGGATGGGTCTTGACTTTATCTGGAACAAGAGAAAGGCTCATGACTGGATCTTCGATGCCATCAACAAGACCTGGACTTACGATTCCCGTAACGAAGACAACAAGCATTGGGACGAACGTACCGATGTTGGTGGTATGATTAGCTTCGGTATCGAACGTAACATTTGGTGGGATTGGTTTGTGATCCGTGTTGGCGGTCAGAAGTCTATCCTTTACACAAAGTGCAATGTTCATGACAAGAACATCGACAAGTACAATGACAAGCAGTATGGCATTTGCAAGGATGATGGCAACTTCTTCAGCACGAACCCGCTTGCTGATGGAACTTCCAAGGACCACGTTGGCTTCGGTTTCGGTATCAACATCGAAGAAAAGTTGAAGATCGACGTGACTGTTGCTGAAGACCTCCTCTTCCGTAACCCGTTCCAGGGCGAAGGCAGACTTTTCTCCAGAATCTCTGCAACGTACTCGTTCTAACTGGTCATTAGTCAATGGTTAGTAGTCATTAGTTAAGGTCATTGGCTTGAGTCGATAATTCTAACGACTAATGACCAACAACTAAACACTAGCAACTATTTACGAAACGCATTCCACTTGGGTGCGTTTCTTTTTTTATTTTATGAGCATGAAAAAGATTTTGTCCCTCATATTTCTCGTTTTGCTTTCGTCTTGTTCAGAACCGACGGAGCGCATTGAAAAGAAACTCCTTCCGTATTTGCAAGAAGACTTGAAGTTCATGGTTGCTGAAACTCTGAATGCCAAGGCTACAAAGGAAGACTTGCTCGACGAACCGTATTACAAGATTCGTGATTTTAGGTTGTTCGAAGGCGCCGAAGCTGAGATTTATGCGGCTTATGCAGAAGTCGATTTTTACATCTACAAGAACATGGCCATTTACGAAAAACGCAAGTACCGTTACGAAGTTCATGGCAGACATTGGGACCGTTATTCCAAGGTTCTGAAATTCGGTAAGGATAAAAATCCGTAGGTAATAATTACATCTATTTTAGTTATATTTTCGGATGGGAATTCCATTAAGAGGGTTAAATTTTGTTCGGACTTTTCTCATGTGATATCGGTATCGATTTGGGTACCGCAAATACGCTTGTCCATGTAGCAGGACAGGGCATTGTCATTAATGAACCGACTGTGATTGCGGTGGACCGTAAGAGCAATCGCATTACAGCGATTGGTGCTGAAGCTAAGAAAATGCTTGGTCGTACGTCTGGCGAAAGTCGTGCCATTCGTCCGATGCGTGACGGTGTTATTGCTGATTTTGAGCTTGTCGAAAAGCTTTTGACCACCTTTATCAGGCGCGTGCAGCGCTATCCGATGTGGATGGCAAAACCGCGTGTGGTGGTTGGCGTTCCGAACGGAATTACCGAAGTGGAAACGCGTGCCGTGATTGATGCTATCAAGATGACGGGGGCCAAGGAAGTCCACTTGGTCCATGAACCGATGGCTGCTGCAATTGGTATGGGCATCCCGGTTGAAGAACCGGTCGGTAACATGATTGTGGATATTGGCGGCGGTACGTCCGATATCGCTGTGATTGCGTTGAACAAGTCCGACTGCAACGGCTCTGTGCGCGTGGGCGGTGACGAAATGGACGAAGCGATTGTGCGTTACTTGCGTACCATGTACAACCTTTGCGTGGGCGAAAGCACTGCCGAACAGATCAAGATTCAGATTGGTTCTGCAAATCCGCTCGAAGAAGAATTGACGATGGAAGTCAAGGGTCTTGACTTTATTGCCGGTATGCCACGCACGATTCCGATTGGAAGTGCTGAAATCCGTGAAGCCATCAATGAACCGGTGACAGCAATTATCGAAGCGGTAAAGCAGGCTTTGAGCATGACTCTCCCGGAACTTTCTGCCGATATTTACGACAAGGGCATTATCCTCACGGGTGGTGGCTCCCAGTTGCGTGGTCTTGACGAACGTATCCGCAAGGAAACGGGCCTCTCGGTTAACGTGATTGACGATCCGATGACTTGCGTTTGCAAGGGTGCTGCTCGCATTCTCGAAGACCTGGACAAGTATCGTCCTGTTTTGGTCGCTTCTTCGACGTAATTTTTTGAAATTGCACTTCGATGCTTAGAGCTTTTCGCTTTATTATCGATTTGTTTACCCAAAGGCATGGCGTTGTCGCTTTTGCCTTTTTTCTCGTTTTAGGCATCTTGATGCATGCGTCTTCGACGGCAGTGCGCGAGAGCATTGTCTCTACGGCGCTTTCGTCGGTGTTTTATCCGGTGCAGTTGCTGGTATCGTCTGTAAATGATTTTAAGTCGTTACAGGCCGAAAACGAGCATCTGAAAGAAGAAAATGCGCGGTTGCGTCAGGAAACGTACCATGCAAGCGAAGGTTTGCAGGAATTGGCAAGACTCCATACGCTAGTGCGTTTTGACGACAAGTGGGATTTCCCGATTGTGACTTCGCGTGTAGTGGGGCACAATCCAGGGCGTTTCCTCACAACGCTTGTCATTAATCGCGGAACGCATCATGGAGTCAAGGACAACATGCCGGTGTTCTCGATGAACGGGCTTGTGGGGAAGATTTCGAAAGCGATGCTCACACATTCCCGCGTGCAACTTTTGGTGGACCCGAACTTGAAGCTCTCCGTGCTTGAACGTCGTACGCGCGTAGTGGGCTTTTTGGAATCTGTGGATGGTCATTTGCTTTCGGCGATGATTCCTTCGCATGCAGGCGTTGCTGAAGGTGATACGCTCATTACGTCGGGGCTAGGCGGCATTTTCCCGAAGGGGATTCCGGTGGGTACCGTGCATAAGGTTCGCAAGGCGGATTTGGACGTGATGAGTCTTATGGATGTGAAGCCTTTCCAGGAATTTTCGACCTTGGAAGAAGTGTTTGTGATGCAGAAGGATCCCGATTGGATTATCCAGGAGTTGCTTGATGAGTAATTACGGATGGCTAAAGACGCTCCTGATGTTTGTCATCGCTTTTGCGGTACAGTCGACGATTGGCGACTGGCTTAAGATTTTGGATGTCGGGCCTGACTTTATCCTCATCTTTATTGTGTCCGTGGCTTTGCGTTTTGGGGCAGGGACTGGCTGCTTTTGGGGTTTCTTGGCGGGGTTCACGCTAGATGTCTATGCTCCGGTAGAATGGCTTGGCGCCAATACGATTGCGATGACGATTGTGGGCTTTGCCGTGGGGCAGCTCGAGGAACATTTCCTTACGCTGAATTTGCCTCCAAAGGTGGGTGTTCTTGGCCTTGCTTTTTTTGTGAACGATATGTTCTATTTCCTTATTACAGGTCTTGAGAAAAATGTCGTAACGACTCTTTTTGTAACAAGGACTGTGCCGGAGTGCGTTTACACCATCGTTATCGGTGGTATTTTGTTCTACCTCACTTCGGGGAAGAAGTCGAATGTATAGTGAGGCGGAGAACGAAGCGAGAGTTCGTAGGAACTGGAACGTCCTGATTTTCTTGGCGGCGACGATTATTCTTTTTACGGTGATTTTGTTCAAACTGTTTTCGTTGCAGTACATCCATTACGAAGAGAATTTTCAGCGTTCTGAAAACAACCGTTTGCGCAGAATCGAATTGATTGCCGATCGCGGCTACATTTACGACCGCAATGGTCAAGTGCTGGTGCGTAACCGTCCCTCGTACCAAATTGCGCTCCAGGCCCTTGAAATGCCCCGCAAAAGGGCGGACAGGGATTCTATTTTCCATCGATTGCTGAATATCTGTGATGCTTCGGGGGCGCATCTTTTTGATTCATTGTCGCTCGATACCGCGTTCCAGAGGATTCGTTGGGTGCGTACGCGTCCGGTTCGTATTCTGGAAGATGCTACGATGGAACAGGTGGCGGTGATTGAAGAACATTCGACGGAGTTGCCTGGTGTAACTGTGATTATCGAGTCTCGCCGCGAGTACCCGTACGGAACGCTTGCTTCGCATGTGCTTGGTTACACGAGTGAAATTTCGGAAGAGCAATTGAAGCTCCCGGAATATGCATCTTATTCGCAAGGAGACCGCATTGGACAAAAGGGATTGGAACAGGAATACGATAAGGAGTTCCGTGGGAAAAACGGGCTCAAGCTCGTGGAAGTGAATGCTTCGGGCCGTGAAGTGCGTACGCTTTCGGATGTGGGCGGTTTTATTGCTCCGGAACCGGGTTTGCACATGGTTTCGACAATAGATTTGAAATTGCAAAAGGCCGCGGAAGCGGCGATTCCTGATACAGCGAAAGCGGCTTTGGTGGCGGTGGACCCTCGCAATGGTGAAATCTTGGCAATGGTTTCTTCGCCGCGCTTGGACCCGAATATTTTTTCGTTAAAACGTCGAGAACGCAATAAGGGCTGGGCGCATGTAGCGCTTGATTCCATGAGACCTCTTACGAATCGCGCTATTTCGGGTGTTTATCCTCCGGCATCGATTTTTAAACTTGTGACAGCTGGGGCTGGGCTTGAAGGTGGAATCATTTCGGAAACAAAGTATTACCCGAAGGCATGTACGGGCGGTTACCAGTATGGCGCGCGCTACCAAAGATGCTGGGGCGTGCATGGAAACTTGAACGTTGTGCATGCACTTCGTCTTTCGTGTGATGTGTATTTTTATCAGGCTGGTTTGGAAATCGACATGGCGCGTATAAACGAATTTGGCCGTCGATTTGGCTATGGCGAAAAATTGCTCGGTGTGGATATTCCCGGTGAACGTGCGGGATGGCTCCCGGATTCGGCTTCGTTTAATCAGCGTAACAAGCGCCTCGGCTGGCGTTGGGCACGCGGGTTGATTTTGAACCTTTCGATTGGGCAAGGGCAGATGGTAACGCCTTTGCAACAAGCTGTGTTTATTGGTTCCTTGGCTACGAATAAGGGCGTTTATCGTCCGCACTTTATGAAAGAATTGCAGGATGCTCAAGGAAACGTTGTGCGCCGTTACGAGCCGGAAATCATCCGTCCGGGAACGATGAAGCCTGAAACGCATCGAGTGCTTTTGAATGCCATGGATTCTGTGGTCAACCATCCGGGTGGAACAGGAAAGAAAGGCGCTGTGCCCGGAATTCGCGTCGGCGGAAAGACTGGTTCTGGCGAATGGAAAAAGGGGCAAAAGACGCATGCTTGGTTTGCTGCCGTGGCGCCTCTGGAAGACCCGCAAATAGCTGTTGCCGTAATCATGGAAGCTGGCGGTGGTGGCGGTTCCGTGGCGGCCCCGATTGCTCGAAAGGTGTTGATGGCCTTCTTTGGTAAAGAGGAGGAGGAACAATGAGTAACGAGCGAATACTGGATAAATCGCGAAAGTTTGACTGGTTCTTTATCGGTGTCACCCTCACGCTTATGACCTTTGGCGTGTTTCTTGTTTATTCGGCGACCGTGGGCGAGGAACTGGCCGTTTACGATACGCACTGGTTTAGGCAAATCATATACTTCTTGACAGGGATTGCGATTGCCGTGGGCCTTGTGTTTGTAAAGATTGACTGGCTCAAGCGTGCTGCAGTTCCGTCTTATGCAATTGCGCTTATTTTACTTGTGTTCGTGCTTATTTTTGCGGGCGATGTGAAGGGCGCCGGGCGTTGGATTGACTTGAAGATTATAAAGCTCCAGCCTTCGGAATTTGCAAAGATTGCGTACTTGATTACGATATCGTATTGGCTTTCGAAACATCCGGTGAGTTTGTATAACCTCAAGACGTTTTTGGTGCCGCTTGGACTATTTATTGTTCCGTTCTTGCTCGTGCTAAAGCAGCCGGATTTGAGTACCGCGCTTGTCTTTACGGCGGTGACTCTTGTTGGGTTCTTTTTTGCGGGGCTCACTTTTACGGATTTATTCCTGATAGTAAGTCCTGTGCTGTCGGTGCTGTTTTTACATTCGCAGTCTATGGTGTTTCAGGTACTTTGGGGCATGCTGATTTGCGTTGTCGTATTTTCGGTGCTTCGTAGGCATTTGTCCAAGAAACTTTCGGGTGTGATTATTGCAACGAACATTTTGGCAGGGTATGCAAGTTCGATGGTGTGGAACATGCTGGAACCGCACCAGCAAAAGCGTGTGAACACGTTCTTGGATCCGATGAGCGACCCGCTTGGCGATGGCTATCAGGTGTTGCAGTCGTTGACGGCTATTGGTAGCGGGGGAATTGGCGGCAAGGGCTTTGGAAACGGTTCGCAGACGAACTTGTCGTTTTTGCCCGAAGAACATACGGACTTTATTTTCAGCGTGCTCGGTGAACAATTTGGTTTTGTCGGGTGTGCTGCAATCCTTGTGCTGTTTGCGCTGTTTCTGTGGAGAGCTTCTTCGATTTGCAGGACTAATGACGACCCGTTTGTGACGCTTGTGACGATGGGCGCTTCGACAATTTTCTTGTTCCATATTACCGTGAACATTGCAATGACGATTGGGCTTATGCCGGTCACGGGGCTCCCGCTTCCGTTCCTCTCTTACGGTGGCTCGTTCGCGCTTGTGTGCATGTTCCTTGTGGGGTTGTTGATGTGCCTACGGTACCAAGGAAATAAGTAATTAAATAAAATTTTACCATACAGTTCGCCTGAAAAAGCGTGTTATATGAGTGTCGCAGAAAAAATGCTCGCATTTTTTCTATGACCGAATGACACCGCGGACGCCGAAGGCGTCAAAAGCGTGTTATAGAGATAGGGCGCGGTTTTGCGCCGGTTTATAGCAGGAGGCTTTATGGGCGTTTTAAGGACTGTGGCAAATTTTGTTTTTGGGATGGAGTGCCTGGGGTGCGGGACTTCGTCGGAGAGGCTAGACCCGTGGCTGTGTCCGGCTTGTGCTGCTGAACTTGCGCGCGAAGCGCTTTCGCCTTCGTTCCCGATTAATGGCGTTTTTTGCCTGTTCCCGATGCGGCCTTTGACGAGGCGCCTTGTTCATGCCCTCAAGTACCGGAATATTCCCGGCTTGGCTTCTTACTTGGTGCGGAGTTCTTCGGCGGTAAAGCATGGGGAGGTCGCACAGGAACTTTCGATGCTGGCGCAACCGCTTTATTTTGTGCCGGTGCCGCTACATAGGGCGAGGTATCGCGAGCGGGGGTATAACCAGGCAGAACTTTTGGCGGCGGCACTTGCGACTGCGACTGGCGGTAAGGTGTGCCGCTGGCTAAAGCGCAAGACGTTCGTGGTTTCTCAGACAAAACTTTCGAAGGAAGAGCGCGAGTTGAATGTGGCGGGGGCATTTGTCCCGGATTTTCCGCGGCTAATGCCCCCGCGGGGGAGTATTGTTGTCGTGGACGATGTGTTTACGACGGGGGCGACGACGTCGGCGTGTTTGGCTGCGTTTGGGGCGGATTTTGCGCTCCCGATGAATGTTTGTACGCTGATTTACGATGAGCCGGCGTCGGCTGCGGCCGACTTTGCGGCGGATTGCAGGGCGGATTGGGACGTGCTTCGGTAATGGTGGTTGAAATAAAAAAAAGCTCCCCGAAGGGAGCTTTTACGGAGGAAGAGGGACTCGAACCCCCAAGCCTTACGGCGGCGGTTTTCAAGACCGCTGACTTACCAATTAGCCTATTCCTCCAAATGGTGCGCAAAGAATAGAAAAATTACTTCGATATCGTCAACGATACTTTGCATTTTGTGCAGAATTAACTATTTTTTTACATACTATGAGCTATCAGGGAAATGCTACCGATCTTGGAGACGGCGAAGTCGCTGCTCTCTTGTTCGAGTATATGCCCAAAATTGCTGCTGAACATAAAACGGATAGCCTCTTGGTGCTTATGGCGGATTTGGGCCGAAAGATTGTTCAGGCCGACCGTTGCTCGCTTTGGCTCATCGACGAAGAAAAGAACGAATTGTGGACTAAGGTGGCTCATGGTGTAAGTGAGCTGCGTATTCCGCTTTCGGCGGGCTTTGTCGGGTATTCCCTCAAGACGGGTGAACCGGTGCTTGTCGAAGATGCGTACCGCGATGCTCGGTTTGATCGCCGCAGTGATATCAAGAATGGCTACCACACAACGTCTGTCATGACGATGCCACTGGAAAGCGATGGCCGTGTGATGGGTGTGTTCCAGGCGATTAACAAGGTTGGCGACAACGTGTTCTTCTCCAGTAAGGACCTGGAACGTCTAAAGCTTATTTCAGTTTACTCTGCAAAGACGATAGAATCGGCTATTCGTGCGCAAAAACTTGAAAGCTATGCGGGAAAATTGGAACGCTATACCAATGAACTCAAGTCCGCGCACATGGAACTTATCCGAATCTTGGGCGAAGTCTCTGAATTCCGCAGTCAGGAAGTGGGCGACCACATTCACCGTGTTGCCGAAATTTCCTTGAAGCTTGCCAGATATTTGGGACTGTCCTTGGAACAGCAGGAACTGATTTTCTATGCGGCTCCGCTGCACGATCTTGGAAAGGTCGGTATTCCTGATGTCATTCTGAATAAAGCGGGGCGTTTGACTCCTGAAGAATATAGCCGGATGAAGGCTCATTCCATAATCGGGCGTACTTTGCTCCGCGATTCCAAGACGGACTTACTTTGCATGGCTTCTGACATTGCGGGCGCACACCACGAACGTTGGGACGGTATGGGCTATCCGGATAAGCTGAAAGGCGAAGAAATCCCTCTTGCAGCCCGTATTTGCGCTGTTGCAGACGTGTTGGACGCTCTTTCTAGCCCGCGTTGCTACAAGGCTGCCTGGCCCGAAGATCGAGTCAAGGAAGAAATGAAAAATTCCAGGGGCACGCATTTCCAGCCCGAACTCATTGACATCTTGATGGAACACTGGGATGATTTTTTTGCGTGTTATAGGCCCGGTGGCGAGTTTACCAAGAAAGGTTTGCTCTAATTTCCGTTAGGTTGTTTCAACCTGTGAATTAAATCACATGTAAATTTTTTTTTGGCAGGGGAACGGGTCCTTTGCGCCAATTTTTTTGAAAAATATGCTTTTAGGCGGCTCTTATCTGGAAAAATGCCGAAAATAAAGAAAAAACCTCGATTTTCATCGAGGTTTCTTCGTGGTTCCGATTGGAATTGAACCAACGACACGCGGATTTTCAGTCCACTGCTCTACCAACTGAGCTACAGAACCATTTTGGTGACCCAATAATAGTTTAATTTTTGATGCTTGTCAAGGGTAAAGAGAATATTACTGTTATTTTTTTGAAAAAACTACTAAATTTAGAGTTGTTGGATGGAATTATGAGGTGTCCCATAGTAAAATCTGTGGGAAGTGTGTTTTTTATTTTTAGGTGGTCGCCGTGATTCGCTCAAAAAAATGGATTAGAGAGATTCTTTCTCTGGCTGCGGTTTTTGGCACAGCGTTTGTTGTTGGCTGTGCTGATGATAATAATGAAGGTGCATTTAATGCTCCGCAACAAGGTGGTCAGTGCCTAAATGCTAATGGGTGTGGGACCAGTAATCCGAAAGTTTCTTCTAGTTCGATGTATCCGTACTCTTCGAGCATGGATATCATACAAATTGTTACTTCGAGTAATGATACTATTAGAGATACTATTATTAATTATCTCCCGCCCGATACCGCACTCCGTTGGATCGGACAGTCTGCTTTGCGTATAACCGAAATTTCTCCGCTGAACTTGGATTGGTTCGACGAAGAAGGCAATGATCCGTCTTGGGTCGAAATCTACAATTCCAGTGATCAGGATGTGGACCTTGAAGGTTACACGCTTGTTGAAAACTTGAAGAATTTGCGCAAGTGGGTGTTTGGCCGCGATGTTCTTAAGGCTA
Source organism: Fibrobacter sp. UWB11 (assembly GCF_900143015.1). NCBI lineage: Bacteria > Pseudomonadati > Fibrobacterota > Fibrobacteria > Fibrobacterales > Fibrobacteraceae > Fibrobacter > Fibrobacter sp. UWB11. Next base: position 44,796 of record NZ_FSRT01000003.1, on the reverse strand, counting down.
AATCCTTTAGAGTTGTATTCTGCGACAAGAAGAATATTTCTTCTGTAGCGATTGCTGATAATGGCGACCGTCACACTCGTCCGCATACCAACTGGAAACTCGATAAGAATGGCGGTACGCTTTACTTGGTCGACAAGTTTAACGGAATTCGCGACTCGGTTGCCTATCCTGAATTGACAGCTGGACTCAGCTGGGGTATTGTCGATGGCGGTTATTGGAAGTATTTTGAAAAGGCTACTCCGGAACAGCCGAATACCTCGAAATCTTACGATGAAATTGTTCCTGATGCCGACATGAGTGGTCTCAAGTCTGGTTTCTATAATGAAGCGTTTACTTTGAACCCGCCTTCTCTTGCCGAAGGTGTCAAACTCCGTTGCACGACGGATGGCTCTGTTCCGACCGAAAATTCTCCGGAATTCAATTCCCCGAAGCGTATTGACCATAGCGTTGCTTTCCGTTGCGCTGCTTTCAAGAAGGGTGCGCTTTCAAGCAAGGTGACGACTCGTACGTTCTTCGTTGATGAAGAAGCCGTGAAAATGCCGATTGTTGCAATTAGTGTTGACTCCAGCTTCTTCCGTGAACATTATATCAAGACTAAGTGCGATGCTCCGAGAGGATGCGCCGATAGCGCTGGCCTTTATGCCGATGTGGAATATCCGATTCACGTTGAATATTTCGAAAAGGGCTCTTCGACGAAGGATGGCTCTACATGGGAAAAGGATGCCGGTATTTCTTTGATGGGTGGCTATAGCCGCTTGAACGACAAGAAGTCCGTTTCTATCCGCCTCCGTGAAGAATATGAAGACGGTAGCATCAATTATCCGTTGTTCGAAACACGCAAGGGCGTGAATGACAAGTACAAGTCTTTCAACTTGCGCAATAATGGTAACCGTTATGTGAGCGACTACATTGAAGACGCTATGGGTGGTGCTCTCCTTGAAGGTACTAGTGTAGACTACCAGAGAAGCCGCCAAGTGGTGGTGTTCTACAACGGCAAGTACTATGGCATCCATGACATGCGTGAACGCTTCAACAAGCATTACGTAGAAACGAACTACAAGATTGATGCTAACTCGGTGAACTTCATCAAGCACTTGGGTCAGGAAGTCGAAGCTAGCAATGGTACGACTGATGCCTATATGAATATGCTCCATTTTGTGGCTGCAAACGATTTCTCTGGCGAAAACAATGCGAACTATGCTGCGGCAAAGCTCTTGCTCGATGTGGGTAACCTTGCCGACTACATGGCTGCTGAAATTTATATGCACAATGGTGACTGGCCGAACAACAATGTGCGTGCCTGGTCTGCTCCGGAACACCCGTGGAAGTTCATGGTTTATGACCTTGACCATGGCTTTGACTGGATGTGGGGCGTGAACAATGGTGAATTTTCTCAGAGCAATAACATGTTTGCTTGGATCAAGAAGGGCGGTGGAAATAAGCCGTGCAAGGAAGAAGGCTGCTTTGCTAACCTCTATAATCAGCTTATCAAGAACCCGGAATTCAAGCGTATGTTCATCAACCGTTCTGCTTTGATGTTCAACAGCTATACGAACGGCAAGAATGTCGAAAAGATTGTCAATGCCATGGTTGCAACGATTGACGATAACGAAATGACGCGCGACCTTGAAAAGTTCAAGCAGAATGAAAGGTATTACCAGAACTCTTGCGGTCATGGATTTGATAAGACTGGTTCTTGCTTGAAAACATGGGCTTCTAGCCGTGATTCCAAGGTTATTGAGGAATATCAGGAAGAATTCGGCTTGAGTGGCATGGCTACCGTGACAATCGCTGCTTCTGGAAGCGGCTCTGTGCTCATGGAAGGTGCAACGCTTCCGAGTAAGGAATTCAAGGGCAAGTTCTTCGTGGGTAACCCGATCTTGCTGACTGCTGTTTCTGCCGGTGGTACGTTTACCGGCTGGAGCGATGGCGTGACCGACAATCCGCGTCTTGTGGAACCGAAGGAAGGCGCTACCTTCACGGCTCAGTTCCAGTAATTTAGAACGACGAGTGCGCTACGGCGAGATGAGTCTTGCCGAGATGCGCCGCCGCTTGTGATGAAATTCGCGGCCTGGATGAAAATCCAGGTCGATTTTTATTTCTACATTTTGTTATATGAAAAGTCCTGTGCGAAAAATGTTCGATGGCATTGCGAGCCGCTATGATTTTTTGAATCATTTCTTGAGTTGTTATCAGGATGTCCTGTGGCGTAGATATTGTTGCAAGAGCCTGAAGAAGATGATGGCTGCGGACATGTTCACGGAAAAGTCGCAGGCTGATGAATCGCGAGACGAAATGCCGCTTGAAAAGTCTATTTCGAAAATGCCACTTGAAATGCCGCGCGGTTTGAATAAAGTGCGTCTTTTGGACTTGTGCGGTGGCACGGGTGACTTTGCCAATACGTTCCGCAAGATTTTTGAATCGGGTTGCAAGTGCGAAAGTGCGCGCGACTTTGTTGTGGACCCGGCGGTGATTGGCGATTTTTCGTATGGGATGCTCGCCGAAGTCAAACCAAAAAAAATTGATGCGCATGCGGTGCAGCTCGATGCCATGAAAATGCCGTTTGCAGAGGGACAATTCGATGTAATCCTAAACGGTTTTGGCATGCGCAATGTGCCCGATGCACGTGGCGCCTTGCTGGAATCGTATCGCGTGCTAGATGCTGGTGGCTACCTTTGCGTTCTGGAATTTTTTTCGCCAAGGAATTTGTTCAACAAGTTCTTTTATAAAGTGCTTGCGCCGCTTTTTATACCTGTAATGGGTGCTTTTTTTAGTGGCAAGCGCGATGCCTATGAATATCTGGTGAATTCAATTATCCGATTCCTGCCGGTTGATGCATTCTGCAAGATGGCCGAAGAATGTGGTTTTGAAGTCAAGAAAGTAAAGATGTTCGATGGCGGAATTTCGTTTGGCGTGTTCTTGCGTAAGCCTGAGAGTGCTGCATGAGTCGATATGTGCTAGGCGTTACGGGTGCAAGCGGCATTATTTATGCCACGCGCACAGCGATGCATTTGCATCGCTGTGGTCACGATGTGACGCTCATCGTGACGCACCCGGGAAAGCAAGTGCTGGAATACGAAGGCCAAAATGCTCTCTATGACTATTGCAAAGATGTTTGCAATGTCGATGATTTCTTTGCGGAATGTGCTAGCGGTTCTAGCGATATTGCGGGCATGGCAGTAGTGCCGTGCTCCATGGGAACGCTTGGACGTATTGCGGCGGGAACATCGGACAACTTGCTTGTGCGTGCAGCAGATGTTTGCCTCAAGGAACGCCGCCCGCTTGTGATTGTGCCGCGCGAAATGCCGTATAACTTGATCCATATCGAAAATATGAAGCGTGTGACTTTGGCGGGGGCTGTCGTGATTCCTGCTTCGCCGCAGTTCTACAGCAAGCCTACGACAATGGAAGAACTCGTGGATACCGTGGTCGCGAAAGTTCTGAAGCATTTGGGCGTTGAACAATCGCTTGTCGCGAGTGTTGCTAAAGTGTGGAGCGGGGAAGAAAGGAGATTCCCGCTCCCCGGAACAAGTCCGGGGCAAGCTCAAGCGGGAATGACAACCAATGACCATTGACCAATGACTAATAACTAAACCATGAATAAACTTCTCGAATTTACACATCTTGTTCGTTTGAGCCATTCGCTTTTTGCGATGCCTTTTGCGCTTGGTTCCATGTGGGTTGCTGCAAATGGATTCCGCGATATGAGCGCTTACGAAACAGCCCGCATTATCGTTCTGATAGTCCTTTGCATGGTGACCGCCCGTAATAGCGCCATGAGCTTTAACCGCATTGCCGATGCCAAGTTCGATGCTGAAAATCCGCGTACGGCAAAACGTCATTTACCGGCAGGGCGCCTTAGCCGTAAATCGGTGATTGCTTTCCTTGCGTTGAATGGAATCTTGTTCGTGCTGTTCGCTGCGCTTTTGCAGCCCCTCGCGGGCTTACTCGCGTTTCCCGTGTGGTTACTGTTGCTCTCCTATTCTTACTGGAAACGCTTCTCGTGGCTTTGCCACTGGTTCCTCGGCTTTGCCATCGGAATGAGCCCGCTCGGTGCATGGATTGCAGTGCGTGGCGAATTTGCGGTGTTCCCGATTTTTCTCTTGTTCATTCTGATGCTCTGGATGGGAGGCTTCGATATCATTTACGCCACTCAGGACATTGAAATCGACCGCAAGCAGGGATTACATTCCGTGCCCGCGCGGTTTGGAATTGAAAAGTCTTTGCGCATTGCTTTGGCGAGCCATTTGGCGATGCTTGCTCTTTGTGTGGTATTCGGCTTTTTCTGGAATATGGGTTGGATTTGGTGGACGGTCACGGGACTCATGACCGCTGCAATAGTCTATATTCACTTGTTCAGAAAGTCCAATGATTTGGATGCCATGAACCGCGACTTTTTCCTCGCGAATGTTGCTATTAGTGCCCTTGTGATGGTTGGGCTTATTGTTTGGATTTGCCTTGGAGGTGATGTCAATGCCCTTTATTAACAGACCGAACGGAAAATTCACGAACGAAGAAAAAGTGAAAATGTTCCACCAAATGGGTGGCGTTGCTGCTGTTTTAGCGCTTGTCTGCGTGATACTCCTCGAAACAGGTGCCGCAGATCAAAATCGTGAATTGGTGGACATGGGCCTTACCGCGATGATTGTGATGCTTGCCGTTTCGCTTATCGGAGCGATGTATTTTAAGAGATGACGGTTATACGAAAAATCTATAGAATCTTTGTCCAAGAGGACTGAAAAAAAGAATTGAATTTATGAGAAATTTTTCTAAATTTTGTTCGTATGAAATTTGTAGCAACATTTTATGAACTGCGTGCGATTGCTTATTTTGCAATCAAAAGTATGGTTATTGGGTGTTGCTTGAATGTTCCTGGCGGTTTGTCCGTCAGGTTTTTTCGTTTTTAATATCAAAAGAAGGAAACCAGGAAAATGAATAATCCAAGCATATTTGCAAAAGCTCGGTCGGGGCTAATTCTGCTCGTATCTTTGCTTGCCGTATCAACCGCATGGGCGTTGGATCCGGTCGAGTATCTTGACGAGTCCGGTGAATTGAAGACGCTTATGGGATACACTGAACTTGTTGCTTCCAGTCCTAGCAGCGCTTCCAGTTCTGGCAGCACGGCGGGAGTCCCGTTTTCCGCGTCGTCGGGGTGGTATGTGGTCAAGGGCGAGGTATCTTACGATTGTAGTGATTTCAATTTTAAAGGGGATTATGTCAATCTTATTCTTACGGATGGAGCTAAGTTGACCGTAAAAAACGGTGATGAAGGATGTGTTGAATTTGGCAATCTTGACATCTTTGTCCAAAGTATGGGCGAAGAAATGGGCAAATTTGAAGTACCTTCTTTAACAGTCTCTAATTATTTTGACGTTTGGGGTGGTTCAGTTACGATAGGCGGTGCTATTAAAGCTGGTTTTGTTCTATTTAATAATGGTTCTGTTTCGATAAGTGGTGCTGTTGAAGCTGGAGGAAACGTTGTAATTAATGATGGTTCAGTTACGATAGGTGGCGCTATTAAAACGGATATGTTTGTAATTTATAATGGTTCAGTTTCAATAGGTGGCGCCTTTGATGCTGGTACTGCTCATCTTCATAATGGTTCTGTTGTTGCCGATGGTGGAATTATTATAAATGAAACAGCCGATATCGTCTTTGGTGGTGCGACGGTTTGGGCTCGTTCATATACTATTCCTGAGGGGGATGGCTATACAGTTATCTTTAGTTCTGTTTATGGGGATGATCTAGGTAATACTTTTAGTGGTATTCTTAATGAGGACCAGATTGCTTTAATCGCTGGCAAAACGATTGCTCCTGTGAAAAGAATTGTATTCGATGATGGTTTGGATGCGTTTGAAATTGTATGGAATCCAGGCGAAGTCCCCTGTATCCCCACTCGTTATGGGAAAAAATTCCTCGGGTGGTATGCCGATAAGTCTTTTGAGGTCCCGTTTGACTTTACGAATTTCAATGATGAGGCTATTGCCTATGGCTTGTGGGAGGATTTGACTGAAGTCACGTATCTCGATGAAAATGGTAAAGAACAGAGAGTTGTTCCTGATTACGAACTTGTCGGTAACGAATGTACTGACGGCGAAGTGTTTATGTATGGTGGCTGGGTTTTGGTCAAGGGCGAAGTTTCTTATAAAAACAACTTTGCGTTCTTGGCTAGGTCTCCTTACAATCCGAAGGATCCTTATTCTCCAATTATTAAGGTTGGCACGGGTGATGTTGATTTGAAGAATCCATCTAAGGGTGGCAAAGATGATGTTTTGTACCCTATATATCTAGGTGATTTGAATGTCAACTTGATTCTTGCGGATGGCGCCAAACTGACTGTTGAAAACGATGTTACTGAATTCCAGACCTCGTTCAATAACCTTGCCATCTATGCCCAAAGTACGGGTGCAAATCAGGGTGTGTTCGAAATATCATCTTATGCCGATGCTATTTATGCTAAGGACGCTTTGATAATCAATGGTGGTTCTATTAAGGCCACTAGCAGGGGTAGCGGTATTTCTTCTGAAAATGATTTGGTTATCAATAATGGTTCCATCACGGCTTCTGGCAATAATCATGGCATTTGGGGAAGTCGCTTAGTTAAGATCAATGATGTCGTTATAAACGCCTCTGGTTATGAAGCGGTTCGTTCTATGGATTCCATTGTAGTCAATGGCGGTACTGTTGAAGCTCGCGCTATAGGTAACCATGTTGAAACCGGAGCGGGTTTTGCCACTAATGGATATGTTGACATTAATGGCGGTTCCGTTACCGCTGCCGGTGGATTCGCTATTGGTGCTACTAAGGAAGTTACGATTGCCGGAGGCGATGTCAAGGTTACTTCAAGCAATTATGGTGAATATAGTGGTTATGTGTGCTTTGGCATCGGTTCCTTTTGGAGAGATGTTAATCTGAAGGGGGGAACGGTGACTGTTTCGGCCGAAAATGGTTGCAATGGTATTTACGCTAACAACTCTGAGAATAAAGCAATTAATCTTTCTGGTGTTTCTATTAATGCCAGTAACTATGTGGGCCCAGTCGTGATTGATTATGGCCTCGCTTACACCGATGGCGAAGATAATTTCTATACGGGAACGCTCTCTGCAGAACAGCAACTTGATGTCTCTAGCAAAACGATTGTTCCTGTGAAAAGAGTCTTATTTGATGATGGTTTGAATGCGTTTGAAATTGTATGGAATCCAGGCGAAGTTCCCTGTAATCCCTCTCGTTATGGGAAAAAGTTCCTCGGGTGGTATGCCGATAAGTCTTTTGAGGTCCCGTTTGACTTTACGAATTTCAATGATGAGGCTATTGCCTATGGCTTGTGGGAGGATTTGACTGAAGTCACGTATCTCGATGAAAATGGTAAAGAACAGAGAGTTGTTCCTGATTACGAACTTGTCGGTAACGAATGTACTGACGGCGAAGTGTTTATGTATGGTGGCTGGGTTTTGGTCAAGGGTGAAGTTTCTTATAAAAACAACTTTGCGTTCTTGGCTAGGTCTCCTTACAATCCGAAGGATCCTTATTCTCCAATTATTAAGGTTGGCACGGGTGATGTTGATTTGAAGACTCCATCTAAGGGTGGCAAAGAAGATATTTTGTATCCTATATATCTAGGTGATTTGAATGTCAGCTTGATTCTTGCGGATGGCGCCAAACTGACTGTTGAAAACGATGTTACTGAATTCCAGACCTCGTTCAATAACCTTGCCATCTATGCCCAAAGTACGGGTGCAAATCAGGGTGTGTTCGAAATATCATCTTATGCCGATGCTATTTATGCTAAGGACGCTTTGATAATCAATGGTGGTTCTATTAAGGCCACTAGCAGGGGTAGCGGTATTTCTTCTGAAAATGATTTGGTTATCAATAATGGTTCCATCACGGCTTCTGGCAATAATCATGGCATTTGGGGAAGTCGCTTAGTTAAGATCAATGATGGCGTTATAAACGCCTCTGGTTATGAAGCGGTTCGTTCTATGGATTCCATTGTTGTCAATGGCGGTACTGTTGAAGCTCGCGCTATAGGTAACCATGTTGAAACCGGAGCGGGTTTTGTCACTAATGGATATGTTGACATTAATGGCGGTTCCGTTACCGCTGCCGGTGGATTCGCTATTGGTGCTACTAAGGAAGTTACGATTGCCGGTGGCGATGTCAAGGCGACTTCAAGTAATTATGGTGAATATAGTGGTTATGTGTGCTTTGGCATCGGTTCCTTTTGGAGAGATGTTAATCTGAAGGGGGGAACGGTGACTGTTTCGGCCGAAAATGGTTGCAATGGTATTTACGCTAACAACTCTGAGAATAAAGCAATTAATCTTTCTGGTGTTTCTATTAATGCCAGTAGCTATGTGGGCCCAGTCGTGATTGATGATGGCCTCACTTACTACGATAGCGAAGGCAATTCCTTTACGGGAACGCTCTCTGCAGAACAGCAACTTGATATTGCAAACAAATATGTGTATCCATATCAGCCAGCCCTTGTGATTGCAAAAGATGAAAACGATAACGCGATTGCTACGCTTGATGGTAATTTCGAAAAAGATCTTCCCGTTATCATTGAACAGGAAACTACGGTGGATGAGGTTGTATTCAACAGAACGTTTACCTCTGGTAGGTATGCGACGCTTATGTTCCCGTTTGATGTCTATGCAGATAACTTGATTGGAGCTAAGCTTATTGATGAATTTGGTCGTATTGATACCGTTAAGGATGAGACCACGGGTAAGATTAAAAGGCTTGAGGCTCATACGAAAGCTTTCTGGGATAAGCCTACTGAACCTTCGGCTTATGTTTGCGACAATCTTGTCGAAGGTTGCGAATATAGTAAGCTTCTCAAGGCAAATACGCCTTGTATGGTGCAGTTGGATGAAACGCATACGTCCATTGAAGTTCGTGGCGCTGTGAAACTTGTGACAAATGCTCCAGAATTTGCTGTTAGATATGGCGATTGGGAATTTGTCGGTGTGTACCAGTACAAAAAGTGGACGGAAGACGATGAAGAACTGCTCAATGGTCGCGCTGTTTATGGATTTGTCGGAAAAGCGGTCGATGGCTTTACTATTGGTAAATTTGTAAGGATTAAAGCTGGGGCTTATATTAATCCCATGCGCGCTTACATGAGATACAATCCGTTGCCGGGTCCGCAGATGGCTCTCCGCTATTCTGTTGCAGATTGGAACAAAACGGTTTCTTCTATCGAATTGCCGGAATCAATTACCATTCTTCGCGATGTTGATGGCGAAAATCATGAAGAACGTACAACTGTCATAGGACACTTCAATACTCACACAGGAGATTTCAGGTTGCAACGCTCCACTGGTCGTGTGTTTGACTTGAAGGGACGTGCCTATGGCAAGGATGCTCGCAAGGCTCGTGGAGCCTACTATGGCAAGAAGGTTATAAAGTAAAAATTGAAAAAAGGAATGAATATTATGACTATTGAAATGAAAAAGAAATATGTTGCTCCCGAAATGCTCGTAATCAAGTACGAACATGAAGGTTGCTTGCTCAATGGTAGTGATGAACCTGAAGATTACGGCAATCAGCTCGGCCTGAACGATGGGGTGTCTGATGACGAATTCGTCTAAGAAGGATTATGTGGCTCCTGAAGTCAAGGTGGTCGTGCTTGAACAGCAAGAGCCGCTTTTGCAGTCAAGTCACTTTGATCCCCCCGACACAATCCTGATATATAGAGATTAAATCTTCTACATAGAATCTCTAAATTAGAGAAAAATGCCGCCCGATGAACAGATCGGACGGCATTCTTGTATAAATTCTCGTATAAAGAAAGCGCCCGCTATAGCGGACGCTTCAAGTTTTATTTCTTTATGCAGCGGACTGCAAGACCATTTTTTTTCATCTCTTGATTGAAACCGTTGTTTGAAGTCCTGTTGCTTGTGAAATACAATTTCATTGCCGTTGAATCTGTCATTTGTTCAGAGCTCCAGAAGAATCGGTTATCGTTGTAATTACTGATTGTGAGTTCTTCTGTGTAGTCAATTCCATTTCTGTAAAAAATGTTGATGTAGCCTGCTGGTAATGCTGAAAAACCACAGATGTCCGTGTTTGCGGAGTCGGTTTTGGCAAGATCCTTGCGGAGATCGGCGGGACTGCATTCTTGAAGCAATTGATTCCAATCGATGGTTGTCGGTAGCCTCCACCCGCTAGGGCAAATGCCTTGATGTGAATCAGGATCAGGAATGTCTACAATGCTTGGATTGTTGTTTTTAGGGAGCCCTACAGCCATGTTCCAGCTGTAAAGGCGTCCGAAAGTCTCGCATCCGTTTTGAGTGCCTCCGCACCAGCTTCCATCGACATTGTAATTCAGGTTTTCTGCCAACCATTCTTGCTTGCCTATTTTGATGGTCTTGTATTTTTTCCCGTCTCTAGCGTCTGTGATGGAACCGTAATCGGCAGGGGCTCTAATCCAAACACCATCGTAGCAAATAAAGTTTTTCCCGTTCATTATTCCTTTGCTGCCTTCTTTCGCAAGGTTACATGCACCAAAGAAAACATCGGGAGATGGTGCTGGTATCCAGGCGTAGCCTTCTGTGTAGTGTTCTGCCTTTTTCGTTTTGCAATAGTATGAAACACCTTGGTAGGATATAGTATCATTAACTCTTTTTTTCGTGCAAACGCCATCGACCGAGTCTAGTGCTGTGAGTACGTACCAGCCATCATCAAAGTATGAACTGAATAGTCCTTCATCACAATAGGCGCGTTGCCCTTCGGCTCCGATAAAAGTTCCGTATAATGATGAATTTAGTTCATTGCAACGACCATAGTTGCCCCATTCAGTTGAGGCTGTTTCCCATTCTGAATAATTTGTTCTACAGATGTAATCTGTTCCGTTATAAACGCCCCATTTCAATTTAGAATCATAAGCGTCGCATAACCCTAAAGCTTCAATTACTGGGGTATATTTAACCCAGGTCGGGTTTGCGCAATTCCTTGTCCCGATACACCCATATTTATCGCCTTTGAGTGTAACGGTTTTGCCTCGGGTGTCGCAGGTGCATTCTCCGAATTGCTTATAAAGATCTGTGACAACTTTCCATGTCTTATTTTGAGAGCAGAAGAAATCGACTTTGTCGAGTGTCTTGGTTTCACCTTTGTTGGTTTCGGTGCAGTTGCCCAGAGCTGTTGCTGCTGTGATAGATGTCCATGTTTGAGACTTGCATTGGTATATGGTGTTTGTCGATGAGTAAACGACAATTTTGCCTTCTCTTTTGGTGGTGCAAATTCCGTCTTCTACTTCGAGGTCTGTGGCTTGTGTCCATTTCTCGTTACGGCAGACATAGAGCTTTTCTTGGTACGTGGTAGACTCGTTTTCGCGTTCCGTGGTGCACAATCCATTTATGGATTCAATACCGGTGACTTCAGTCCATCTCTTGCTTCGGCATACGTAGGTCTTGTTCTGGTACTGTACGAGTTCTTTTTCTCGTTCTGCAGTGCAAGAATCGTGTACGAGAACAAGCGTCGGGATGACCCAGCCGGTTTTTGTACAGATATATTCCGTAGAGCCGACTTTGCCTGTTTTCTTCAACTTTTGCTTTGTGCAAACACCAAGGGAATCGTCTTGTGTTGTTTTTTCGCGCCAGCTGTCGAAGGCGCAGACATACCAAGTCGTTTTGTTGTTTTCTTTGAATCCGTCTTTTTTACCTTCGTTTTCGTCTGAACATGTCCCGAGAGCTTCAGCCTTTGTTGCTGTGCGCCACTTGGTATCGCAAATGTAGCTTGTTGCGTATCGGTCAATTCTGACTAATCCTTTGAATTCAGGAACGCAATAGCCGAGGTCGCTTTCGGGATATTCGAGGTATTCCCATTTGGGGCCGTCCTTGCAACCGTAATCGTTACCCCACAGGTACTTCATTTTGTACTTGAACGTGGAATCGCATACGCCAAGGTAATCATCGGCAACAGCTTTACGCCAACCGGAATCGTCACAGTAGTAATAGGAGCTTGTTCCAATCGTGTCCAGTTTTCCTTTTTTATCCGGAGTGCAAAAACCGAGACTATCTTCGACGCTTGTCACTTTTTCCCAGTTGTTGTTCTTGCGGCAGGCGTAAGTTGTTTTTTCGAATTTGACGGTGCTGAAATATTTGGTGCTGTCGCATTTGCCGAATAATTCAACTAAAGTAGCTTTGCGCCAACTGGTTGAATCGCAGTAATAGTGCGTTGTATCGTTTTTCGTCATGATGGAGTCGATTTTGCCCTTTTGTTTTGGCGTGCAGACACCGATTTCTTTTTCGGTGCTGTTCAATGTCGTCCATGTTTTTGTAGTGCGGCAAGCGTAAGATGTGTCTTGGTGTTTTTTAACGGTATAGTATTTGCTCGAATCACATGGACCAATGTAGTCTATGAGTACGGCTTTGCGCCAACCTGTAGAATCGCAGACGTAATCCGTGGTATCGCCCTTGTTTATTTCGGACTTCATCTTATTTATGCTGTCTGGAGTGCAGAGCCCGATGGCGGATTCGATGGAGGAGGGCTTGCGCCAAGTGGATTCATCGCAGATATAGCTTTGACCGTTCAGTTTCCGCACTTCCCATTGATTTTTCTTGGTGCAACTTGCGTCTACATCGTTCATGGTTGCAAGTTCCCAGGAGTAGTTGCAAATGTACAATGAGTCTTTGTAGTAGTGCTTTTCGCCGCGTTCCGAAGATGGGCAGGAATTGTCATCAGCTTCGACCCATTTCTTTCTGTTGCAGCGGTAGTTGGAGCCCTTGCTTGCAACGAAGAATTCGCTGAGGTTGCTGTATGTGGTGGAATCGCAAATGGGGAGCTGCTTGTCGTTTTCGACGAAGTGCGATACCTTCATGCAGCGGAGTGCGTAATAGGCGCTGTAGTTGGCGTCGGGAAAATCGTATTTGCCTTTGCTGTTGGCTCTGAAAATATTGAAATCGGAGGTCTGGTAGTAGGCTTCTTTGCCACCGCGACTGCATTGGAGTTCTCCGTTTACCGTTTCGCAGAAGCCGGACATTTGCGGATCGAATCCGAAAGCAGGGTCGGCGATATTGTTTGTAAAGCTGACCATATATTTGAAGTCGGCTTCCGTGGGTACTTTAAAACCGCTTGGACACGCTTGGGAGGCGCTCGAACTTTGGTACAGGCGACCATAAATTTTGCAGTTGTCAGTATCTTCATCGTAACAGGCGCTGCGGAAAATCTTGTAGTTCGCATTTTCGGCCATCCAAGTGTATGGACCGAACTGGATTGTTTTATAAGTCTTTCCGCTTTTTTCGTCGAGAATTTCACTCTTGATGATGTTTACGATGCCGGCGTTGGAATTGTATTGTGTGCCTGTAATGGAGGTGTCCTTGAATGCGTCACCTCCGAGGTTGTCGTCGTCATCTTCATTTGTTGTAGGCGATGTCGCGTTGCTGCCATCATCGCTACCGCAAGCGCTTATGTAAAATGGAAGAATAAGGCATAAAGAAAAGAATGCTTTTTGAAAAGATCGTTGCGAAATGTGCATATTGCCTCCTTAATTAGAACCCGATTTTATGCAACGGATGGAGTAGCCGTTTCTCTTAAGCCTTGAATATAACGGGTTTGTGATATTGGTTTTCACGGAGAGTGATGCCGCTGTTGCGAAGTCCTTGTCGTTCTGTTCTGAACTCCAGAAAGCAATTTCGCTACCGATGGAACTGAGTTCTTCTGTGTAGTTAGTATTGTTTGTTTGTTTAACGTTTTCGTAACCCGTCGGTATTGCTGTGAATCCGCAGAAATCGGTATGTTCAGAATCGTATCCTGTAAGAGTTGTTCTGAGTTCGGCTACGCTGCATTCTTTTAACAGTGTTGCCCAATCTGTACTTGAGGGTACGCGCCATCCGTCAGGGCAAATACCTTGATGATTTTCAGGATTTTCGATGTCTACTAGAGTTGGGTTGTAATTTTTTGGAAGACCCATGGTCATGTCCCAGCTGTATAGGCGGCCATACTTGACGCATCCATTGAGGTTTCCGCCGCACCAGCTGCCTTCAACTTCGTACTTCAAGTTTTCGGCCATCCATTCTTGTGTACCAATTTTGATGGTCTTGTATTGCTTTCCGTCTCTGGAGTCTGTTATGGATACATAGTCGGTTGGATCTCTATGCCATAGACCATCGTTGCATTGGTAATGGCTACCTTCAAATGAAACGGTTACGCCGTCGTTGGATGATGTGCATTTGCCGTAATATTCGGTCATCTTGGTTGCAGGAATCCATCTGTAAACTTTAGAAGTGTTTTTACCGCAATAATAATATTTCCCTTCAAAAGTCAATGTGTCGCCAAGTTTGTTGAAGTAGCAGGGGCCTTTGATGCTATCGATGGGTTGTAATGCGTACCAGCCATCAGTTTTTGAATTGGATGGTTCCATATCGACATTGCAATAATAGTGCTGACCTTTAAAGCCTACTGTTTTACCGAGTCTTGCGGGAAATCTGTCATCGCAGATAGAATACATGGCCCAAAGAGATGAGGCTGTGTACCACTCTCCGTCATCATTGCATACGTAATCTTTTCCCTCGTAAACCGTCCAATCATATGTATTCCCGTAGCAGAATCCTAAAGCTTTGTCCAAATCGTTCTCTTTTCGCCATTTATGACGTTTTGAGTCATTACCATTTTCAGTGACGCAACCGTAATTATATCCGTTATAGACTTTGCTTATTCCATAACTTTTGGAATCGCACTTTCCAAGTTCTTTATCAAGCGTGTCGTATTCTTGCCAGCCTTCGGGCTGGGAGCAATAGTATTGTTTTTCGCGGTATTTTACAATTTTCCCTTCTATGGCCTTGGTACATTTTTCGAGAACGTTCCAATAAGGTGCGATTTCCCATTCATCGTCGTCGCAAAAATAGTGGTTTCCATTGTATTCGTATATTTTGTGTTCATCTCTTTCTAGACACATGCCGAAGGTTAAATCAAGGGAGTCCAGTTTTCTCCAGTAATAGCCCGCACAGCCGTACGTTTCATTTCCGAATTCGACAATCTTTCCCTTTATAGAATTAGTGCATTTTCCATAAGCATCTTCGATGGCGTATTTTTTCCATCCGTCTTCTTTGCAGATGTAGGTGACGTTATTGTCGGATGCTATTTTGCCCAATGTTCCTTTGTAGCACAGGCCTATAGATTTCTCTAGACTTGTGTAGGTGCGCCATTCCTTGTTGATGCAGGCGTACTTGATGGAACTGTAAGTTTTTTCGAGGCCTTCGTTGTCTTCTTCGCATACGCCGAGAACTTCGTCTTTTGTTGCTACTCTCCAAAGCGAGTCGCAAATGTAAATCTTGTTTGTGCTGTCTGCTTTCAAGGTGCCTTTAAGTTTGGGCGTGCAGAATCCGAATACCGTTGTGGGGTGCGTGAGCTTTTCCCAAGATTTGGCATTTTGGCAGCCGTATGTAATTCCGCTGACTGTCTTTGATGTATAGAGTTTTGTGGAATCGCATGCACCGTAATAGTCATAAACAGTCGCTGTTCGCCAACCTGTGGTATCGCAGATGTAACTTGTTCCACTTGATTTTATGGTGTCAATTTTGTCGTAAATCTTGGGCATGCAAATGCCGATGCTTTTTTCGGTGCTGCTTAGGGTTGTCCATTTGTTTGTGGTGCGGCAAGCGTAAGAGCTTCCTTTGTATTCGACGGTGTTATAGAACTTGGTCGAATCGCATTTCCCGGCGACATCTTCCAAGACAATGCTGCGCCAACCTGTGGAATCGCAAATGTAGCTTGTACCGCTAGATTTTAAGGAGTCGATTTTACCGTAAATCTTTGGGGTGCAAACGCCAAGATTCTTTTCGGTGCTACTCAAAGTTGTCCACGATTTTGTGGTGCGGCAAGCATAGGTGCTTCCTTTGTATTCAACGGTGCTGTAGAACTTTGTGGAATCGCAGGTGCCATGGAAGTCCGCCAAGACGGTGCTGCGCCAGCTTGTGGAATCGCAATAGTAAGATTCGTAGCTGCTGGAACTCTTGAGTGAATCGATTTTGCCGTTTTTGCTCGGAATGCAGAATCCGATGGAATCTTCGCGGGCGGTTGCTTTACGCCAGCTGGAATCCCTACAGAGGTAGTTCTTGCTGTAATTTTTCTTTTGCTCCCATTGCCTGTCTTTGGTGCACTGGCCGATGGAGTCAATGAGTACTGCCTTGCGCCAGCCGGTTGTGTCGCAGAAGTAATGCGTGGAATCCGACTTGGTTTTCAAGGTTTTCATTTTCTTCAGGCTGTCAGGAGTGCAAAGCCCGATGGAATCTTCGATGGTGCTGGGCTTACGCCAAGTGGAATCATCGCAGATGTATTTTTTCCCGTAGTTTATTTTGAGTGCCCATTGATTTTTGGCAGTACATGTGCCAATGGAGTCGATAAGCACGGTCTTGCGCCAACCTGTAGAATCACAGATGTAACCTGTGGTGTCGTCATCGTCGATGTAGGCTTTTGTCTTCTTTAAACTGTCGAGATTGCAAAGCCCGATGGCGGTTTCGATGGTGGAGGGCTTGCGCCAGGTGGAATCGTCGCAGATGTAGCTTTGTCCGTTCAGCTTACGGACTTCCCACTGATTTTTTATGGTGCAGCTGGCATCTACATCGTTCATCGTTGCGTATTGCCATGTGCCTCGGCAAACGAATAAGGTGTCTTTGTAGTAATGCTTCTCGCCACGTTCCGCGGAAGGGCAGGAATTGTTGTCGTCGGCCTCGACCCATTTTTTTCTGTTGCAACGGTAGTTGTATCCTTTGCTTGCAATGTAGAAGTTGCTGAGGCTATTGTATGTGGTGGAATCGCAAATGGGGAGTTGCTTTTCGGTTTCGACAAAGTGCGAAACTTTTACGCAACGGAGAGCGTAATAGGCGCTGTAATTGGCTTCAGGGAAATCGTATTTGCCATTACCGTTGACTCTGAAAATATTGAAATCGGAGGTTTGGTAGTATGCTTCTTTGCCTCCACGGCTGCACTGGAGTTCGCCATTTACGGTTTCGCAGTAGCCGGACATTTGCGGATTGAATCCGAAATCGCGGTTGGTGATGTTGCTTGCGAAACGGACGATGTACTTGAAGTCGGCTTCTGATGGAATTTTGAAACCGCTTGGGCATGCTTGGGAGGCGTTCGAGTTTTGATACAGGCGCCCGAGTTTTTTGCAGTTGTCCGTATCTTCGTCATAGCAGGCGCTGCGGGAAACTTTGTAGTTGGCGTTTTCGGCCATCCATGTGTAAGGGCCGAATTGGATTGTTTTGTAGGAATTACCGCTTTTTACGTCTAAAATTTCGTCTTTGATGATGCTTACAACACCGACATTGGAATTGTAAGTAGTGGCGGTAATGGAGGTATCTTTGAAATTTTCACCACCGAGGTTGTCTTCGTCATCTTCTTCAATGTCGTTGTCGTTTTCTGCCGCGCTGCTGCCGCTGTCGCCACCGCAAGCGTACATGAAAAATGGAAGAATTAAACACGCTGAAAACAGCGCCTTCCTGGATGCACGTTGTGAAATGTGCATATAGCCTCCTTATTTTAGGCGCAATATACAAATATTTTAATTGTAAGACTATGGTTACAATTTTTTGTGCAAAAGAAGTGTTGTAAATGTTGTACGTTTGAGAATGTACACAAAATACATTTGAAAAAACGTGGGGAAAGTGCTCAAAATGCGCGTGAAATATGTGCACAAATGTGTGGAAATTGCGTATGAGAATGCGTTTAAAAATGCGCGGAAAATTTAAATCTCTAAATCTGCAGAAATGACGGTTTCGATTGTGCCGTCATCGCATTTGAAGAGCAGGCTGCCGTCATCTTGCATGTCAATGATGGTGCCGGATTTTTTGATAGCGCCTTCGCCTGTTTCGCGGTTTTGATCGGTGCAGCGGTTGTTTACGACAATGGTGCCGCGGGTGCCGATGAACTGGTCCATGCGTTTCCATGCAGCGACCCAGGGGCGAATGCCGAATGCTTTAAACTGCCCGATGGCGCGTTCGAGATTCCCGATGAGTTGTTGCAAAAGTTTTTCTCGATTGATTGTGTGCCCGAAAATGGCTTTGAGCGTAGTGACTGCTCGGTTCAGGTGGGCATAATCTTCGGGATCGCTGTTGACGTTGATGCCGACTCCCATGTTGAGTGCTGGGCGCGGCGCATTCTCACTTGTCGTCCCCGATTGATGTGTGCGTGTATAAACGATTTCCGCTAAAATTCCGCAGAACTTGCTTTTGCCAAAGAGAATGTCGTTCGGCCACTTGACTGTAATTTTCGGGGCGGTTACGATTTCTGGTTTTGCGCGGTTTGCGTTCGTGGGGGTGGCGCATTTATCGACCGCATTTACATTTGCGAACTGCGCACTGTCCTGAATTGCGGAATGAATATTATTGAACGTTTCTGCAAACGTGAGTGCCGCCACTTGCGTAATTTGTGCGAAACGATTGGCGGGGATGCCTTCTAGCGGGATTAGAATATTGAAGTAAAGGTTTTTTCCGGCGGGGGAGTCCCAGGTTCGTTCGTGACGTCCATGTCCATTGCTTTGCGAATCAGCAACAAAGAGTGTGCCGGGAGCAATTTCGCCGGAGGCTGCCATGGCCTTCATGAGCTTGTGCGTACTTTCGATTGTCTCGAAAAGAAATGCCGGTGCGCTACCGAAACCCGTAAGCTGCCAATCTGTGAATGCACGTTCTTGCGAAAACATTTGCTAGTCGTTAGTTATTAGTCATTGATCGTTAGAAAATCTAGTAAAAGGAGATGCCCGATCGGAGTCGGGCATGACAAATACAGAGATGCTCGCTTGGTGGCGGTCATGACATGGGCGGCGATTCTCGATTTTTGCTGCAGTCCTAATTCTGAACTCTTCATTCATAACTGCGGCTATACCGCTCTATTCGTCGGCTTGTTTTTCTTGAAGTTCTTTGAGTGCTTCGTCGGGGAATATTTTGAAGAACTCCTGCTTGCGGTCTTCGAACAACTGCAACATACGTTCCTGTTCGAACTGCTCGCGGTCGATGTTCTGCATAAAGAATTCATCTCGGGCAAAGTCTCGGCTCTGAATCATCTTTTTGATATCTTCGGACAAGTCAATGTTGTCCCAAAGGATGTAATACGAACCGATAAAACCGTCAGCAAAAATATCAACGTTCAACTTGACATCGTTGGTTTTCGTTGAATCGACCATCTGAACTTTGGTTTCGCGCTTTTCGGGGCGGAAAACATCTGCGTCGCTGATAGGTTTGTTCAAGTCTTGTGCCCACGAAGCCGCAACGAGACAAATTATCAAAAATGCCACTCGGGAACCGATGGCTGCACGAACCTTCTGTGTTACTTTGAATACCATATCTATAATATAAAATGAAATGTTGCGAAAAACAAACATAAGTGAGGGGGATGGCAAGAAAAGAAGGTTGTGTTTGGGGTAAAATAAAGAAGTCCGCTTGCGCGGACTAGATAAACTGTATTATATAGGGGATTACCGCCCACGGCCTATGGCCTACAGTGCGAGCGGCATCCACGGCTTCACGACATCGATGGACTCGAGCTTGCCTTGCGACTTGCGGCGGATGGCTGCTGCGGCAATCATCGCTCCGTTGTCCGTACTCAGGCTGCGGTCGGGAACGCAAAAACGGATTCCTTTCTTGTCGCAGTAATCCTGCAGACGTGTTCTGAGCCAACTGTTGGCACTTACGCCTCCGCCCATCACGAGAGTTTTCATCTTCGTTTTCTTGAGCGCGTTGATGGTCTTTGTGACAAGGCTATCGACAATGGCATCTTCGAGCGATGCGCAAATATCGCCAAGGTTCTGCTGGATAAATTCTGGGTCGTGCGTTTCGGTGTAACGGAGTACGGCGGTCTTTAGGCCGCTGAACGAAAATTCGCAGTTGTCATGGGTGTGGAGCGCACGCGGAAATTCGACGAATTTGCGGTTCTTGTCCTTGCCCAAACGGCTGATGGTGGCACCTGCCGGGTATTTCAGTCCGAGGAGCTTTCCGCATTTGTCGAATGCTTCGCCGGCGGCGTCATCGCGGGTACGTCCGATGCTTGTGTACTTGAAACCCGGTTCTTCCATCACAAGTTCCGTGTGGCCACCCGAGACGGTGAGCGTCAAAAACGGTGGCTCGATGTCCGGGTTAGAAAGCCATGCTGCGGCGAGGTGCCCTTCGAGATGGTTCATGCCGTAAGCCGGAATGTTCAAGTCGCGGGCGAGTCCCTTGGCAAAACTGGCGCCGACAAGGAGTGGACCCATAAGGCCTGGACCCGTGGTGTAGGCGATCGCGTCAATATCCTTGAGCTCAATGCCTGCTTCTTTAACGGCTGCTTCGGCAATGGGGGCGATTTTTTGGAGGTGCGCACGCGCTGCGATTTCGGGGACAACTCCTCCGTAAAGCGCGTGTTCATCAATTTGGCTATAGAGAGGGTTCGAAAGAACTTTAAGCGGGTCGTCTTGCAAAACGGCACATGCAGTTTCGTCGCAGCTGGATTCAATTCCAAGCCAAATCATATTCCATAATCCTCGTCTTTGTTCTCGTCCTCGGTTTTTGTCTTGATAAGCTTGATCTTGTCGGGTTTGACAAGAACTGCCTTGATGGACATATTGCGGTCGATGTCTGGCGGCAGGTTCAACTTGATTGTCGGAGCAAGGCTGTCGGCATCTTCGATGGCGAAACGATTGTATTCGATGAAAAGTTCGATATCGTTGTGCTGGATGGCTTCAATGACCTTTTCACCGCCAGTGACTTCAACTGTCGCTTGCTGGGGAGAGAGCGTGTTCAAAGCGCGGTCATAGAAACCGATAAGGTGGATGGGGATGTTCTTGAATTCTTTGGACTTGATTTTTTGAACGTCAACAAAAATCTTTGCGACAGTATCGCTCGGTGTTACAAACGGCGGAAGCTGATCGGTCGCGAGCGGGACAGAGAATGTCTGGCTTTCCTTGATGCTGTCCTTGAAGATGGAATCTGTCGGGATGTCGATAATGCGCGTGAGGGCGTTCCTAGCGCCAGAAACCATGAGGTCTTCTTGCATGAGCTTGGGCTGCTGAACGATAACGTAGCCCGGAGCGGCGCTGAATGTCACATTGTTCTTGATGGGAATGCTGCGTTCGATTCGCGTGTCGACGGCAACGTCGATGAAGAGGTATTGGTTGTCCGGTTCCACATAGTGGACGCTTGTAAAGTTCGGGGCCACGAAGTTCTTGGAATCAAGATGGATGCGCTTGGAGCCGAGTTCGGCAAGGTGCATGTCGACAACCATCGCGGCCTGCTTTTGCGACTGCAGACGGATGAGGTCGAGGGGCTTTCCTTCGACAATCACGGAAACGGTGCTAGGCGGTTTAGATGCAATCGCGAGTGCTTCGGGCAATTTCACGAACGTAAGCGGAACTTCCATTGTCAGTTGGAAGTCCTTGAGCGAGATGACATAGAACCAAAGGGCCATCGCGCATACCAGTGCGGTAATCTTTAATATGATGTTTCCCATAAAAGCCCCATAAAGAACCTCTATAAATTTAATTATATTCCAGACGTGTTCGGACAATTAGGTTACTTAATATCGGAATCTTTTCGAGGATGGAAGCAGCACCGCACGGTGATTCTCCCGTCTCTTTTGACAATTTTTCTGTGCTCGCTTCTCTTGGCGTCTTCTTTTACGGCGTTGGGAGTTTCGTTTAAGCTTCTCTCTGTCGAAAAATCGTTGTACGTCATTGAAGCGTTTTTGAACGAGAATGTTCCTGAGGATTCCATTCCGGCAATCCAGACGAGGCTTGAGCATTTTCGCCATGTAGAGTCGGTCTCGTTTGTGAGTGCGGATTCTGCGCTTTCGGATTTTCGCCGTCATTTTTCATCGGATATGCTGGATCTTGTCGAAGGTAACCCGATTCCAGCATTTTTCCGTGTGTCGTTGAGCGATGAGGCTCGCAATCCGCTGGACCTTTCCGAAGTGCGACATGCAATTGCAGAGGAGACTGTTTTTGAAGAGGTGCAGGCTCCGGTAAAATGGGCTTCGCGAATTGCATCGTGGAAGTTCAAGATGATTTTCTGGCCGATTTGCATCAGTATCCTTTTGCTCATTACGCTCTCGCTCATTATTTGCAATTCGGTGCGTCTTTCGCTCATGTCCCGCAAGCTTTTGGTCGAGAACATGAAATATGCCGGCGGCAGTTACCTGTTCATTGAATTCCCGTTTGTACTGGAAGGGGCGATGCAGGGATTTATCGGGAGCGGCGTTGCCGTGTTGCTGCTTGGGCTTGTAATCAAGTCCGTGGTGAAAATGTTCCCGATTGTGGCAACCGGAGTCTCGTATTTTGGAATCGTAGTGCTCTTTACGGTACTCCTTGAAACGGCTCTTGCGGGATACTTTAGTTTCCGCACGGTGCGAAACTTCTTGTTCGAAAAGAAAGGTGAGCAGGAATAATGCGCCGTATATCTCGGTTGTTTCTGTTGGTGTTTTTAGCCTTTGCTGTTATGGCCTTTGAGCCCGCTACTGTTTGGGGTGCGCCTTTAAAACGGACAGATACGCAGATTGACGAACAAAAGAACGCGCTCAGAAAGCTGGAAGTGGACCTTGCAAAGAAACGTGAGGAACTTGCCGTCCTTGAAACCGAAGAAAAAGGTGTCTTGAACACGATTTCACTTTTGGACCAGAACCTGAACCGCACAAGGTCTTACCTTTCGGAACTGACCCGCAATGAAGATATGTTGCAAGGGGCCGTGAAGCAACTTGTGATGGATATCGATTCGCTTGACATGAAAATCAGGGCGCGTAAGCGGGCCATGCGAAAACGTATCCGTAATTTGTATGTATATGGCCGTAGCAATGATGCCGAAATTCTTTTTAATCTTCTGACCAAGAACGGTAACCCGGAACGCGAAGTTTACTGGGTACACCATTTGCTGAACCGCGACCGCGAGGACGTGGAGACGCTCCGAAAACTCGTTGCCGAACGTACGCAGAAGCAGCAGGCGCAAGAGAAACACTTGGCTGAACTTTCGAGACTCCGCTCCCGCAAGGCGGTCGAGGAACGAGGTCTTGTAGCGCAGATGAACGGTCAGGCGCGCATGCTGAACTCCCTGAAACACGACAAGGCCGTGCAGCGCATGGCGCTCAAGGAATTCGAACGCAACCAGAAGACCATGCTTGCGCTCCTCAAAAAACTTGAACAGCGCCGCAAGCGAGAAATCGAAGAAGCGAAGCGCGCCGAGGCGGCCCGCCTTGCTGCCCTCAAGAAAAAGGAAAAGGCGGCCGAGAAAAAGCGTGAAGCGGATAAGAAACGCGAGGAAGAAAAGGCTCGTCAGGCCGAAGCGGCGAAAAAGACCATTCAGGTTTCTCCGTTCAAGGGCCCGAAGTGCATGCCTCTCGATGGCCCGATTATCAGTGAATACGGCCTACAGGAACATCCGGTGCTTCACATCATGACGCGTAACTTGGGTGTCGAAATCCGAGGTAAACGGGGTGGACGTATTCGTGCTGCCGCAGCGGGAACTGTTGCGATGGTTGCCGAAATTGATGGTCGCGGACCTTCAGTTATCATTGAACACGAAGATGGAACGTACACGGTGTACGGTCACATGAAAGCAATCCACGTCCAAGAGGGCAAAAGTGTCAAGAAATGCGAAGAAATTGGAGAAGTGGGCGATATTGCTTCGTTAAATGGAATTAAATTGTACTTTCAAGTAAGCGAAGGGACACAAACCGTGGACCCGTTGCAATGGTTGAAACAAAAATGATCGAATATCGCTTGAATGGCCCCGCCTCCCAGGAACGAATCCGCATTCGTCTTATGGCGGCGTTGCGTGAGAACCGCTTCCCGCAGTCGATTCTGATTGACGGTCCTGTGGGGATTGGCAAAAAGGCCTTGGCGATGGAAATTGCCCAGGCGTTGCAGTGCACGAACCCCAGCGTTCGCCCCTGCGGCAATTGCTTCGGTTGCAAGATGGCAGCCGATACCGGCGTGACCGACAACTGGGTCGTGCCGATGGAAGCGAAAGAGGCTAGTGCCCGCAATGCGGCCGATGTCTCTGCCGGGAGTTCCGCAAAGACCATCCAGGATTTTAAGCAGGCCTACATCGAAGAAATTGCAAAGAACCCGTACCGTGTCG
Source organism: Fibrobacter sp. UWB11 (assembly GCF_900143015.1). Taxonomy (NCBI): domain Bacteria; kingdom Pseudomonadati; phylum Fibrobacterota; class Fibrobacteria; order Fibrobacterales; family Fibrobacteraceae; genus Fibrobacter; species Fibrobacter sp. UWB11. Next base: position 20,752 of record NZ_FSRT01000003.1, on the reverse strand, counting down.
ATATTTTCAGTGCGGGCGCCGTGATTTCGGTGGAACTCATCCGTACGATGACCGCCTCCTTTGCGATGAAGGGCGACCGCGTGCGCGTGGTGATTATTGCCGAGGCCGACCGCATGAACGATTCTGCTGCAAACGCGTTCCTCAAGACGCTCGAAGAAGTCCCGCCGAACACGTATTTCATTTTAACGACATCTTCTCGCGAAAAGCTTTTGCAGACCATCCGGTCGCGCTGCTTGGCGCTCCACTTGCCACCCCTTACCGACGAAGAAGTTCGCGCTGAGGCGGTTCGCGTGGGCGGTGAAGAATTTGACGAATCGACTTTGACCGACGATGTAATCGGGCTTGCCGTAGGGTCGCCTGGCATGGCGCTTTACTACGCCGAGCATGCAAAGGCTTGGTGCTCGCTTGCAGTTGATTTTATTGAAAAATCACTTTCGCAGGACTACACGGACTTGTTCTTTGAACTTGAAGATGCCGAACTTGAAGACCCGGCTATCGTGAACCGTTTCTTGGAAGTCTTGTCGTTCTTGATTTCGGATTTGCTGCGCCAACAGTCGGGCGCTCCGCTCCGTATTCCGGATGCTACCGGTCGTGTGAACCTTGAACGCTTCCCGCAGGTGGGGGCTTCGGCCTTGGAACTTGCGCTCGTGTGTGTTCAGGAGACCATGTCGAGAATCGCCTCAAGGCGAATGGCGGCCGTGATGTGCCTCCAGAACCTCGCGATGAAACTTTTTGAAGGCTACAAGTAATGGAAGATCTTGTCGCCTCCACATTGTCCTCCATGTTGAAAATCCCGCATGCAGTTGCGCGATTCCTTGTATCGCGTGGTATAAGGACGGTGTCCGATGCTTACCACATGCTTTGCTGCAGCGAAAACGATGTGCACGATCCGTTCCTCATGATGGGGATGGACAAGGCGGTGGAATGGATTTTGGGCGTTCGCGAACGTGGCGAACGTGTGTTCATTTTTGGCGACTACGATTTGGATGGCATGACCTCGGTAACGCTTTTGACGCGCTGCTTAAAGACGGTCGGCATTGAATCGGAATGGCGACTGCCGAACCGCTTTGGCGATGGCTACGGACTTTCGGTTTCTGCCGTCGATGAAATGTACGAGGCTGGCGCTCGCAACTTGATTACCGTAGATACGGGCATTACTGCGAATTTGGAAATCGCTCATGCCAAAGAGCTAGGTATGGCAGTCCTTGTGATGGACCACCACCAGCCTTCGGGCGATGGACTCCCGGTAAGCGATGTGCTTTTGGACCCGCACCAAGAAGGCGACGATTACCCGAACCCGGAACTTTGCGGTGTCGGTGTTTCGTATAAATTTATTTGTGCCCTGTACAGCCGCCTTGGGCTCCCGAATCCGGTGGAATACTTGGACTTGGTGGCACTTGGTACACTTGCGGACCTTGTGCAGATGACGCCTGAAAACCGCTATTTTACGCGGTCTGGGCTTGAATATTTAAAGAATAGCCGCTGGCCTGGAGTGCAAGAAATGTACTCGTCTCTCATGAAACCCCATAGCTGTGTGGGTGGCATTGACGTGATGTACAAATTGGCTCCGCTTTTGAATGCCCCGGGACGTATGGAACGCCCGGACCCGGCCCTTAAACTTCTTTTGTGCGAAAACAAGAGCGAGGCTTCGCAGCTCCTTGCGGAACTGAAGGAATGGAATAAGCGTCGTAAGGACAAAGAGGCCGAAATCACCGAAATGGCGATGGAACAAGTCAAGGCTCTTTATGGCGAAACCATCCCGACCGTGATTGTTGTTGCAGGTGAAAACTGGCATGTGGGCGTGATTGGCATTGTGGCTGCAAAACTTGCTCAGGAATTCCACAGGCCCTCAGCGGTGCTTTCGATTATCGATGGCATGGCGCATGCGAGCGCTCGTGCCGTTCCTGGATTCAACTGGCACAAGGCGCTATTCGAAAGTCGCGAGCTTTTTGACCGCTGGGGCGGGCATGCGAATGCCGCGGGCTTTTCGCTCGAAGCCGGGAAAATTGAAAAATTGCGTGGGCGCCTGTTGCAGTCAGCAAAAGAGCAGGGTTACACAGGAGAAATCGTCAATACCGACGAATCGTACCCGTTCGATATCAAGATTGCACTCCGTGAACTGACTGTAGAAACGCGTGTGCCGACAGGGCGTTACCCGATTCGTGAACGTTCGATTCTTGAATATATTGATTTGCTAGAACCGTTTGGCGGAAACTTCCCATACCCTGCATTCCGTGCCGAAGGCGTTACCGTACATCGTGTGCGTGAACTCCGCGGAGGGCATTTGCAGATGGAAATTTCGCAGGCGGGGAGTGCGGTGTTCCCGGCAATTGCTTTTGGACTCCGCAAGAGCAAGGCTTTGCTTGGACGTTCTCGACCGATAACGGTTGTGTTTGAGCCTATTTGGAATTATTACAACAACAGTAAGACGGTGCAACTTTGCATCAAGTCCATAGAGTAGGAATATGCTGAAACGTAACGCTCCGTTGCTTGCCTTTTTGCTCGTCTTTGTTGCAGTGCTGTATTTTGTTTACAGCATCCCTCAGTACGAACCTATCGTAGATGCCGAAGAAGAAGAGGAAGTCGTCGAAGATGCGTTTGTGGGGCGCGTTGAAATGCCTTCTATTGACGAAATTTATGTGATAGAAAATTCGGCAGGGCGTGACTTGAACAAACTTGCCTTGTTCTTGGAAGGGCGTGCTGCTGGCCTGCATTACCTATCTTCGGAATATTTCAAGAAAATACGTGTGGCTCGCAAAGGTGGAAGGTTCATCAAATCCGATGATGATGTATTCCTCGGGTTGCACCTCACGCTCGATAGCCTTGGACGCTTTATGGATCCGCAAATCATGTTTACGAGTTCCGATAACGATGTGTTTAAAGTGAAGCTCCTAAAGCATGTCGAGTATTTCTGGCGCCTTCCGCCGAGTAAGCAGGGCAAACTCGAAATCTGGATTCCTATCCGTTTCCACGCAAACTAATGCTTTCTTATAAAAGTATTACGAAAATATAACCCGTTTGGGCTATTGGACTGGTTCCGTAATTTTTTTAGCATTGTACTTTGTAAAAATTTATTCAACAAAAACGGTACAAAATACTATGACCAGTTATCTATTACATCCATTCCGTTCGCTCCGTTTGGGGCTTGTGCTCATCTTTACCCTGCTTATGGCGGCAACCTCGTGGGGATATATCTTTTATATTGACGAAAACGGAGAAAGGGAGCCCGTATCTCTTTTTAATTATCTCTCAAAAGACATTGACCATATGACGCTTATGCAGAATAACGGTATTTATGTGGTATATGACACCGTAGATCTGGGTGATAAGAATATCGGGTTCGAGGGTAGTATCAAGATTATTTTAATGGATGGAGCTTATTTAAACTGCAACAAATTATATTATAAAAAAGATTTAGGACTTTCAGATGTTCCTTCTATATCCATTTTCGTAGGATCAACTAGCTACTATAAACCCATTTTAGGTACGGGTGTATTAAATGTCAAAAATGGTATTGACCCTACTACAGCATCTAATGTCTCTATAGCTATTTATGGCGGTCACGTCACAACGGATTATAATAATCCTAAAAACGATAGTCATAAAGATAATGTACGCATAGATGTTCAAAATTTTGAATTTCATGGTGGTAATGTCGATGTAGAAGAACTTGACGCAACATCGATTACGCTTGGTTGGAAAAATCCCACAGATTCTTTTAGAGTGCGCAATGTAATTCATGCAAACACCTTCACCATAAAGAATGATTTATACGTCAAGGATGAAAACGGCAAATTTTACAGCGGCCAATTATCTGTTGACAATATTTATAGCATCCTAGACAAAACACTTGTGCCCGCAAAGACTCCTTTCTTCTACATGGACGAAAACGGAGTCGAGCGAAGTGTTGAGGATTATGTCATCCTCGATACACTTTTACCGAACATTAAGGAGTCAACGAAATTGCCGGGTGGCTGGTATGTAGTGAGCGATCGTGTAACTTTTGAGGGCCAAATTGACTTTGGGGACGAGGATGTTAACCTTATCATTGCGGATAATGCCGAATTTAACGTTGTGGAGTATGAAAAGGATATTCTCTTCGGTATAAAAAGCCAAGGAAACTTGAATATTTATGGTCAGAAGAATGGCTCTGGAAAATTGAATGTTTATAGTCAGAAGGGTAGCTATGAATACGTACAAGGTGATATAGGTGCAGGAAGGAATAAAGATCTTATTATAAACGGAATTTCCGTGAAAGTAGGTGGTCAATTGTTTGCTAGTAAAGGTCGTGTTATATTTAACGGTGGTTCTTACAATGTTGGTAGAGTTGAGTCTGGTTCAATCACTTTGGATTGGCGTAAAAAAACTGATTCCATCAAAGTTGGAATGTTTATCGTGGCTGGTGGTCATCAACCGGGGAGTTTTGTTCAAATAGCCGAAGGCAAAGCCTTTGGAGATGAAGACGGCAAAGCCTATACCGGTAAAGTCTATTCGACGGAAACCGTATATGATGCGCTATGGGAAAAAGATGAATATTTAAGCTCGCTTAACGGCAAGACACTTAAGCCGTGCTATGCGGTTACATTCCAAGCGCTGAACGGCACGGAACCTGTGGTTGCTGCAGCGACCTTCAACGAACAAGGCTATGCCAACATTGCTGAGCCGCCGGCTCCAACCCGCAACGGATCCAAGTTTTATCGCTGGTCCACCACTGAAGATGGCACAAGGGGATATTTTTTCAATATCCCTGTCACTGAAAATATGACCCTCTTTGCCCAATGGAACAAAGACAGGCTTGAATATATTGACGAAAATGGTCAATCTCAATCTCTAAATAGTTATACCGTGCTCACAAGCGACCTTATCAAAGCCAACGAAGAAGAAGGCGTCGTCAACCTCCCGGGCGCTTGGTATGTGGTGCATAATACTTTCTACGATAGCGTAGACGTTTATGTTGAGGATTACACGCTCTCGTTCAATGGGGATGCGCATATCATCCTTGCGGATGGCGCAGAACTGAAAGCCATTGCATATGATAAGACCGTAATCCAATCTTCAGGGAACTTGACGTTTTATGCTCAGACGCTTGGCACGGGTAAGCTAACGGCCTATGATTCGTCAGAAACAAACAGTACAATTCTCGCCCATCAAAAAGTGACCTTTAACGGTGGAATCGTAACCGTAAGAAATGGCCATGCAGCTGGTCGCCCTGCTGTAAAAACCGAATATTATCCCGGAAGAATTTATATTAACAGCGGTATCGTGAATATTTCCTCTAATACCGATGCAGAAGAACCTGAATATACACTCAAGGTTTATGATGTTATCTTGGATTGGCGCAGTGCAAAAGACCGTTATACCTTAGGTTCTGCGAATTCTTTTTCTATTGCAAATGGCAAGACCTTTAAGGAAGAAAATGGCAAAATTTGTCATCGTTATGAATATAACAACGCCTTTAAGGATAAACCTATAGTGCCATGCTATATCGTGTACATTGATAACCAGGATGGCATCCAGCCTAAGGAGACTATTGCTTCCTTTGACGAAAATGGCGAAGCGCACGTTACAAAGCCCGAAGATCCGACCCGTGTAGGTACAACATTCGTCGGATGGGCTGCTACGAAAGAAGGCACCAAGGTATTTGACTGGTCCGCTCCTATTTCTGGCCATACAACTGCCTATGCAATATGGGACGATATGAAGCCTGTTGAATATGTCGATGAAGATGGCAAGACGCAGAAAGTGACTGAATATTTCTTGCTTACAAGCGATATCGGTGAACCTGATGAAAATCATTATTTAAGATTTACCGGTGGATGGTATGTTGTGCAAGGCGAAGTGACCTTCTCAAGTGAAGCTTTAAAGACTCTCTCATTCAGTGATGATGTTCACCTTATCCTTGCTGACGGCGCCAAACTCAATGTTGAAGCGCAAAACATGTATTTCGATGCTCTCTATATTCATACGCAATCGCGTGGCACGGGTTCGTTCAATGCAAAAAAACTTGGGATTTCTGAGAATTTGTGCATCTATGGTGGTAATTTCACTTTTGATGAAATTGTAGCAGATGGTGATGGGGCTACAATCAATGGCGGTAATATAAACGTAGGTCGAATCTATGCTTATGGTTTAGTGGTAAATGGAGGCTCCGTAGATGCATCACTAATGGAAGGATGGTCAGTCACTTTAGGTTGGAATTCCACCGATGATCATATTACCGCAGAGGAACTCCGTATAGCAGCTTCTAGCCCCTCCATGGCCATTGATATTGCCAAAGGTAAAGCTTTTAAGGATGAAGATGGCAATATTTATGATGAGCCTGTACCCATTAATTTTTATGGATCTTCACTCAGTGGCAAGATGCTTACCCCTCTAAAGTGGATTACCAGTGAGGATATCGTTGTCGATGACATTGCGGTTCAGGCTTACACGGGTAATCCTGTTTGCCCCGATGTTGTCGTGAAGGATGGCAAAAAGACGCTTAAAGTCAAGACGGACTACACCGTGGAATGTTTTGAAAATGTGGAAAAATCTTCGACCGCGCCTTATGTGAAAATCACCGGCATGGGTAATTATAGGGGTGATATTGAAAAGCACTTTGCTATCCTCGAAAGGACTGCAGATTTCGCCTCAGTCGGAATTTTCAAGGATGAGGATGGACATTCGATTGCAGCCATCGATGCTAATTATGGTGAAGACGGAACTGTGAATATTGACGAAGAAATTACGGTCGATTCGGTTAAGTTCGAACGTAGCTTTACGAAAGAATCTCGTTCTACCATCGTCTTGCCGTTCAGCGTAAGCACGAGCCAAATCAAGGGTCTAAAGCAAGTCCTTGCATTCAGCAAAATCGTGGTGGAAGACGGTCAAAAGGCTGTCGGCATGCATGTCGTCTGGGAAAACACATCGTCTGAACATGTGACATTGAACGCTTACACGCCGTATATCGTTTTGATGGATGGCGATAAGTTCGATATCAAAGGCTCTGTGACGCTCGAAGTCACGAGGGATGCAGTTGACAATGGTACGAACAAGTCTTCGGAATGGGAATTCCGCGGAAGCTTGACTTATAAGAAATGGGAAGAAGGCAATCCTGAACTGGGTAGCATTTACGGATTTGCCGGCAACGCAGACAAAAAAACCGGTGTAGAAGTAGGTGATTTCGTCAAGGCGGCTGCAGGTGCATGGGTTAATCCGATGCGTGCTTACCTTGTCAAAAAATCTTCCGCTTCGGCTGTCCGTGCTAATGGTGCCATCGCCAAGACGGCTACGACAAGCTCTATTGACGAACTCCCGGCGTCTATGCGCATCGTGATTATCGACGATGAAGAAACCGAAGAAGAGCATACGACCGTTATCGGGCAGCACAATGTCCGCACGACTCCGTACCGTGTGAACTTTATGCCGCATACTTACGACCTTAAGGGCCGTATCGTGGGCAACGGAAAGAAGGCTCGTGGAGCTTACTACGGAAAGAAGTTTGTAAAATAAAGCAGTTGAAAAATGACGAAATTAGAATTGAAAAAGAGAAAATATAAACGGCCTGAAATGAAGGTGTTTCCCATCCGTGTGCAGGGAGCACTCCTTGATTCCAGCTACCCGGACAGAATGAAAATTATCATTTTGGATGACTAAATAATCTAGAATTGTAATAAGTCTTTCTATCCATTTACGAGGCGGTATCGCATGTTGCGACCGCCTTTTTTGTCGCTATTCGCGCCTTTTGGGAACAAAAAATACCCCAGACTTTAGTCCGGGGCGAAAATGCTTGTAACTCAAAGTGAGCCGTAGGCGGGTACGCCCATGGCCCGTATTGTTATTACGCTCTGAGAATATCGACGAGCTGCTTTGCGTTCTTTTCGATAAGCACGAATGCTTCGAACATGCGGGCTTCGCGCCACTTGGTCAAGTACTTCGTCTGCCAGTCCACAGCGATCATGTCCGGGTCTTTCGGACCGTTTTCGTTCTGGTACCAGACTTCCTTCGTGATTTCGCGAATCATGGCGCCCATTTCGGCGGCCGGTTGCAGGGAACCCTTGCAAAGAAGGAGGGCACGGAGGTTGTCGAGGAGGATTTCGTCAGAAGGCTGTTCGGCATCTTCGCGGGCACATTCCCAAATTTCGTCGCGGTGGCGTTCAGTCCAGCCGATCAAGTACTTTTTGGTCTTTTCGAGCTCGCCTTTGGCAAGCTTTTCATCGACCGCTTCGCGCGGATAATATATGCTGTTTGGATAGAATTCAATCATGATCTACCTCCCTTCTGCGAAGTGAAGCACAAAAACAATGCCCGGGGCGGGACTTGAACCCGCACGGAGTTGCCCCCAAGGGATTTTAAGTCCCCAGTGTCTACCATTCCACCACCTGGGCAGGTTGTGCGTGCAGAATATAGCAAATTTGAGTAGGTTTATTTACATGATTACACAAATTAACATGGATTTTATCACATTTTTACGGAAAAAAATATTTTCTGTTTACAAATGTTTACTTTTGTGGGTGCGTTAATGTATATTATAAATTGGACCAAGGCGAAAAAAAGAATACTTTTATTGTTAACTTTTTGAGCGGTCCACCGTGGAGATTTTTGTATGTTGAATCACAGTTCTAAAAAGAGCGGCTTTACCCTAGTAGAAGTTGTTGTCGTTGTGGCAATAATGGGTATTTTGACTACAATGGGAGTTGCGGGCTTGAGAGGTGCCGTGATTAATAGCCGTATGAAGGATAACGCCGTGAATGTGACGGCGTTCTTGGAACGTGTTGCTAACGAGTCTAGCCGTATGTCAAAGCGCCTTTGCGTGAAAGTGTCTAACAGTACTGAACAGGAACTTCAAGTTTTTGAACCTATTGATGGCTCTTGTAATGTCGATCGTCCACCTGCATTGTACGATGTGTATAATCTCGAATCGCCTGCAAGATTTGGCTGTGACAATGATGCTATAGACTTGGATGAATTTGGAACCAATTGGGGTGATGGCGCGATGTTTGTACCGCGTATGGGCATTTCGGCGGCTCCCACGGAAGGCTATTTGTGCATGCAGTATGGGGATGATTTGGTTTTTGCTCGTGCCCAAAAAGAAAAAAACAACAATGTGATCGTTCCTTGGTGGAGAACGGGTGGCGTTTGGATGAAATTGTAGGTTGACTATGGCGAAACTCTTCAAACATAAGAAAAGCTTCGGTATTGCTGCAATCCTGGTCGCTGTTGCGGTCGTTGGATTGTATATGGCAATACAGGACTTTCGCGGTGGAAACCGCGATGTTTTGTTGCGTATTCGCGGCCGCGATGGCGCTGTTGAAGTTGCTCAGCAAGTTTTGGATTCTTTAAAATCTGTAGGCATGGAATCTATCCCGTCGAAAGCGCTGGACGATACGACTTTTGATGTCCATACCATTGACCGCAAGTGGGCCCGAGGCCTTCGCGATTCTGCTACAGTGACGTATTCCTCGCAAGTGACTGTTTCGGCAACGTCAAATAACGCATCGCAAAATGTGTCTCCGTTCGAAACAACGTCACATGTTTATGCAAAACAGGTGAAAGTCAAAGTCTCCTGGAATTTCAAAGGCTCGACACAGTCTATAGAAGTCTCGAGCGTTATAAGATGAGAATTTAAAACTTAGATCTTAGAAAAACGTCATTGCGAACGAAGCGCGGCAATCTATTTAAGTTTCTAATTTCCTAGCAAATGCATGATGACAGGGCGGTTTTTGCCGTTCTCTGTTTTATGTATTGTGAGTTTTCCCGTGCTGTCGTAGCTGAACTGCTCGCCCACGCGTTCCCCGTTTACGTAGGTAAGGCTGTCACGAAGAATTCCGCTCGGGTACCAGTTGCGCCAGATGCCGTGGCGTTTGGATTTGCCGTCAGGAGATCTTTGCCAAAAACCTTCGCTTGCCATTTTGCCACCCATGCTGTCTGGGTAGAAACTGCGGCTTATGCGAAGAGCTGGATCTCCATAGCTTGTCGGTGGATCGTCGTACGCCCAGAATTCTTCGTATAAAAGAACGTGTCCTGCCTTGATGTAGCGTAACGATACCGGAAACTTGCCGATGCTTTGTTTGAACGCATCCTTGTAGCTTAAGGTGCAAGTGTCGAGTGTCCCGCTGGGCCAAGAAGAACGGACAAACGAAGTCTCGGCGCAGAACAGCGTGGAAGAGTTGGCACAAGTTCCGTAGGAAATGCCGGAGCTTTCTACAGGTCCGTCTGTTTCTTCCGTAATAAAATTGCTTTCCCGTACAACGTTGTTGTTTTCGTCGAACCACTGTATTTTTTCACGCCCCTTGAAATAATCCGACTTGATTTTTTTGATGAGGGAACCGTCTGCCCTGTAGGTTGTGTGCGGGTCGAAAAGGATGTCGCTGTCTGCGAATCCTTCTTCCTTGATTTGGGCTTTGTTGCAACTTTCGCCAGTGGAATCGGGTTCTCCATACGATTCGTAATACCGCTTGTAAATGCCTGATTTCTCTTCGCCTTCGCATTCGTAGTATTCCACAATTCTGCAGTCACGACCATAGCGTTTGATGTATCCCGGATTCGGTTCGTTTTCCCCGTCATGAATAAAGTTTCTCTTCGCATCGTAACAGTTGCTGTTTTCTTCGGCGAGGATTCCGTTGTCGTGCCACTTTTTCCATACTCCAGTGGGGTTGCCTTTGTCGTCGTAATGTTCTTCAAAAGCCTTTACACCATTGTGGTGATAGCCTTCCCAGTCACCAACAGGGTGGTCATCCTTGTAATACTGGACTGCTTCGACTTTCTTGTTCTGGTAGTAAACGGTCCACTTGCCGTCTTGCTGCCCTTTGTTGTAGTTGCCGGTCATGGCAATATCGCCAAAACCCGTCCAGCGCTTGAATTCGCCGTGCGGTACGCCATCCTTGTACGGAATTTCGAATTCCTTGATGCCGTCGTTGTACCATTCGTTGCGTTTAAGGACTGTTCCGTCCGGGTAAACCCAAATGGAGGTCTTTTTGACACCGTTTACGTGTCTTGCGAGTATTTGTTCTTCAGCCCGCTCGACTGTACAGCCGGCGAAATAGCATAAAAGTGCAGAAAAAGCGATGAATTGATGGAACTTCATTGTTCGTAAAGTAGAAAAAAAGTAATTTCTAGATGTGAACGAGCAAACAAAAAAAATAATTGCAGAAACTTTGCACATGAAAATCCAAACACCCTGGATTTGGCTTGTCGTTGTTCTTACGATTTGCCTTACGGCGTTGTTTTACGTTTCGCAGAAACCGCAGGTTGCCGTTTATTCCCAATACGTGAAGTCGCTTTGCGATTACCAGTTTGCCGATGCAAGCCTGATGCGCTCGATGGAACATGTCCGGAGCGGTTACGGGGTCGATTCTGCGGTGGTCCTTGCGCAGATAATGACGCTTCGCGAGGTGGCTCTCTCGTTCGAGGGCGGAATCCGGAAACTTGAACAGAATGGTTTTTCTGCTCCGTCAAAGGCATCGGTTGACAATTTTAAGTCGAGTGTGCTTGCGAAAGTTTCTTGCCTGCAGCGTTACCTTTCGGAACGTTCTGCCTGGTTCGATGAACTAGAAAAAGTTTACCGCCTGATAGAAATGAATTCGGCGGGCGTTGATTTGCCGCTTATGCGTAAACTTGACTCTGCGAGGGCGGGGTATGCCGTGTTGCCCGAAGGCCAGTTGGAATTGCCTGCGTCGATAAATAGGCGCGTAGAATTGCTGCTCCAAAAAAATATCGATTTGTATAGTGCCTGGAACCAGTTCGATAACGAAAAAACGCTCAGTGCAAGTGACGAATTGCTCCACTTTTTTCAAATGGAAAACGTGAAAGAAATTTCGCTTTCGGGAAAGATTCCGCTTGCGTTCTACTTCTTGTCGCTAGTCCTTTTGCTTGCAACTTTCTTCTTCATATTCAAGTCTAAACAGTAAGGAATTGAAATGTCTTTTTTCCGTGTCCGTAAAGTAGCCTTTATTAATTTTGGGTTGTTGTTTATTTTTCTGGCTAGTTGGATTTCTTGGTACATTTACCCGCTTGCAAGAACAATTACAAAAGAATTTTCTGCTTATGAAATGACGGACGGCTCGTATGAATACGGAATGTCCGAAGAACTGGGATTCCTTGCAGAGCATGTCTTTTATGGTAAGGTGAGCTATGCGGCGGTGCCGAGCTTGTTCGGTGGCTCGAATATCCCGTTTTTCGATAAAATCTTTTTCCAGCTTAACGGCGATACGAAGTGCACGTTCGTTCTTTATGTAAACGATGAAATCTTGGACGAGATGGCGGAGTGGTATGATTTCTCTGCGATGAACGCAAGCGATGTTCCTATGGAAGTCCGTGCTGTAAAAGTGGGTGACAAGTATATCGTCAAGTCCATGATATCGACTGAAGGAGAACTTAGCTGGGAATTCTTGATGGACGGCTATCATTTTTATTGGTGCTTTATGGGTGTTGGACTTGTCGGTTTGATGTTTATGTTTGGCCTTGTGCTCGTTGTCGTTGGAATTGTGTACAAGCCGCGCCAAGTTGTGGAACAGGAACAGTCTAGCGACGTGGAATGATGCATTTAAGTTTAGCTCTTCCGGTGTTGTTCACGTTGATGCTTGTTGGTGCGCAGGCTTTTGCTGCACCTAATGCACTTGCCTTTAATGCGCCGGATACTCTTTTGGTTCCGGTGGGTGCATCGGGCGTTCAAAGTCCAACGGGAATCTGGTGGCCGAATGCTGTTAAAGCGAAATCGAAGACTGCCCACAAAAATGCTTCGCAAGTGAAAAAACGCGCGAATGCGGCTAAGTCGTCTGTGGTTGTATGGTTCCATGGTGGCATGGGAAGCTCGAATTGTGAGAAAGGCCTTGTGGCCGGTAATGATTTTGCAAATCTATATCCGGAAAAAATTGTGGTAAGCGTGTCTGCCTGTCGTGAAAAACATTGGGTCACGCAGAGCATGATTGATGTGGTGGATGCTGCACTCGATTCTATTGCTGCCCGCAGAAAAGCGCCGGTGGAGAGCGTTTCGCTGGTGGGTGTTTCGGACGGTGCTTTAGGCGTGCTTTTCTATTCCATACAGGGAAAGCGCCGTGTGGAAAATCGTCTGCTGATGAGTTCGTTCGGCAAGATGCTGGGGGAGGCTTCGGCTGTTGCTCGCGTAAACGAACATCGGATGAATTCGGGACGCTTCCGCTTTTTGCAGGGCGGTAAGGATAGGCTTTATCCGTCGAATGAATCGGTTTCGTGGATAGAAGAATTCTGCAAGGCAGTCCAGGTGGACTGCGAACTCCGGTTCGACCAGGAGGGCGAGCATGACTGGTCGTATTGGAAAGACAAGCGCATGGATTGGATCCGCGAAGCCATCCGCAAATAACCGCCAAATTTCCGCCACTTTAAAATTGTGAAAATGCAATCGCTTTTTTGTGTAAAGCGAGTTTCTTGTTTAGTAAAGGGAATGAAATTTAACGGTGTGAGAATAGAGCGTCGGCCAAGGATGGGGAGGGTGCAGGGAGGGGCCCGTGCGGCCTTCGCAACTCCGAGCTGGGGCCCCGCCCGCATGACGTTCTTTGTGCATTTCTCTTTAACGGCCTTCTATAAATAGCCTTATTTATAAACATCTCCCCTTGACAAAAGGGTGTTTTTTTTCAAAATTTGGTGCACCACGCGGATGTGGTGGAATTGGTAGACACGCTAGATTCAGGTTCTAGTGCTCGCGAGGGCATGAAGGTTCAAGTCCTTTCATCCGCACTGAAAAACCCGGTAGTTCGCTATCGGGTTTTTCGTTTTTTCTGCTGTCACCCCGCACTCCGTTGCGGGGTCGCCATACACGGAACCCCATCCATAATTTCTCGATATAACTGGATTCTTCGCCATGAATGGCTCGGAATGACGTTGTAATTATGTACTCTTAGGGATGATTGTTTTTTGCAAAAGGTCATAATGAGCGATTTTTTAGACGACGAACCTTACGAATTTTCGTTGCAAGAAGTTGAAGGCGAACGTGTTGTGTTGCGACCGCTTGGCGAAGCAGACGTGCAGCCGCTGTTCGAACTTATTGACGAATCTCGCGAGTTCTTGTCGGAGCACTTGCCGTGGCCGGAGGAATGCTCTTTGCCCGAGGATGTTTGTGCAAGGATTGAGTCTTGGAACATGCAAGCGCAGATGGCAAATGGCGCCTGCTGGGGCATTTTCGAAAAGGTTTCGAAGAAAATCACGGGTTGCATCATGCTTGGCTGGGTGCAGTGGAAAAATCGCTCGGCCACTGTAAGTTACTGGCTCGGCCAAAAATTTTGCGGACGTGGCCTCGCGACCGAGGCGCTGATTTTGGCATCGAGTGAAGCTTTTGCGATGGGGCTGAATCGTCTCGAACTGACATCTTCGGTCCGTAATCTGAAGAGTGCTGCGGTTGCCCGCCGAGCGGGTTTTCAAGAGGAAGGTCTCTGCCGCGAATACGAACGAATCCACGGGCATTTCGAGGATCATTTGCGTTTTTCGCTTCTTGCGAAAGATTTCTGCTAAAGCGTTTGCGTTCGGGGTTTTAGGGGCGGGAGCCCTTAGGCGAAGGGGTGATGGAAGACTTGCCCTAGACCCGTTCGACTTCGTGCTTTGCACTTCGCTCAGGGTGACACAAGGGCAAGGCTGAAATCAGGGGGACTCTTCCCCCTTTTTTGATAAAAAGCTTTGGATTGCCGCGTCGCTGCGCTCCTCGCAATGACGTTTACTGTATTCCCGTCAAACATGGTTACCTCAGTAAACGAGAATGAGTTTTTATTCTTTGATTTTCCTTCGAAACACTTCTATTTTTTAGAATATGGAAACAGGAGAAAATCACATAGTTGAACCTGATGTTCTGCAATACACGAACTACCGTGTGTATTTGCGGGACTACTATGAGTACAAGAAGAAGACGGTTCCGGCGTTTAGCCTCCGTTTCTTCGCGGAGAAGGCCGGGCTTTCGAGCCATGCCCATCTCAAGCTCACCATTGACGGAAAGCGAAACATTACAAAGAACACGGTGGTAAAGCTCATCCACGGCCTCGGCTTGGATGGCCAGCGTGCCGCATATTTTGAAAGTCTCGTTTTCTTCAACCAGGCTCAGACGGATGCGGATAAGCAGGTCTATTACGCTCAACTTCTGAAAGCGAGCCCGCGTTCCAAGCTGCACAAGATGGACAAGGCGCAGTTCCGTATTTTCCGCGAATGGCACCACTCCGCAATTCTTGAAATGGTGGCGCTCAAGGATTTTCGCCCGATTCCCGACTGGATTTCTAAACGCCTCGGTGGCCTTATTACGCCTGCCCAGGTGACCGAATCGCTCAAGTTGCTGGTGGAGGTTGGTCTTTTGGTGAAGACTGCCAATGGTTTCCGCCAGCGCGACCCGTTGATTACTACAGACGACGAAGTTCAGGACATGATGGTCAAGATGTACCATCTCCAGATGCTCAAACTCTCGGCAGACATGCTTTCGGCGCTTCCGGGCCCGCAAAGGGACGTTTCTGCCCTGACTTTTAGCATAAAACGCGAAGATTTCCCCAATTTGAAAAAACATTTGCAATTAATGCGCAAAGAACTACTAGATTTCTCTGCTAAAGCGGGTGAAGCAGAGGAAGTTGTGCAAATCAACATTCAACTGTACCCTCTAACACGAGGAGTATGATGCGTTCTTTGATTTCAATAATCGGTTCTGTGCTTATGGCACTGTGTTTTGCTGGGTGTTCTGAATCCGACACTACGGCCGGTATTGAAATTGGGAATCCTGAAATCAGCAATATCGGGCTTACCGCCGAGTTCTCGATTGACTATTCGGATGCGAAGCCGGTGGTGCTTTCCAAGGTCGCTGCCGAAGATGAAAAGGTCGTTATCGATACGTTCGATTTGACCTTGAGTGAAGTGAAGTCTTATTGTACTTTCTATGACAAGGGCACGTCTGTCGATGTGGATAAGGGGCAACAAATTTGGCCGTACGAAGATGACCCGGCTGCGGTGCTCCCCATTTCGTTTACGGATGGAGCTTATGTCAAGGACGCTTTCTACAATATCAATTTGAAGAACGGCGGGCTTCTGAAAGAAATTGGAGTCAGCTTCCAAGTGGGCAAAAAGAGTGGTGTCAATTCCATTTACGGGCGAATCCGCCAGGGTGGCAAGGAAATTCCGTTTGTCTACGAGATGAACAACATCCAGTTGTTTGAATTGCTGTATAACCAGGCGCAAATTGATATTCAGGATTCTGCAGTGAATTTGTCTGTTGCTTTCCGCGTACACCGCTTTGTTGATGGTCTTGATTTTGATTCTGCAAAGATTGGTGAGGATGGAATTATTCATTTTAGCAAGACGGAAAATGAAAAACTCTGGAATGCTCTGAATGATCGTTTCTTGCCGAGTTTCCAATGCCTGCGCTTCAAGTACACGGCGGCTAATGGTGCTGAATATGACGGCTTTGTAGATGATATCTGGGCGGAAATTGTTGAGCCCTTGAACAAGAACTTTGTTACAAATGGTGACTTTAAAGAAGGTGGCAATGACTGGGTTTTCCATACGCAATTCAATGGTGTTGCCGATACTTCTGTCGTAAAAGAAAAGAACTCTAACGTCATGCGTGTGCACGTCACTAAAGGTGGAAACTTCTCGTACAGCGTGCAACTGCTGCACGAAAACATTCCCGTGGTGGCTGGTGCTACGTACAAATTTATATTCACCATTTGGTCTAATGTCGATGGCGAGATGACGGCTCGCTTGGGTAATTCCATTTACAATGGTGAAACGAATGGGTTCCAGGAACACGTCAAGGTTTCGACTTCGGGCAAGTCGTTTGAAATCGAATTTTCGCCTGCGGAAACAGATCCGTATGCCCGTCTAGATTTGAATCTGGGCAAGGTCGAAAGAACGATTTGGATCAAGGATGTGCAGTTGATTAGAATTAAGTAGTTTGCTAAATTCTAGTCATTATGGCAACTATTCCAACTCTAAAAGAAAATCTCGTTATTGAAAATATCCGCCCGAACATCGAGGGCGGTCGTTTCATGCTTAAGCGTGAACCCGGTGATACCGTGACTTTGCAGGCCGACATTTTCCGCCACAGTCACGAAAAGTACGATGCTGCAATTTTTTACCGTCATGTTTCCAAGAAAAAATGGGAACAGGCTCCGATGCACTTTGTTGATAACGACCTTTGGGAAGGTACGTTCACGGTCGGAAATATCGGCTATTACGAATATAAGATTTGCGCTTGGACCAAGGAACCGAAGGATGTTCCGACAGAAAGTCCGGTGATGAAACTCCGCGTGGACCCGACGTACAGTCGCGTAGGTACGTGGTATGAAATGTGGCCGAAGAGCCAGGGCACGGACCCGAAGAAGTCTGCCACTTGGAAAGATTGCGAAAAGCAACTCGACTACATTGCGGGCCTTGGTTTCGATACGGTTTATCTTGTTCCGATTCACCCGATTGGTGTTACGAACCGCAAGGGCGCAAACAACGCGCTGCATGCAAAGGTTGACAAGAAGGGCAATCCGCTGGAACCGGGATGCCCGTACGCTGTCGGTAACAAGAACGGCGGTCATTATGACGTGGACCCGGAACTTGGGACCATGAAGGACTTTGAGCATTTTGCAAAAGCCGCGCGTGCCAAGGGACTGCGCCTTGCACTTGATATCGCACTTAACTGCAGCCCGGACCATCCGTATGTGAAGTCTCACCCGGAATGGTTCTACCACGAACCGGATGGCAGCATCAAGTTTGCAGAAAACCCGCCCAAGAAGTACGAAGACATCTATCCGTTCGACTACTACAACGAGAACTACAAGGAACTCTGGAAGGAAATCGAGAACATTATTTTGTTCTGGGCGGACAAGGGAATTGAAATTTTCCGTATCGACAATCCGCATACCAAGCCGTTCCCGTTCTGGGAATGGTTGATTGCGGATGTTAAGGAAAAACGCCCGGAACTTGTGTTCCTCGCTGAAGCGTTCACCCGCCCGAAGATGATGCATCGCTTGGCAAAGTCTGGCTTTGACATGAGCTACACGTATTTCGCATGGCGCTCTGCCAAGTGGGAATTCGAACAGTATCTGAAGGAACTCACGCAGTCCAATGCTAAGGAATACATGCGCGGTATCTTCTTCCCGACGACGCCGGATATTTTCCCGAAGTATCTTGCATACAAAGGTGCTAATGCCTTCAAACAGCGCTACTTCTTGGCTGCTACGCTTTCGAGCCTCACGGGTATGTACAACGGATACGAACTTTGCGAAAACATTCCAAGCCCGATTAAGGAAGAACTTGCCGATAGCGAAAAGTATCAGTACAAAGTACACAACTGGTCTGGCCCGGGTATTCAAGACTTTGTTCGTCGTCTGAACGTTGCCCGTCAGGAACATGCTGCTTTGCAGGAATACGATAACCTTGAATTCCATTATGCACAGAATGACCAGCTGATGGTTTATTCCAAGAAGTCTGGCAATGACGTGATTCTTTGCGTGTGCAACATGGATATGGATCATGTGCAAGAAGGTATCGTGGAACTCGACATGGCAAAGCTTGGACTTGAGAACGATTCGTTCTTCTTCTTGAAGGATGTCGTGACGGATGAAAGCTATGTCTGGCGTGGAAACAAGAACTACGTGAAGCTGGATCCTGCAAAGGCCCCTGGCCACATGTTTGTGGTGAAGAAAATCTAAACGATCGCAAAATTGCAATTGAAAACGCCCCGGAAGCACCCGCTCCTGGGCGCTTTTTTATGCATTGTCATGCCGGACTGAGCCTGTTCTGAACGAGGTCGAAGGATCTCGGCATCGCCTTACACAGTCTAAATCTCTTTTAAAAAACTTTTTTTGTGTCTTTTTTGGATGATTAAATCTAATTTTAGACGAGGTATTTAAAGGATGATTATGAAAAAAATTTTATTGAGTTCTATATTGGCTGCGGGCACTTGTGCAATGTTTAATGCCTGCTCTGACGATTCTCCATCTCCGCTTACTCCGTCTGTTGCGGCTTCTTCATCGAGTGCTGATTGGTTTGTTGGAAGCTGCTCTAGTGTAGATGGAAATAGCAATTTGGGATCAAGCTCTTCTGTTGCTCCGGGGGCCAGTGCCTCTAACTCGAGTTCTTCTGTGATTGTTCCGCCTAATTCGGCGACCAGTTCAAGCAATGGAGTGCCGTCTCAGTCGAGCTCTTCTGTCAATCCGACATCTAGCGCAAATCCGGTTTCATCTGCTGCAGAAAGTTCTAGTAGCAAGGAACCGGAACTCGATGCAAGTGGTTTCCCGACTCTTGAATCTTACGGTCCGCCTTCGGCTGAATACACCAAGGACATCAGTGCTACGGCGAAACGTGGCTGGAATACTCGTTATTGGGATGCCTGCAAGCCGCATTGTTCCTGGCTTAAGGAAAGTTCGAACGATAAAACTCGTGCGGATACGTCTTCTAACGAGGCGTATCTTGCCGACTTAGCCACTGCGCGTAACTGCAATATTCACGATGTGGAAGTTCCCACCTTTACCTTGGGCAACGTAACGAAGTCTTGGTTCGGTTACGAAGGCACTAGAAGTGCTTGCGGCGACGAAAAGGAAAAGGGCGTGTTCACTTGCACCGACATGGCGCCGATTGCTGTGAACGACACTCTTGCCTATGCATACGTTGCTGGCACCGGCGACAGCAAGTGCGGCAAGTGCTATCATTTGCAGTACGACGGTCACTTTAAGGACGAGTTCGAAAATAACCCGCCCAAGGCGACCCATAAGGCACTTAAAGGTAAACACTTGGTGGTGATGGCCTCCAACATCGGTCACGATGTGGCGGGTGGCAATGCTAGTCTTCCGGCAGGTCAGTTTGACTTGATGGTTCCGGGTGGTGGCGTGGGCGCCTTTGACGCTCTCTCTACTCAGGTGAATGGCGCAAACGTAAACTGGGGCGCAGGTTTTGGCGGGTTCCTTACGGAATGCCAGAAAAATACTAACTGCGGCACCGAAGGCTCTTTGGACTGTTACCAGACGTGTGTTAAGGATATGTGCGATGCCGCTTTCGGTAACGCCGGCCTCCCGAATCTTTTGCGTGGTTGTCACTGGTTTGCTGATTGGTACATGGCTGCGGACAATCCGACTTACTACATCGAAGAAGTGGAATGCCCGCAGTATTTGGTCGATCATTACATGACTCGATACAACACCTCTTTGGAAAACAACTTCAAGAAAGTGACTGACTGGTCCACTTTCAAGGAAGGCGATGTACTCGACACGCTCCATTGCTGGAAGGCGGGCGAGGCTCCTCCGGAAAACGGCTGGCAAAATCCGAGCGCCGGCTGCGATGTTAAATAAAGTAATCGAATAGATTTGAGACTCCTCGCACTCCGCGAGGAGTTTTTTGTGGAACGCCGTAGTGTTTTGGAAAATTGCCAGGTGCTTTGGAGTAAAACGGGGCGGTCGTCGAACTTGTCATCCCCGCATTTGTTGCGGGGGCGCTGCTATGAGCTATCCTTGTGCCTGTCATGCCCGCTACCGAGCGGGCACCTCCTTTCCCCCGCAAAAGATTTCTGTTTACAGAATGTGAATAATCTGTCGTGCCGCGGCGCACATCCCGTTTTTTCCGAAAAAAGTGAAAAAAAGTGAAATTTTTTCACTTTTACCCCTTGCAAAGTCATCGTAAAATTCTATAATTGGCGCCGTTCCTGAGAGACGAGGCCGAAACGAAGAAACGAAAGCCGAGAACGAAGGAAAAAGCGAAAGCCCGCGAGACTTTCGGGAAGATTGAAGGAATCGGAGATGTGCTTAGTGACGGCCCAAGAAAATTTCTTGGAAGTCAAATTAATCAAGAG